>NZ_CP015109.1:2743714-3078071 GCF_002082015.1 Sporosarcina ureae | reverse complement strand
AGGCACTTCAAGGCCGTTGAACGTTGCTGGCCGAGTGTATTGCGGATGTTCTAACATACCCGTTGAAAACGAGTCGTGGACAGCCGATTGATCATTGCCTAGAACGTCAGGGAGTAACCGCACTACACTATCAATGATCGCCATAGAAGCAACTTCCCCGCCCGTCAACACGAAGTCACCTAGTGATATTTCATCCGTAACCAAATGTTCACGAATTCTCTCATCATATCCTTCGTAATGTCCACAGATAAAAACTAGATGTTGCTCTTTCGCAAGTTCTTCTGCTTTCTTCTGCGTGAATCGTTCGCCTTGTGGACACATTAAGATCACGCGGGGCTTACTGTTACTTGTGTTCGTGACGGCTTCTACAGCCGCAAAGAGAGGTTCAGGTTTCAGTACCATTCCTGCACCGCCACCGTACGGATAATCATCCACTTTTTTATGTTTGTTTGTTGAGTAGTCACGAAAATCCGTGACTGTAAACGATGCGGCTTGCTGTTCTTGCGCTTTTTTCATGATGGAAGATTGAAGTACACCTTCAAACATTTCTGGAAACAATGAAAGAACGTCGATTTTCATCATGAAAGCAATCCGTCCATCAATTCAATTTTAATGATTTGCTCGTCAATATCGATATCCTTTACCACATCTTCGATATATGGGATATAATGCGGCTTGCCTTCAGCAGGCGTTACCTCCCATACGTCATTGGCACCTGTTTCAATAATTTCTGTAACCGTACCGATTTCTTCACCTGTTTCAGTAACCACGCGGCAGCCGATGATTTCATGATAATAAAATTCATTTTCTTCGAGTTCTGTCAATTCTTTCTCCGATACTTTGATTACACCGTCGCGGAACTTCTCGACATCATTGATATTTGGATAGCCTTCAAACATAAGTAAATCGAAATTTTTATGCTTACGGTGACTAATCACTTTCACAAACGTAGGTGCCTTGCTTTTTGGCATGAAGATCGCAAGCTCACTTCCCACTTCATATCGCTCATCCGGGAAATCTGTTTTGGACATCACACGAACTTCACCTTTAATACCATGCGTATTCACAATCGTGCCTACATTAAACCATTCCATTATTTCGCCTCCGTTATATAAATAAAAGTATTTATATGTGCAAAAAAGGAAGGAACCGGGGCTCCTTCCTTTTGGATCAATCCAAGATATCCAAATACACTTTTTTGCCGTGGTGGCCGCCTGCTGCTGAGTAAACAATCGTACGGATCGCTTTTGCCACACGACCTTGCTTCCCGATCACTTTACCCATATCTTCCGCATTCACTGATAACTGATAAACAACTCGTTGAGACTGTTCTTCAGCTACCACTTTCACGTCGTCCGGGTAATCGACTAACGGTTTTACAATTGTTTCAATCAGCTGCTTCATGTCCACCCCTCCAAATTACTTGCTGTATTTAGCGTTATGGAATTTTTCCATGATACCTTGCTCAGAGAACAAGTTACGAACTGTATCAGATGGTTTAGCTCCATCTTGAAGCCATTTCAAAGCCAATTCTTCGTTGATTTCAACTGTTGCTGGCTTTGTAAGCGGGTTGTATGTACCAACCTGATCGATTTGACGGCCGTCACGTGGTGCACGTGCATCAGCTACTACAATACGATAAAAAGGAGATCTCTTAGCTCCCATACGTTTTAGACGAATTTTAACTGCCATTATTATCTACACCTCCGAATAGTTTCACACAAGATAGTATATTACCAAGGTTTTATTTGTTTGTAAAGTGTTTTTTCTTAACACCTTCTATTTTATTTAAAAAACGCATCAAAACCAGGCATTTTACCTTTCTTCTTACCTTTTTGTTGCATATTGGTCATTTGCTTAACCATTTTCTTCATTTCCTCAAACTGCTTCAGCAAACGGTTGACTTCTTGAGTGGAAGTTCCAGAACCTGTAGCAATTCTTTTTTTGCGGCTCGCATTAATAATTTCCGGGTTTTCCCGTTCAGCAAGCGTCATAGAGTAAATGACTGCTTCCACACGACCCATCTGACTCTCATCCACTTTAGCATTGTCAAGTCCTTTGATTTTGTTCGCACCCGGCATCATTTTCAGAATTTCGTCGAGTGGCCCCATTTTCTTTACTTGTTGCATTTGATCAAGAAAGTCATCTAGCGTAAAGCTTTGAGTACGCAATTTCTGCTCTAACTCTTTCGCTTTATTTTCATCGACGTTTTCCTGCGCTTTTTCAATCAATGACATGACATCGCCCATACCTAAAATTCGTGACGCCATACGTTCTGGATGGAATGGTTCAAGCGCATCCATCTTTTCACCCATACCGACAAATTTGATTGGTTTTTCTGTAACGGTACGAATAGATAATGCCGCACCCCCACGTGTGTCCCCATCAAGTTTTGTCAAGATGACGCCAGTGATTCCAAGTGTATCATCGAAACTTTTCGCGACATTGACTGCATCTTGACCTGTCATCGCATCCACTACGAGGAATATTTCATCAGGATTAGTCAGTTCACGAATATCTTTCAGTTCCTGCATAAGTGCTTCATCCACATGGAGTCGACCTGCAGTATCAATGATTACAACATCATTATGCTCACGTTCTGCCTCTACCATTGCTTGTTTGGCAATTTCAACAGGCGATTGATCGGTTCCCATAGAAAACACGGGTACTGTAATCTGTTTCCCTAATGTTTCAAGTTGTTGAATCGCTGCTGGGCGATATACATCCGCAGCCACAAGCAAAGGTTTCTTATTATGCTTTTTACGTAGAACTGTGGCTAATTTACCAGTAGACGTTGTTTTACCAGCACCTTGCAAACCTACCATCATGATGACTGTAGGCGATTTACGTGCGAATTGAATAGGATTTTGTTCTCCACCCATCAAATTCGTTAATTCGTCTTTTACGATTTTCACTACCTGCTGACCAGGTGTCAAACTTTTCATTACGTCCTGACCCACTGAGCGCTCGCTGACCGTCTTGACAAATTGTTTAACGACTTTCAAGTTAACGTCTGCTTCAATTAGTGCAAAACGCACTTCACGCATCATTTCTTTTACGTCAGCTTCGTTAATTTTACCTTTGCCTGTAATTTTATTCATAGTTCCTTGCAGGCGTTCGGCTAGACCTTCAAATGCCATAGACAATCCCCCCTATTCAAAATCCTTTAAGGTATGTAGCAATTTCATGAAGTGACTGGAGTTTTGACTAGGAGCCATTTCTTCCAGTAGCTCTATAATTTCAAGTCGACCTTCATGCTTTTCAAACAGATTGAGTTTCTTCTCGTAATCTTCGAGCATAGCCTCAGTCCGTCTCACATTGTCATACACAGCCTGTCTCGATACGCCATACTGCTCAGCGATTTCACCGAGAGAAAGATCATCCAAATAATATAATTGCATATATAAACGTTGTTTGTCAGTTAATAATGATTGATAAAAATCAAAGAGGAAGTTCACTCTTGTCGTTTTTTCAAGCAAGATCACGACCTCCTTCAGCCACTATTCTATACTATCGTGCGCTTGTAATGCCGTCAAGTGATTTTACTTGTCTTCTTCAACTTCGTTTTCATCGTCTTCAGTTTCTTCCATTTCCAATCCGTTCGCAAACAATCCATAAACATATTTCACCGGATCGAAAGGTTGTAAATCATCGATGCCTTCACCGAGACCTACATATTTCACTGGAATATCGAGCTTATTACGAATAGCTAATACAATACCGCCTTTCGCTGTACCATCTAGCTTGGTCAATACAATCCCTGTGACATTCGTCGCGTCGTTAAATGTCTGCGCTTGGATTAACGCGTTCTGTCCAGTCGTCGCATCTAACGCCAATAATACTTCATGTGGAGCGTCTTCAATTTCTCGGCCAATGACGCGGTGTACTTTTTCTAGCTCATTCATCAAGTTCACTTTGTTTTGTAAGCGACCTGCTGTATCACAGATTAACACATCAACATTACGCTTCTTAGCCGCCTTCACAGCATCAAAGATAACTGCAGCTGGATCCGAACCTTCTGCCTGACGTACAACCTCTACACCCGTACGTTCTCCCCAGACAACAAGCTGTTCAATGGCGCCTGCGCGGAATGTATCACCGGCAGCTAGCATAACAGTTTTTCCCTCTTTCGTAAGGCGGGCAGCCATTTTTCCGATCGTTGTTGTTTTCCCCACACCGTTCACACCGACCATTAAAATTACGTTTAGTCTTCCTTCTTCGATATTCAGTTCACTAGAAACTTCTTCACCTGTATTGTAAATTTCTACAAGCTTCTCAGATATTAATGATTGCATACCTGAAGTGTCCTTGATATTTTTACGTTGCACTTCTTCTTTCAGCAAATCAATCAATTCCATAACCGTTTCGAAGCCTACGTCTGCTTGGAGTAATAATTCTTCCAATTCTTCGAAGAATTCTTCATCGACGACACGGAACCTAAATACTAAATCATTAACTTTCGATGTAAATGAATCGCGTGTCTTTGTCAGTCCATCTTTGAACTTCTCTGCTACCACTTCGTTTGTTCCTGATATTTTATCTTTTATCTTCTTAAAGAAAGACATTCACTTCACTCCTTAGCTACTGATTTCCTCTGGCACTTCAGATAGTTTAACAGAAAGTAATTTCGAGACACCCGACTCTTGCATCGTAATGCCATATAAGACGTCCGCACCTTCCATCGTGCCTTTTCGATGCGTGATCACAATGAATTGTGTCTGATCCGAAACCTTCCTCAAATAATTACTATATCGTACGACATTCGCTTCATCCAGTGCCGCTTCTACTTCATCGAGAATGCAAAAAGGCACAGGACGAACTTCTAAAATAGAGAACAACAAAGAAATAACCGTTAATGCACGTTCCCCTCCTGATAACAGACGCAAATTCTGTAATTTTTTCCCCGGAGGTCGTGCCATGATATCAATTCCAGTCGTAAGTAAGTTGTTTGGATCCGTTAATACAAGATCCGCTTCCCCACCACCAAACATATCCTTAAACACGCGACGAAAATGACTACGAATTGCTTCAAATGTTGTCTCGAACCGGCTCTTCATTTCCTGATCCATTTCTGCCATGGCTTCTTGTAACGTATTTTTAGCTTCGACTAAATCATTACGCTGTGATTGTAAAAACTCATGACGTTCTGAAACTTCTTCAAATTCTTGAATCGCATTCGGATTGACAGGTCCTATCGTGGCTAGTTGTCGCTTACAATCTTCCACTGTTTTGCGAAGTAGCGGAATATCCACCGGCTCAATCTGCAGTTCATTCGGTCGCAAGCCGTATTCTTCATCCAAACGATCTCTAACCGTTTCATACTGTGTTTCGAGTCTGGATAACTGAATCCTCAATGTGTTCAGTCGCTCAGAAATAGTACTTACTTGTTGTCTAATCGTTTTAATACGTTGTTCTTGATCGTGAACATGCTTTGCTTGCTGAACACGCTTAGCTTTTTCCGTCTCGATCGTTTTTTGCAATGTTTGTTTTGCTTCATTCGCTTGTTGACTTTGCTTATCTATTTCCTCAGGCGTTAATTCCTTACCTATTACAACTTCTTGCACATATTGCTGTTCTTCTCGCAATTGGCTTATTGTCCGTTCCAATTCATCTAATTGGGTGACGGTTTCCAACATACCGCTTGTATGATAGGCATTTTGCTCTTTCAATACGGCGCTTTTTTGTTGTAAGTCATGCAATCTCTTCTGTAGAGATTGTTGTTCTTCTCGTCGGTTCTCTACTAGTCTTTCCAAACCTTCCAACTTTTCCAACATCTCTTGAAGTTCGATTTTTAATGCTTCATGACGAGTTTGTAGCTCTTGTTTTTTAGTCGATAACTGTTTTTCGGCAGAAACTGTATCTGTGTGTCCGATTTCAATTGTGGATATTTCCATTTCAACAGAACGCATTTCCATTTCCGTTTCTTGTAAAGATGACTGAATAAGAGACTTTTTCTGTTGGATTTCTTCTAATTTTACGCGTAATTGATCACGAAGATGTAAACTCGCTCCAACGAGATTACGCGTTTCAGACGTCTGTGCAGTAGCCTGTTGAATAGACTCATCCATTTGCTGCAATTGATTTGCGAGAGTCTCTAGCTCCGCCTTACGTGAAAAAAGCGTGGATTGGCCTTTCGCCCCGCCACCTGTCAATGAACCGCCTGCATTTATTATATCTCCGTCCAGCGTCACTATGCGATAGCGGTGTCCTATTGTTTTCGCTAAACCTGATGCAGCCTCTAAATCACTGGCGATAATCGTTTGACCTAGTAAATTTTTAGCAACCGACTCATATGCCGCAGATGTCTGAATGAGTTCAAATGCTGTTCCGATAAAACCTTGCTGTTGCGTGAGCACTTGCCGGCTATTCATAGGAAGTTCACGCGGCTTTAAAATATCCATTGGAAGAAACGTAGCGCGACCGAAATTTTTCGTTTTTAAATAACCGATAGCTCGTCTTGCATCACGCTCAGTCGTGGTAATAATATGCTGCATGGCACCACCAAGTGCTGTTTCGATTGCTTTTGTGTAGGCTGGTTCTGTTGTAATGAGTTCCACTACAGCTCCTTCGATGCCCTGTATCCGTTGTTGCTGCTTCGCATGAAGTACTTCTTTGACACCTGAATAGAACCCTGAAAAGTCCTTTTCAAGACTTTCCAGAGCACGAAGTCTTCCTTGCATTTCGGATTGTTTACGCAATGCTTTTTGCAGAAACTGCTGTTGGGTAGATAGACGTTGCTCTTCTTCTGTAAGTTGTTGATGACAAGCTCTAGCTGACTTCTCTAGCTCGTCAAGCTGTTGCTGAACACTATTTTTTTCTTTAATCTTTTCCTGCTGTTCTTTCGCAAGTTGTTGTTTGCGTTCGGAAAGCAAGGTAGTTTGAACCGTGATCTTCTCTGTGGAAGATTTCTCTCCCTGAAGTCGCTCTTCTACATGCTTGATTTCACTTCGTACAGTCGCCTCTTCATTGAGACGCTCAATGTAGACGGATTTCAATTGTTCAATTTGCTGTTCGGTTTCTTTTAATGAACTGTTTAACATGGCCGTGACTTGCTTACTTTCTTTCGTCGCTTCTTCAAGTTCATGCTGAGCAGTTTTCTGCTTCATCTGCATAGAATGAAGTTTATCTTTAGCCATTTGTTGTGCTTGTTCTGCAGTAAGCAACTCTTTTTCAATGCGCTCCACTTGTTGCTTCGTATTGCGGGTCTTTTCAACGGATAGCAATCTTCTGCCTTCCCACTTTTCAGCTTCTGCTGCCTGTTTGATCAATTCGTTTTGATATTCATCCAGTTGATGCTCTACTTTCTTAAGGCCTTTTTTGTCAAAGTCCAATTCTTGTTCATATTGTGTAAGGTCATCGGAAGTCTTTCGCAATTCTAATTCATCATTTTTTACAACTGCCGTCTTTTCAGAAATTTGCTGTTGTAAAGCAGAGGCGTCGTGATGAAGTAGACGAACATCAGCTTCCCGAAGTTCTGAACGCAGATCAGAAGCTTTACGCGCCAAACTTGCTTCTTTTTGAAGAGGAATGAGTCGATCATCGATTTCTTTTAATATATCCAGTACACGATCCAAATTATCGGTCGTCTCAAATAATTTATGCTCTGCTTGCAGTTTATGTGTTTTATATTTCAAGACACCTGCTGCTTCGTCAAAGACATTGCGTCTTTCATCAGCACGACTATTCAATATTTCATCAACCCGACCTTGCGAAATAATGGAGAAAGCCTCTTTTCCTAACCCTGAATCCATAAATAGCGTGGTGATATCTTTTAACCTGCAAGTCTGACCGTTTAGCAGATATGCACTATCTCCGGATCGAAAAACTCTTCTAGTTACACTGATTTCAGTGTAGTCAAGCGGAAATAGATTTTGTGTATTATCCAATATGAGTGTGACTTCTGCAAAATTAACTGCTTTGCGGGAATCACTGCCTGCAAAAATGACATCTTCCATTTTACTACCGCGCAATGATTTTGCGGATTGTTCACCGAGCACCCAGCGAATCGCATCGATAATATTACTTTTTCCGCTTCCGTTAGGTCCTACAATGGCCGTTACTCCTGGTACGAAATCAACATGAATCTTTTCCGCGAAAGATTTAAAGCCTGCGATTTCCAGCCTTTTCAAAAACACGATTAGTTCTCCCCTTCGGTTGTCTGCATCAATAAATGTTCTATCGCACGACGGGCAGCTTCCTGTTCCGCTTCTTTCTTGGATTTCCCAATTCCTTTTCCAAGTTGTTGTTCATTGAGATTAACTACGGTAACAAACTTTTTCGCATGTGCAGGACCTTTTTCTTCAATAACTTCATAGTGAAGGGGTCCGTTATTTTTTTGCTGCACCAATTCTTGCAGACGACTCTTATAATCTGTCACATGCGAAAAAGCTCCGATACTAATTTTCGGAAAAACGATTCGTTTTAGAAACTCTTCAACAACTTCCATGCCCTGATCCAAGTACAACGCACCGATATACGCTTCAAATACATCCGCCAGTAATGCAGGACGCATTCTTCCACCAGTTAGTTCTTCACCCTTACCCAGAAGAATATAATCTCCAAAGTTCAATTCATTCGAAAACTTAACAAGTGATGGCTCACAAACAATCGCTGCACGAAGTTTCGTCAGTTCCCCTTCGCTTTTTGCCGGTTCTGTACGGAATAAAAATTTAGATACTCCAAGTTCCAATACAGCGTCTCCTAGGAATTCTAATCGTTCATTATCAGAAAACTTCTTTCGGCGATGTTCATTGACATAGGATGAATGGGTAAATGCATTATACAATAATTTCTCATCCTGGAATTGAACGCCTAATTCCTGCTGGAGCTTGGTGAATTTCTCGCGTACAGCTTGTGGCAATGTAGGGTGTGATGCGGTTTCTTTCGAATTTCTTTTATTTTTCATAAACTACTCTGCCTCTCATCTATTAATAGTCTGTACACACGTGTAAAGCGAAAAGAGACGCTTTCTCCTTTTCAGACGAAAGGAAGAAAGTGTCTCACCAATAAGGTCATTCGCCTACTTTTTCTGTAATGTACGTTACTGCATCTCCGACAGTTGCAATTTTCTCTGCATCGTCATCAGAAATTTCCGTTTCAAACTCATCTTCAAATTCCATAACAAGTTCTACTACATCTAGTGAATCAGCTCCAAGATCCTCACGGAAAGAAGCTTCAGGTTTTACTTCGCTTTCATCGACACCTAGACGGTCGACAACTACTTTTGTTACGCGCTCAAGTACTGTTGACAACATAGTCACCTCCTCTCAAGGCCAAAGTCAGCTCATTAGCTACTATTGAATTATAGAGGGTAGTCCCCTCGTTACGCAACCATAAACGGCGCTTTAAAAGAAGTAGTACATTTACATCACCATACCGCCGTCTACATTGATAGTCTGACCGGTAATATATTTCGCTTCATCGGATAGTAAGAATGCGACGACGCTCGCTACATCTTCCGCACTTCCAAGCTTGCCTAAAGGAATCGTTGACAATAATTGCTCTTTCATATCATCGCCCAATTCATCCGTCATATCAGTTGTAATGAATCCTGGAGCAACAGCATTCACTAAAATATTACGCGCTGCCAATTCTTTTGCAGTTGTTTTTGTCAAACCAATAACGCCCGCTTTTGCTGCCACATAATTTGCTTGCCCTGCATTTCCTGCAACACCTACAACCGAAGCCATATTCACGATTCTTCCTGCACGCTGACGCATCATTTGGCGCGTAACAGCTTTTGTGCATAGGAATACACCTTTTAAGTTAATCGATAATACATCATCCCACTCGTCTTCCTTCATGCGCATCAATAAATTATCTCGTGTGATGCCAGCGTTATTCACGAGGATGTCAATACTACCAAATTGTTTAATTGTCTCATCCATCATAGCTTTCACTTGATCAGCGTCAGAAACATTCGCTTGAAAGACGAGTGCTTCTCCACCCGCAGATCGAATTTCCTCTGCGACCGTTTCTGCTCGATCTTGGCTACCGCTATAATTAACGACTACCTTAGCACCTTCTGAAGCTAAGCGTAAAGCAACAGTGCGCCCAATCCCTCTGGATGCTCCTGTAACTACTGCCGTTTTTCCATCGAATCTTCCCATCATGACCATCCTTTCGCTTCTTCAAGCAACTTCTCAAGTGTTTCTTCATCGTATACTGGGTACACTTTAGCTGTACGGTCTATTTTACGGATTAATCCGCTCAATACCTTTCCAGGTCCACATTCTATGAAACGAGTAACACCCAATTCAAGTAGTTTTTCAATAGACTCTTCCCAGCGTACGGGTGAGTACAATTGTTCAACTAGTAATTTCTTTATTTCGTCCTGCTTTGTTACTTCGTCTGCTGTGACGTTTGCAATAACAGGGATTTTCGCATCTTTCATATCAATGCCTTCAAGCGTCTTTTGTAATTCTCCTGCTGCTGGTTGCATGAGAACAGAATGGAAAGGTCCACTTACATTCAATGGCAATGCACGTTTCGCACCCGCCTCCTTCAAGGCAGTACATGCTTTGTCCACACCTTCTTTTGCACCCGAAATAACGATTTGGCCAGGGCAGTTTAAGTTGGCTGGTTGTACAGGATGTCCCGACTCTGTAATGTTCGCTGTAATCGACTCCAATACGTCACGATCCATTCCTAGTATGGCCGCCATGGCACCTTTACCTGCTGGTACGGCATCATTCATGTACAGACCTCTTTTATGAACAGCCACTACCGCATCTTCGAATGAAAGAACTTTGGATTCAACTAGAGCTGTATACTCGCCTAGACTATGTCCTGCTGTATAGTCTGGCGTAATGCCTTCTTCTTCCAAACGTGCTGCGATCATCGCACCCACTGTAAGTAGAGCTGGTTGAGCATTATAAGTTAACGTCAATTCATCTTGAGGGCCTTCGAGCATCAAAGTGCTCAGTTCAAAACCAAGAGCTTTATCGGCTTTTTGCATGAATTCATTACACGTTTCGTTCTTCTCTGTGAATACTTTCCCCATCCCTACTGCTTGTGAGCCTTGTCCCGGGAAAACAAATGCCAGTTTACTCAAGATTCCTCTTCCTCTCCGATTGTTTTTTTAATCGTTTCGCATACTTGGTATTGTACCATGGTTCTTGCTTGGCGAACTGCATTAAAAAGCGCGTTGGCATTTGATGAACCATGCGCTTTGATGACAGGATGATTCAAGCCAAATAAACCCGCTCCGCCATACTCCGAGTAATCCATTTTCTTCTTCAAACCTTTGAGATCATCTTTCACTAATCCAGCGGCAAGCTTGGTTTTCATTGAAGACATAAACACATCTTTAATCATGGAGAATACATTCATCGCAGTACCTTCAATAGTTTTCAACACCATGTTTCCTGTAAAACCGTCTGTGACAACGACATCTGCCACACCATTCAACAAATCACGCGACTCCACATTACCAACGAAATTAATAGGTGCAGCTTGCAACTCTTCATAGGCGTGTTTTGTCAGCTCATTACCTTTTCCGGGTTCTGTTCCAATATTCAATAGCCCTACACGCGGCTTGTCGATTCCGCGCACTTTTTCCGCATAGATACTGCCCATGACAGCAAACTGTGCTAACTGTGTAGGTTTGCTATCTGAGTTCGCTCCTACATCTAACAACACAAAACCACTGCCGTTGATCGTCGGTAACGTCGGTGCCAGTGCGGGTCTTTGGATACCATCTAAGCGACCTACAATAAAGAGTCCTGCCGACATGAGAGCACCTGTATTACCAGCTGACACACATGCCTGAGCCTTTCCATCTTTCACCGCTTGCGCCATACGGACCATAGATGCATCTTTTTTCTTTCGAATTGCACGCACGGGCTCATCATCAGGTTCAATGACTTCAGAGCAGTGTACTACTTGAAGGCGCGGATGTGTTTCAAGGAATGGTGCCATTTTTTGCTCATCACCAAATATATGTATCGTTATGTCATCAAATGCATGAAGGCTCTGCAATACTCCCTTAACAATTTCTCCGGGTGCGTTATCTCCACCCATTGCATCTACTGCAATAATCATATGTAATTACCCGCCTTTTTTTGTGGTACGGTACATCTGAAACTCTCCTGAAAAAACAGGCTCACTTTCCACTGTTGACAGGACATCGACGACCGTACTTTTATTTTTCAAGGTTTCTTTGCGCACAGTAGCACGAGACACTACACGATCACCAGCTCTCACCGGCTTTTGAAAGTGCAGTGAAGAACGGACTGTCAAAGCCAAATCATCATCCAAGACTGCTACAGCTAATGAGTTCGCCTGCGCAAATAAATGATGACCTCTGGCAATGCCATTTCGTTTAAACACATGCACATCCTGTACGTCAAAGATCGAAATTGCTTTATCGTCCAATTCCACATCAATAATTTCTCCAAATATTTCTTCTGCTTGCATAGACTTCACTGTACCTGACATTTGTTGTGACGCTACGGATTTCAACCGCTCTCGTAATTCGGGAATATGACACTCTAAACGATCTAGCCGCACGGTTTGAATGCTGACAGAAAAATGCCTGGCAATGTCTTCATCTGTTAGAAAAGGATCTTCTTTAAGCAGCTTTACGAGTAATTGTTGCCTCTCCTGTTTCGGAACTCTCAATTACTACACCCCTTCAGATTAGCACTTGGTATTAATACTAAGTATATAAAGAGGTAAATCAGATTGCAAGCGGTTATCAATTTACTACGTTGCACTTCTATCAATCTATACGCTTATCAGTGAGTGCACCTGACTGTTCTAAACGTCCGCGTAGCGTAGCATATTCATCATTTGTCCAAAACGCACCTGAATTCAACAAGCGCTCCGCATCCTCGCGCGCTATAGAGAGTGCTTTGAAATCATGAACCAAGTCTGCCATTTTAAATTCTGGCATTCCACTTTGCTTCTTGCCAAAAATATCTCCCGATCCGCGCAGCTCCAAATCCTTTTCAGCTAAAATAAATCCATCGTTCGTTTCTGTCATCGACTGCATCCGCATCTTTCCTTCTTCTGTAGACGGATTAGCGAGCAATACACAATATGATTGATCGGATCCTCGCCCAACACGTCCCCTTAATTGATGTAACTGTGCTAGACCGAATCTTGTTGCATCATAAATCAGCATGAAAGTCGCGTTTGGTACATTGACACCTACTTCTACAACTGTAGTGGAAACTAGGACATGTAACTGTCCTTCACTGAACTCCCGCATGACCTGATCCTTTTCAGCTGAAGGCAATCGACCGTGCATCAAACCTATCGTATAGCGACCAGCGAAATAATTGCTCAATTCCGCATGTACTTCCACTGCGTTTTGGACATCCAATTTATCGGATTCCTCGATCAATGGACAAATGACGTACGCCTGCCTTCCTGCACGTAATTCTTTCTCCATCTTCTGTAACACAGGTATTAAGGATTCTTCTTTCAACCAATGAGTTTCAATTTCTTTCCGCCCTGCCGGTAATTCGTCTAAGACTGAAACGTCCATTTCGCCAAATACCGTAATGGCTAGTGTTCTTGGAATAGGGGTTGCAGTCATGAATAATACATCCGGGTTTAAGCCTTTATCTCGCAATACACGACGTTGTTGCACGCCGAAACGGTGTTGTTCATCCGTCACGACAAAGCCCAGTTTATGAAATTGTACTTCAGGTTGGATCAGCGCGTGCGTTCCGACCAGCAAGTCAATCTCCCCAAGCTCCAGGCGTTCCAATAACTCTCTTCTCGCTTTCGCTTTTGTAGATCCAGCGAGAAATGCGACAGTCACACCGAATGGTTCAAACCAATTGGCTAATAATTCAGCATGTTGTTCAGCCAATATTTCCGTTGGTGCCATCAACGCTCCTTGGAATCCTGCTGTCACCGCTGCATACAGAGCGATGGCCGCCACAGCTGTCTTGCCTGATCCCACATCTCCTTGCAGCAAACGGTTCATACGAAGTGGCGATTTCAACTCTGCACATAATTCATTCACCACACGCTTTTGCGCATTTGTTAATTCAAATGGCAACGTATTGATGAATTTTTTCAGCAAGTCCAAGTCATATTGAATAACGAGCCCTTTTTCCTGTTCCTTACGCAGTTTTTTCATCCCTTGAATTTTCAATTGAAACAGCAATAATTCTTCATAAACAAAACGTCTGCGAGCATGCTTGACGTCTTCTGCCTCAGTTGGGAAATGAACCATCTCTAGGGCTTGTGCTATAGAAGGTAGCTTGTATACTTCAAGCATTTCCTGCGGCAATGTCTCTTCTATAGATTCAGCTGTTAAGTCTATTACAGTGCGCATATAACGCCGAAACGTTTTCTGATGCATAATTCCCTTCAAACTATAGACCGGCTCAAAATCAGTCTGCCCACCGGTATGTAGACGATTCACCGTAATCGTCTGGCGTCCTCGATCCCATGCACCAGTAACATTTATTTGCATTCCCGTGAATAGACGGTCTTTTAAATAGTGCTGATTGAAAAATACCGCTTTCACTAAATGATGGCCGACCAATAAACGAACTTGCATTCTTGACCGGTTTTTTCCCGAATAAAAGACGGTCGGTTCAGACTCTACCCGACCTTCTACGGTGACACGTTCGCCATGTGGTGTTTCAGTCAAATCCCTCATCCGAAAATCTTCATGGCGATACGGGAAAGTATACAATAAATCCTCAATCGTCAAAATCCCCAACTTTTCAAATTGTTCAGTTGTTGCTTTGCCAATTCCTTTTACTGTTCCTACACTGTTCTTCAAGATGTTCTCCATATGAAAACTACCTCCTTTCCATACTTGGTTAGAAAACGAGTGTTCTTCTTTTCAGTTTACCATGAAAAGACAGGAAAATAAAAACGTTGCCCCTACTTACAGGACAACGTAATGTATTTATTCAACAGAGATAATATATGGATAGAGCGGTTGTTTTCCAGCGTACAATTCTATATCCACATGCTCAAATTGATCTTCAATATAACCACTAATCTTTTCTGCTTCTTCAGTTGTCACATCTTCACCATAAATGATCGTGACAATTTCATCTTCTTCATCAATCATGGAAGAAATGAGATTTTTCGTCACATCTTCCAATGAAGAATCTGAACTAGTGATTTTGCCTTGGGCGATTCCCATAAAGTCATCCTTTTGGATCGTTACACCATCAATGGATGTATCACGAACAGCGTAAGTGACCTGACCAGTTTTAATAGCAGAAGACGCTTGTAACATCGCTTTCGCGTTATTCTCTACAGTTGCTTCAGGATTAAATGCTAAAATAGCCGCTAAGCCTTCTGGAACGGATTTCGTCGCCACAACTGCCGCTTCAATCTCCAATACTTCAGCTGCTTGCTCAGCAGCCATGATGATGTTTTTATTATTGGGCAAGATTAACACTTTTTCTGCACCGATTTCTTGAATCGCTTTAACGATATCCTCCGTAGAAGGATTCATCGTCTGTCCACCCTCGATCACGGCTGATGCCCCGATACTTTTTAGAAGTTCAGCGATACCTTCGCCCATCGAAACCGTTACAATCGCATATTTATGCTGAACCGGCTTCGATGTTGATGCGTCATCTCGATCCATAATATCACTATGTTGCTCACGCATATTATCGATCTTCATCTTCGTTAATGAACCATACCTCTGTCCGTAAGACAAGGCATCTCCAGGTTCTTCAGTGTGAATATGTACTTTTACTACTTCATCATCTGAAATGACAAGCAGTGAGTCGCCAAGTTCACTTAAATCTTGACGGAACATGGCTTCATCAAATGGCTGATCGAGCAACTTAGCAGAATCCAATTTGACCATAAACTCCGTACAGTAGCCGAACTCAATGTCTTCTGAATTCATGAAACCTTGTATACTGCGATGATGCTCTGTCATAACTAGGTCATCCATTGAGTGCATCACTACCTTCTTAGGTAAGTCTTCACCTTTTAGGCATGCCAAAAACCCTTCATACACATACACTAGACCTTGTCCACCACTGTCTACTACCCCTACCTCTTTTAACACAGGCAATAGATCCGGCGTTCGTTCCAATGAAGCTTTGGCTTCTTTCACAATAATTTCTAGTAATGCAGTTAAATCCGATGAATCTTCTATATGCTCAACTGCCGCGTTAGCTGCATCTTTAGCAACAGTCAAAATGGTTCCTTCTACAGGTTTCATAACGGCTTTGTAAGCTGTATCCACACCGTATTGAAGTGCTTCTGCAAATTGCTTGACGTTGACTTCCGCTTCATTCTCAATTTGCTTGCTGAATCCTCTGAATAACTGGGATAGTATTACACCAGAATTTCCACGAGCACCCATAAGCAACCCTTTTGAAAATGCTTGTGCCGTCAAACCGATATGTTCCTGCGCATTTCTTTCTGTTTCTTTTGCACCCGATGTCATGGATAAATTCATATTCGTTCCCGTATCACCATCAGGCACCGGGAATACATTTAAAGAATCCACATAATCCGCATTTTGACTAAGATGATGCGAACCCATTTCTACCATCTTCGCAAATTGCAATCCATTGATTGAAGTCATTGACTTAAAGGCCTCCTTTTACACGTTCGTTACACGAACTCCCTGAACAAAAATATTTATAGAACTTACTGATAGCCCTAACGTCGTTTTCACTATATATTGCACTTTAGATTGTACTTGATAGGCCACTTCAGTGATTTTCGTGCCATAGCTCATGATGACGTAGATATCGATATGGAATGCATCGCCCTCGTTACGCACAATTACGCCGCGAGAATAATTTTCTTTGCGAAGAATTTCTGTAAGTCCATCACGAATTTGATGCTGGGAAGCCATCCCTACAATTCCATAACACTCGACCGCAGCCTCTCCGACTACTTGCGCAATTACATCATTTGTAATATCGATCGTACCATGCTCATTTTTCAGTTCGATTGACATTCCTCTTCTCCTCCCCATCTCTAGACACATCATACGTACATTATACGGGAATTCATCAGGAATGAAAGTATTGAAACCGTTAAAATATAGTGTAAAGGAAAAAACCTTGAGAGTACCAAAATAAAATGTTGCATCGATCCGACGCTTATGATAAAGTACTATGGTATGCGAATTGTAACGTGAATCGCTAAATAATTCACGAGGAGGAACTAAAATGGCTAAACAATGTGTTATTACTGGACGTAAAGCTCGTTCTGGAAACACTCGTTCTCACGCTCTGAACTCTAGCAAGCGCACTTGGGGCGCTAACCTTCAAAAAGTTAGAATCCTAATCGACGGAAAACCTAAACGCGTTTGGGTATCTGCAAGAGCTTTAAAATCAGGCAAAGTACAACGAGTATAATCAAAAGCTGAAGACGGCGTTTAGCTGCGACAGGCACTGGAGGGCTTGAATATAAAGGCGTTTTTTGCCTTTATCTTCAAGACTGAAGTGTCCCGAGCGGCTGCCGTCTGAAGCTGGATATGATGTAATGCTGAAAGCGCCGGGTAGCCTCGACTGATGTTGGAGGAATTACCATAAAGGCGCTTTTTTGCTTCCCTAAAAAAGAAAAAACACAAAGCACCTTCTTAGGCGCTTTGTGATTTTTCTTTTTTGCGTTTTTTTGTCTTGGCGGCTTTTGGATTGGCAGCAACGGTCGATTTAGTACGGCTGTCCTTTTGGAAAGCTACTGCGCACTTTCTCACGATGTTACTGACAAACTTCGGAAGCGTGAATGTGTATACTCGCAAATCCCCCAACTCCTTTCAGGAATCTGAACTCCTTACCATTAAGCATATGCCCTCACGGAAAGAGATAGTACAAACATCCGCCACTGTTTCGTTACTTGTAAAACGAGTTACACCCATTTCTAATCGTTCATTCACCGTTTCGTATTTAAAACCTGTCAACGTCAGCCCTGTGACGACGGGGCCAAACGAGAAAAAGGAAGTATACGGATAGCGTGAATCTTTCTTTACACGTCTCACGCCAGGTAGCATGACACGGATATCATTTGTAGTGTTGTGTATCTTGAATTTCACTTTCCGATTTTCCGCTTGCATACGATACAATAAATGCAAAGCAGACTGTAAGTGATCCAAGCGACCACCCGTCACGCCAGTTAAGATAATATAATCAGGTTCATATGCAAGTGCTCGCTGTACAGCCAGTTCTGTGTCTGTCTCATCTTTATCCTCATTCGCGCGATGGACAATTTCTACATTCGAGTTAATCTTATCAAACTGCTCTTGCGTCACAGAGTCAAAGTCGCCAACTGCTTCATTGGGCTGAATTCCTTTTTCCAATAAATACAATGCACCACGGTCTACACCGATATACACAGTATCTTCTTGATCGTATTCAGCTAAGTCAACCACTTCTTCTTTAGGTCCTGCTGCACACACGATGGCATACTTCATTTCGCCATCACACTTTCACCTGCTGATTTAATAGCTTGGAGAGCTTGTGCACGATCTTCTTTTCCGTAAATTGCAGAACCTGCAACAAAAATAGTCGCACCCGCTTCTACACAAGGTTTGATGGTTTCTTCGTTAATACCGCCATCAATCTCAATTTCAATAGATAGATTTCGTTCGTTGATGATTTCAGAGAGTTGCTTCACTTTTGGTAAGACGGAATAAATAAACGATTGTCCGCCAAAACCTGGATTGACTGTCATGAACAATACCATGTCAATATCTTCAAGGACATGTATGATTTGTTCAACCGGCGTGTGTGGATTCAACACAACGCCTGGTTTTGCACCTGTCGATTTGATCAATTGCAATGTTCTATGCAGGTGAGGACATGCTTCTACGTGCACAGTAATATAGTCCGCGCCAGCTGTCGCAAAATCCTCAATGTAAGCGTCCGGATTTTCAATCATCAAATGGACATCAAGCGGTAACTTTGTCAATGGACGCAACGCCTCGACAACGATGGGACCCATTGTAATATTCGGTACGAAATGTCCGTCCATTACATCGATGTGAATTAGTTCGGCTCCTGCTTTTTCTACTTCATTCACTTCTTCACCAAGTCTTGCAAAGTCTGCAGCTAAAATAGATGGTGCAATTTTAATCATAATCAATACCTCGGCTTTCTATCCGTAATTTCTTGCAAGAACAGCAAGTAATTCTTATAGCGATTTTCTGAAATCATTCCTTCTTCCACTTGTGCTTTCACTGCACAACCTGGTTCTTTCATGTGGAGACATCCTCTAAATTTACAATTTGCTCCCGCTTCTGAAATCTCTACGAAATAATCCCGTAGTTCTTCTTTTTCAATATGTTCGAAATCTAAGGAACTGAACCCAGGCGTATCTGCTACCAAACCGCCCGCCACTTCCAGTAACTCTACATGACGTGTAGTATGTTTCCCTCGTCCAAGCGCATCTGATATCACACCGGTTTTTAGTTGCAGTTCAGGTAATAGTGTGTTCAATAATGTAGATTTCCCCACACCTGACTGACCTGCAAGTACGGTAGTTTTATCACTGAAATACGGGCGAAGAGTTTCAAGCAATGAATGCTTATTCTCTACATTGCGCAGAATCGTATATCCGATACGTCGATAATATGCAAGGTTTTTTTCATTCTCTTCTAGTATTTCGGGATTGGCGAGATCTTCTTTAGAAATGTATAAGATCGGTTCCAACTGATGTGATTCTATGACCGTTAAGAAACGGTCTAGTAAACGAAGACTCATATTGGGTTCCACGACCGAAAAGACCAGCAACACTTGATCTACATTGGCAATGGGCGGTCTCACTAACTCGCTCTTCCTATGATGAACATCTGTAATCGTCGCATCATTGGCTCCGTCAGGAACATACGTAACGAAGTCCCCCACCAAGGGACTAATTTTCTTTAAACGAAAAACACCACGGCTTTTACATTGAATTAATTCCCCATTATGCTCTACGTAATAGAACCCACTGATTGCTTTACGAATTTGGCCTTCAGCCATCGAACTCCTCCTCTATTCCAAATCTGTGTAGTTGAACTTATCTTCCTCTATCACGGTTTGATCACGCATAATTTTATATCCCCCGCGCTCTCCTTCTTGAAGTTCGATCGTAATCTTGCGTGTCGTATCTTCAGTAATCTCGAACTCCTCAATAGGGTCATTCATTGTGTGCGTGCGATCCTGCACATAAATCTGGACGTTCTGAGGAACGAGTTCCGGATGAGGTTTCGGGTCTTTTTCTGCATCTATTTCGTCTTCCTCATCATCTTCATGTTCAGCTTCTGGTTCGTCGGGATAGTTATACGGAATGGTCACAGTCTTCACTAACAACTTAATCGGCTTGGAAGCAGGACCTTTCGAAATGACAACGTCCACTCGTGCCCCTTTTTCCAATTCTTCTCCTTTAGAAGGTTTCTGAGAAATCACATATCCTTTATCGACTTTATCCGAATGTTCTTCCCTGACAATGTGGATTTTCAGGCCGGATTTTTTCGCATAGTCCTCTAATTGTTTGGCAGACATGCCCGATAAATCATCAAGTGATTGCAACTCTTTGCCTTTACTTACAGTGAAGATCAACTCCGTTTCTTCAGGAATGACAGATTGATCTGCTTCAGGCTGTTGGCTAAGAATAGTTCCTTTTGGCTCGTCAGAAAAGACTTCTACTGATTCAATGGATAAAAAGCCGTAGCCATTTAAAAAGCGTTTAGTTGCTTCAAAATTACGCCCCGTATACTCACTAAGCACCATCGGATCTTTCCCTGCGCTGATAAATAATTTTACGCCGTCTCCTTCTTTACGTTTCTTTCCCGCTTGAGGGACTGTTTTAATTACTTGCCCTACTGTGTATTCATCTGACGTTTCTTCAAAACGCTCATCTATGACAAAGCCCTCTTTTTCAAGTATCTCTGTAGCGACAAGTTCTTCTTCTCCCACTACTTCAGGTACAATGATCTCTTTCGGTTTCATCATCATTACTAATAAAAATGTCAGAAACGCGAGAAGCAATATGCTACCTGCTACTACAAACGGCCATTTCTTCTTTTTCTTTTTCAATGGTGCTACTGGTTCGGGTTTTACAGGAGCGATTTTCATAGTTTCTTCCGCAACAGTAGAATTTGGGACGTCTTTAATAGCGGGGATAGCCATGGTCTTATCATCATCAAATGGTAAAGTGAATTTACTTTCATTCAAACGATCAGGAGATAAAACAGTTAGTAAATCATCATACATATCATCTGTAGTCGCATAGCGATAGGTTGAATCTTTAGCTGTTGCTTTTAAAATGACATTTTCTACACTTTGAGGTATGTCAGGATACTGTTCACGGACAGATGGCGTTTCTTCCTGTAAGTGCTTTAACGCAATCGCTACTGCCGTCTCCGCTGAAAATGGTAACTCCCCTGTCAGTAATTCATAAAATACGATACCGAGTGAATAGATATCTGATCGTTTTGTCGCCATACCGCCTCTAGCTTGCTCAGGTGATAAATAATGAACAGTTCCAATAACAGAGTTCGTCTTTGTATGTGCGGTAGAATTTAAAGCCATCGCAATTCCAAAATCCGTTATCTTGACATCTTCCCCACCGTTCATCAAAACATTTTGAGGTTTAATATCACGATGAATAATACCATTATGATGAGCGTGTGATATGGCGGATACAAGCTGTTTCATAATAGATACAGCGTGTTCTGCAGACAATGCACCATACGTATGAATATAGTCTTTTAATGTTTTACCGGCTATGTATTCCATCACCAAGTAATGGAGTTCATTTTCCTGGCCGACATCAAAAATATTTACAATATGAGGATGTGTTA
Organism: Sporosarcina ureae; assembly: GCF_002082015.1. Lineage (GTDB taxonomy): Bacteria > Bacillota > Bacilli > Bacillales_A > Planococcaceae > Sporosarcina > Sporosarcina ureae_A. The sequence continues at coordinate 3,056,326 of NZ_CP015109.1, read as the reverse complement.
AGCTCGTAGCTGAAAGTGCTTCTCGCTGAAAACGTTTTTTTAATTCCTCTTCATTACTAAAGTCATAATGCAGAACTTTGATCGCTACATCACGGTCAAGAATAATATCGTGCGCCAAGTAAACTCTGGACATACCCCCGTCGCCAATCACCCGAATAATTTCGTATCGTTTACCGATTCGTTTTCCAATCATACGGGAGTCACCTCAATTTCGGGAATAGCCAGTAGTATTACGGTAATATTGTCTTCCCCACCACGCTGGTTCGCCAAGTCTATAAATTCATCCGCTTTGTTTGCTAATGAATTTTCATTCAATATAATATCAAGCATGGTTTCCTTTTCGATCTTATTGCTTAACCCATCCGTACAAAGTAATAGAAACGAGTGTGATAGTAACGGAAATGAATAGCGGTCAGGTACGATCGATTTCTCTGAGCCTACCGCCTTCATAATCCAATTACGCTGCGGGTGCACTTCAGCTTCCTGTTCCGTAATTTCACCGCTATCTAGCAACACATTAACAAATGAATGGTCTTTTGTTATTTGACGAATCGCTTTGCCTGTCACTTGATAAATCCGACTGTCTCCCACATGAAAAACTACGCAGTGATCATTCAATAGTAGCGCGACGTCTAGCGTAGTCCCCATACCTTTATACGCGTCATCTTCCTGCGCAGTTGTGTACAAAAACTGGTTAATATCTACCACTGCATCATACAGCAAGTCAATCCAATCTTGCTCCGTTACTACTTCATCGTCCGCGGACATGAATTGCTCGCCTATCATACGCACTGCTGTGGCACTAGCATAATCTCCGCCCTTATGACCGCCCATTCCGTCTGCAATGACTGCGAGTATCGTATGCTTTTTTGCATGAACGAAAACGGCGGCGTCATCTTCATTCACCGTACGTTTCCGTCCTGTATCTGAGCGTATTTCATATTCCATAGGCTACCCTCCATTCCAATTGGTCAGGTTAGTTGATTCTTTGTAAAGTCGCTACAAAAAATCCGTCACTTTGATAGTCGTGCGGTAATATTTGCAAGTGGCGGTGTTCACTGTCATTTTCTAGAATAGGAAGCGGAACGAGTGTGAAGTCTGGCTGTTCTCTCAAGAACCATTCAACAATTTCTTCGTTCTCCGATTTATCAATCGTACATGTACTATAAACTAAGAGACCGTCTTTTTTCACCAACTGACAGGCAACTTCAAGTAATTCTTTTTGAATGACTGTTAGTTTTTCAATGTCTTGTATAGTTTTTTTATATTTAATTTCAGGCTTTCTACGAATAACCCCTAATCCACTACACGGTGCATCCACTAACACTCGGTCGAAAGATTGAGGTTCATATGTTTTCAATAACTCTCGACTATCCCCACTATTTGTATGGATGGTAGTCAATCCAAGACGCTCTGCATTTTGGTCAATTAAACGTAATTTATGAGGGTGCAGATCATGTGCTTGAATTTCTCCTTCATTTTTCATACGTTCTGCGATATGTGTGGTTTTACCACCAGGAGCCGCACACATATCCAGTACACGCATACCTGGTTCCACTTGTAATGCGATAGCTGGAAGCATGGAGCTCTCATCCTGAATTGTCAGCAAGCCTTGTTTAAACACTTCTGTAGAAGCGAGGTTGCCTGACTCCACTTGGATACTACTGTCAGATAGAGTACCAGCTATTGCTGTAATCCCTTCTTTCTTCAGCAAGCCAATTACTTCGCCAATATTGGTTTTCGTTCTATTGATTCGCGCAGTTGTGATGGGCGGTTGATTATTGACAACTGCCGCAGCCGTAGCTTCTTCCATGCCGTATTGCTCAATCCATCTTCGAATCAACCATTCAGGGTGACTTGTCTCTATAGACAATCGAGTGACAGGATCTTCAATTTCATCCAAAGAAGGTACACCTTCACGCAAAATCGAACGCAAAATTCCATTGACCATGGATGAAACACCTTTATGTCCTCGCTTATTGGCAATTTTTACTGCTTCATTGACAACGGCATGCTCGGGGATTTTAGATAAGTAAATGATTTGATAAACGGATAGTCGAAGTAACTGACGTACCCATGGTTGTAGCTTCCCTCTAACAAATGGTGCTAAATAATAATCCAGTGTCATTTGTTGTTGTAATGTACCATACGTTAATTCCGTCAATAATGCACGGTCTTTTGGCTGAAGATCATAGATGTCAATGGTTTTATGAAGCAGTAAATTACTATACGCTTGCTCTTCTTCTATTTGCATCAACATAGATAAAGCTGCGTCACGTACATTGCCGCGCCAAATTTTCTTTTTATAATTTGTCATTCAAATTTGTCTCCCACTTGCCATTTTGACCCGATTCCATTTAAGAATACGGTAGCTGTCATGCGTTTTTTTCCAGCTGGTTGTAAATCGGTAATGGCTAACGCGCCCTCACCTGTCTGAACAATAATACGGTCTTTTTCCAGACCGATGATTTCTCCAGGCGTTGCATCTGATACTTGCTCCTCCACCTGTGTCCACCAAATTTTTACTTGATCACCAGCAAATTTTGTATAAGCGACAGGCCACGGGTGTAGCCCCCGTACTTGGTTATAGATCGAACGAGCTGGACTTGTCCAGTCAATTCGTTCCTGTTCTCTCGAGATATTTCTAGCAAACGTCACTTGTGTCTCATCTTGTACTATACGCTCGTTCGTGCCATCAATAATGGAAGGTAACGTTTCTTTTAATAATGTAGTTCCTGCTATAGACAATTTGGTAAACATCGTTCCCGTATCGTCTGTTTTTTCAATTGGAGTGGTGACTTGTGAGATGATATCACCTGCATCCAGTTTCTCCGCCATGTACATAATCGTAACGCCCGTTTCTTTCTGGCCATCCATAACTGCCTGATGAATCGGTGCACCGCCACGATAGTTAGGAAGTAAAGAAGCATGAACATTTATACAACCGAGTTTCGGTGCTTCGAGCAGTTCATTCGGAAGCAATTGTCCGAATGCAGCTGTCACTATTAAGTCCGGCTTCAGTTCGAGGATTTCCTGCAACTCTGCAGAGCCTTTTAGCTTCTCAGGCTGAATGACAGGCAACCCTAAACGCATTGCTTCTTCCTTGACAGGAGGTGGTGTCAATACGCGCTTACGGCCGACTGGACGATCCGGTTGGGTCACGACAGCCAGGATTTCATATCCTTCGTTATATAGCATCGTCAAAACACCTACAGAAAATTCAGGCGTTCCCATGAATACGATTTTTGTCATTCGTCATCCTCCTCTTCATCTTCGAATTCAGATGGATCCACGACACGTTGAATCTTCTTGTCGAATAAAATTCCATTCAAATGGTCGATTTCATGCAGGATTGCACGCGCTTCATAGCCTTCCGCTTCTAATTCATATAGCTTACCATCACGTTCTTGTGCCTCAATGCGCACATGGAAAGGACGCTCTACTTCTCCGAATAATCCAGGAAAACTTAAGCATCCTTCTACTTCTACTTCGGACCCTCCAGTCGCTGTGACGACTGGATTGATCATTTCGATAATATCTTGTTCTTCGTCGAAGTCTACAATCGCCACACGAATAGATTTACCAACTTGTGGAGCTGCTATGCCAACGCCATCATGTTCAATCATCGTTTCATGCATATTATCAAGTAAGACACCCAATTCATCGTCAAAAACGGTCACTTCCTCACATGGTGTTGTGAGAATAGGTGATGGGTGCTGTATAATTTTTAATATAGTCAAAATAATTTCCTCATTTCTTCGAAGGGAGGTTAAAAGATCGATGTTGGTTCACGGTTAATCGACATGACCAAGCCGTCTTTTGCCCAACTTGTTTTATAGTGTTTCAAAAGTTGTTGCAGAACCGGTATAAGTGCGGGTTCATGTTTGTATTTTATCAAACTTTGATAGCGATATCTATTGTTGAGGCGACTGATAGCGGCGGCTGTCGGTCCAATGATAACTGTACCTTGAGATAGACGCTCCGCGATAAATTCAGTGCCTTTATGTGCATAGTCAGCGGCTTTTAATACATCTTCATGACTGAACTGGATAACCGTTACAAAATAATATGGAGGATAACCGAGTTGCCTTCGTCGATCCATCTCCATTTCATAAAAAGGAACATAATTCTGCGTTTTGGATAATTCAATCGCGTAATGCTCAGGGTCATACGTCTGAATAACTACTTCACCTGGTAGATGATCACGTCCCGCTCTTCCGCTCACCTGCGTCAATAATTGGAATGTTTTCTCGGCAGCACGGAAGTCTGCTAAATGAAGCGATGTGTCAGCCGCCAATACGCCAACTAACGTGATACGTGGAAAATCCAGTCCCTTGGCTATCATTTGAGTTCCAAGTAAAATGTCTGCTTTTCCTTCACCAAAATCATATAGCAAACGTTCATGAGCGCCTTTTGTATTCGTCGTATCAATATCCATCCGAATTACACGGGCTTCAGGGACTAATTTATATAATTCCTCTTGCGCTTTTTGTGTTCCTGTTCCGAAGAACCGAATATGCTCACTTGTACATTCTGGACATTCGGTAGGTACTCGTTCTTCATGACCGCAATAATGACATTTCAAACTCTCACTTGCGCGGTGGTATGTCAATGAAATATCGCAATTTGGACATTCAACAACCGTCCCGCAATCACGACAGAGCACGAAACTCGAAAATCCACGTTTATTAAGCAGTAGGACAATTTGTTCTTTTCGTGCCAATCGTTCACGAATCCCTTCGGCAAGCGCCAAAGAAAACATCGAACGATTTCCTGATTTGAGTTCTTCGCGCATATCCACTACTTCAACACTCGGCAATGCTTGATTTTTCGCTCGTTTTGATAGAGTTAATAATGAATACACACCTTTGGAAGCTCGAGCATAAGTCTCCAATGAAGGTGTCGCACTTCCTAATATAACAGGACACTGATAGTATTCAGCGCGCCAAATAGCTACATCTCGTGCATGGTATCGCGGAGATTCTTCTTGTTTATAGGTGGTCTCATGTTCTTCATCCAGAATTAGTAATCCCAAATTCGAGAAAGGAGCAAAGACTGCTGAACGTGCACCAATCGCAACTTTCACTTCACCACGATGAATTCTACGCCATTCATCATATTTTTCACCAGCGGATAAACCACTATGCAAGACTGCAACTAATTCTCCGAATCGGCCTTTAAATCGGGCTGTCATTTGAGGTGTTAAAGCGATCTCAGGTACTAACACAATCGCTTCTTTCCCTTGCTTTAACACATGATCGATAGCCTGTAAGTACACTTCCGTCTTGCCACTACCCGTAATTCCATGAAGTAAAAATGTTTCTTGAATGTTCTTGTCACTTGACTGTTCAATAGCGGAAAGGGCTACTTGCTGTTCGTCTGTTAGTTGTTCTGGTTTACCGCTATCAAGCATTTTGGGTGATTCTAATTCACGGTACACTTCAACTTGTGATTGTTCTACTATCTTTTTATCCACAAGTGATTTCAAAACAGTAGCTGTAACGCCGGATTCATCGAGGATTTTGCTCGCTTCTACTGATTCTGTCGGATGCAACAACAGCCAACGAAGTAGTTCTTGTTGTTTTTTGGCATTTGGATGTACTTCTTCCAACGCTGTTTCCAGTTGTTTCGCATCTGGCACATGAATCATGCGTACTTTTTTCATTTTAGTTTTCTGTTGGATTGCCGTATCAATTTCGACAACCCCTAGTTTATTGTATTTCTTCACTTCATTTAATAAATTCGCATCTTGAAGTACTTTCAATGTGACTTGCTGGCGATTGCCCAAAAATGAGCGGAACGAGTCATCAAGCTCCTCTGGTTTGACCACAGTCATGACCTTTTCGTATTTAGCACGCATAGCCGCTGGCAACATGACTTGTAGTGCATCGATTTCATAAGCAATTGTTTCCGTTGCCATCCATTTCGACAATGCTAATAATTCAGTAGATAGCACCGGCTCCAAATCTATAATTTCGGCTATCGATTTGATTTTATTATGATCCAGTTCGCTTTCCTCTTTAATACCCGTCACATAGCCAGCAACTTTTCGTGGACCAAAAGGAACTTTGACCCGTAACCCTGGCTCCATTACATGTTCCCAATCAATAGGAACCGCATAATCAAACGGCCGGTCAATTGGATAAGCTGCTACATCTACAATGACTTCAGCGATCATGCAATGGACTACTTTCTTGCTGAAGAATGGTTTCAAATAACTGTTTGGCCAGTTGCACTTTCGGCATAGCGGAAAAAGGAATTACTTCTCCTTCTCTAGAAAGCAAGGTCACAACATTTGTGTCACTACCAAAACCGCCACCAGGGTCGGTAACATCATTGACGATGATATAATCCAGATTTTTAGATTCTAATTTCTTCTGTCCGTAAGCAATCGCATCTGTCGTTTCTGCTGCAAAACCAATGAGCAATTGATTCTCTTTACGCTTTCCAAGTGTCTGTAAGATGTCGGTCGTCCGTTCCAATTCAAGTACATCATCGCCATCTTTCTTCTTCATTTTCTGGCCATGTATGTTTTTCGGTCGATAGTCTGCAACAGCTGCCGATTTCACTACAATGGAGGCATCATCATACTGACTGACTACAGCATCGAGCATTTCAGCTGCACTTTCCACATGCATCACTTGAACGCCTGTCGGAACCGGTAGCTCGACAGGCCCTGAAATTAATACAGTATGAGCCCCCAGCTTCTGTGCCGCTTCCGCCATCGCGTACCCCATCTTGCCACTTGAGAAATTCGATACATAACGGACAGGATCTATACGTTCGCGAGTCGGACCAGCTGTAATGACAACTTTTTTCCCACGTAAAGGTTGATGGGATACTTCAGTAAAGTGATGGCTAATTAATTCAGTAATTTTTTCAGGCTCTTCCAAGCGACCTTTACCTACATAACCACAAGCCAAAAAACCTTCTGACGGTTCAATAAACTGATAACCATCCACATGTAATTGATCAATATTGCGCATAACAGCGGGGTGGGCATACATATGTACGTTCATTGCAGGCGCAATCCAAACGTCTGCTTGTGTTGCAAGTAAAATAGTGGTCACCATATTGTCAGCAATTCCGTTTGCAAGCTTGCCGATTACATTAGCTGTAGCAGGCGCTACGACTACTAAATCGGCCCAGTCTGCTAAATCAATATGCGCGATGACGCGAGAATCTTTTTCATCAAATGTATCAAAATATACATCATTGCGTGACATCACTTGGAAGGATAACGGTTGAACGAACTCTTTCGCAGAATCAGTCATTACGACTTTTACATTCGCGCCTGCCTGACTTAACTTGCTGACCAACGCAACAGCTTTATACACCGCGATACCACCTGTGACGCAGAGTAATATATTTTTATTATCTATCTTCATGGAGCCCTCTTCCTTTCCAAAAATAACAAACTCCCTGAGAACGTTTGAATTCCAAGGGAGTTGTTTTTTATTTCAAATCAAACTTCGTCTTCGTAAATAATTGATTCATCTGCTGCCGCGTTGATCAAGACGCCTGCCGCCACTTCTTCAAGAGCTCTACCAACACTTTTTACTGAACGATATGAATGTAGAGTTTCGTCTTGTTTTTCTTGTAGTTCACGTGCACGCTTAGCTGCCAGTGTAACCAGTGTGTATTTAGAATCAACTTTTCCTTTTAGTGAATCAACTGATGGATATAACATAGTTTATTCTCCCTCCAACATTTGTAAGTATCTCTTTTCTACACGTTCTCTTCTGCAATGCTCTGCCGTGACAATCGCATTGATCCGATCACATGCTTTGGAGACCTCGTCATTCTCTACTACATAATCGTACAGATGCATCATTTCGAGTTCTTCTCTTGCCTTTAATACGCGATCTGCAATGATGTCAGATGCTTCTGTACCTCTCCCGATCAAACGAGTTTCCAGGTCACTTAAACTTGGAGGCGCTAGGAAAATAAATAGACCGTTTGGTACTTTTTCACGCACTTGCGCTGCACCGACTACTTCGATTTCAAGGAACACATCACGCCCAGCATCGAGTGTTGCGTTGACGTAGTCGAGTGGCGTTCCGTAGTAATTCCCTACATATTCTGCGTATTCAAGAAGCTTTCCTTCTGCGATCATGTCTTCGAATACTTGTTTCGAACGGAAGAAGTAGTCAACGCCGTCCACTTCCCCTTCACGCGGATTTCTTGTCGTCATGGATATAGAGTATTCATAATTGGTATCCGGACTTGAAAATAGTTCTTTTCGTACGGTTCCTTTTCCGACGCCGGATGGACCAGAAAGGACGATTAGGAGTCCTCGATGTTTGTACATATAATCCCTCTTTGTTATGTATTCATTAGCACGTCATACCTGTTACGCACCGTTGATTTTTGCTTATGACGAACGATTTCTAGGGGCAAAGAAGATTGCTGTTTCCCTAAGAGTCGCTTTACGCTTCAATCAACTAGTAACGCTTCCTAATATTTAACTTTAACAAGAAAGTCCAAAAGATACTAGAATTTTATCGTTAAACTGAATAGGCCCATGTGTGCAATCTGTTCATATTATACCATAATCATACGATGAGTGCTAAAATGGAACAAAACGAAATGAAAGAGGAATCCGTATGGCATTTGATGGTTTATTTACGAAAGCAATAGTAAGCGAACTGCAACAACTGAAGACTGGTCGGATTTCGAAAATTCATCAGCCGAATTCACAAGAAATTATTTTTCAAATCCGTGCTAGTAATAAAAATCACAAATTATTAGTATCGCTACATCCTTCATTTTCCAGATTACAATTGACTGATGAAGTGTTAACAAACCCGCCGGAGCCGCCGCTATTTTGTATGGTATTACGCAAACAACTGGAGGGCGGAATGATTACGTCGATTGAACAGCATGAAAATGATCGGATTGTGAATCTCCATGTCCAAGCTCGAAATGAATTGGGTGACCAGATTGAACGGAAACTAGTCATTGAAATCATGGGGCGACATAGTAACTTGATTTTACTCGATGCTTCACGTGATATGATTATTGACAGCATGAAACATTTACCGCCTTCCGTTAACAGTTACCGTACTGTTTTACCTGGACAACCGTATATTCCGGCGCCACCACAAGATAAATTGGATCCATTCAATGTAACTGAAACTGAATTCAATACACTAGTAGGGGCACTGCAAGAACCGAAAGATATAGTAAAACAATTTGCAGGCTTTTCTCCAGTAACAGCTGCAGAATTAGTATACCGTTTAGAAGGCAACCACCTGGCATTTACCGTGTGGAGAACATTTCTTGAGAGTTTCACTCGAGATGCAATGAAACCGACCGTCGTGGAAAATGATAAAAAAACTGTATTCTCCGCAATTGAATTAACACATGCACAAGGAACAACACAGTCGTTTTCTACATTAGGTGATTTACTCGACAAAGTCTATTTTGCCAGAGCAGAACGGGAACGCGTGAAATCCCAGGCCATCGATCTAGAACGTTGGTTGTCAAATGAGATCGCTAAATTGGAAAACAAAACAAAGAAATTGCGAAGAGAACAAGAGACAGCGCAAGACTTGGATACATTGAAATTATACGGTGAACTATTAACCGCGAACAGCTACATGTTGCATAAAGGCGATAAAGAAGTAACTGTAGAAAACTATTACGAACAAGGCACAACCGTCACCATTCCACTCGATCCAAGAAAATCACCAATTGATAACGCGCAACACTATTTCTCTCGTTACTCAAAAGCAAAAACAGCTCTTATTCGGATTGCGGAACAACTTGAAAAAACCAAAGATGACATCGAATATTTCGAAATGGTTAGACAGCAAGTATACCAAGCTTCTCCAATCGATATAGAAGAAATACGTCAAGAATTAGTAGAACTAGGATTCATGCGTGCCCGTAGAGGGAAAAAGAAAGTAAAACTGAAGAAGCCTAAACCGGAGGCATTTGTATCTTCCACAGGGATTCCGATCTCAGTAGGTAAAAACAATAAGCAAAATGATTACTTGACATTCAAACTGGCAGCTCGGGATCACGTATGGCTTCACACAAAAGACATACCAGGTTCACACGTCGTCATTCACGATGCCGATCCAGACGCTCAAACAATCGAAGAAGCAGCCGGCCTCTCCGCCTACTTCAGCAAAGCCCGTGAATCATCTTCCGTACCAGTTGATTACACAGAAATTCGTCACGTAAAAAAGCCTTCAGGCGCAAAACCAGGCTTCGTCATCTACTTTGAGCAGAAGACTGTATTCGTTACACCTGAAGAAGATTTAGTACGTAAGCTTCGGAAATAAAATAGGTAACTCTTGAAAACAGCTGACAACCTTCTTTACCAATAAAGGTCGTCAGCTGTTTTCCTACTAAATATTCAACAGAAGTAAAAAACAACGGTTGGCTCACTATGTGGAAAGTGGATCAACGGTACTCTGCTCTCGTTTCTTTTTCAAAATAAAAAACGGTCCCCGAAGTTGGGAACCGTTACATATTTATAGCGTGCCTTGTTTCAACTTCGTATGCCATTCCATCAATTCATTCATAGACTCTTCTTTAACCGCGCCTTCTTCCTTCGCGACTTCAGCAAGCGCCTCAAAGTTCGTCAAGCTATGGTAAGAAAGATTCGCCTCAGCAAATTTCTCGTCCGCTTTTTGTAACTCATATGTAAAGATCGAGACGATTCCGCATACTTCCACGTCCTCTGCAATCAACGCGTTCGCTGCATTCAAGCTGCTTCCGCCTGTCGAAATTAAATCTTCAATAATGACCGCTTTTGCATTCGGCTCGATTTTGCCCTCAATTTGACGGCTCTTACCGTGTGCTTTAGCAGTAGATCGGATATAGACCATCGGCAACTTCAGAATATCCGCAACCCATGCTGCGTGTGGGATGCCTGCTGTCGCAGTTCCTGCAATGACTGTAGTCTCAGGATAATGAACGCGAATCAAAGCCGCAAGTCCTTCAGCAATTTCCTTACGCCCAACCGGATCCGCCATGGTTAAGCGGTTATCACAGTAAATAGGCGACTCGATTCCTGAAGCCCATGTGAACGGCTCTTCCGGATTAATCGCTACCGCTCCTACATTTAATAGGATCTGTGCCACTTCTTTTTCTCTAGTCATGAAGTAATTCCCTCCCACAATGTTTTCACTTTTCGATACGCTTCTAGTGGATTATCAGCGCCTGTAATAGCACGTCCTACCACAATGTGCGTAGAACCTTCCTGCCATGCTTTTGCCGGTGTTGCCACACGCTTTTGATCGTGCGTATCGCCTTCCGCCAAACGAATACCCGGTGTGACTTTGAAGAAGTCTTTGCCGCATACTTCTTCAATAATCTTCGCTTCTTGTACTGAACAGACTACTCCATCCAAGTGAGCAGACTTAGCTAATTTCGCATAGTGTTCCACGGATTTACGAAGCGGAACACTGATCAGTTGCTCTTCATTCACTTGACGGTCGTCTGTTGAGGTCAGTTGAGTCACTGCAATTAATGCTGGACGTTTGATACCCGCAACCGTACCGGATTCAAGACCTTCGAGTGCTGCTTCCATCATCGTCTTACCACCGGCCGCATGTACATTGACCATGTCGACTTCAAGTGAAGCCAGGACTTTCATTGCTGATTTAACGGTATTTGGAATATCATGCAATTTAAGATCCAGAAAGATCGAGTAGCCTTCTTCCTTCAAGCGAGCAATCATAGCAGGACCTTCTTTATAATATAATTCCATTCCAACTTTGACATTGACTGAGTGATCAAATGCTTTCAGGAAATCGAATGTCTTTTCAGCTGAATCAAAATCTAACGCAATAATTGGAGAGCGATTCATACGCGATGACTCCTTCCGACCAATTCAGATATATGATCAATTCCTAGCTCATCTAATCTCGCAGGCAACTGCTCAATAATAGTTGGACATACAAACGGATCTACGAAGTTGGCAGTGCCTACTGCTACTGCACTTGCACCGGCAGACATGAAATCTACGACATCCTGTACACATGTAACGCCACCCATTCCGATGATCGGAATAGTCACGACTTGGCTTACTTCGTAGACCATGCGAATCGCAACTGGCTTAATCGCTGGGCCAGATAAACCACCTGTTTTATTCGCAATAACCGGCTTGCCTGTTTTTTCATCTAAACGCATTCCGACTAATGTATTGATCATCGTAATTCCATCTGCTCCGCCCGCTTCTACTGCCAATGCCATTGCTTTAACATCTGTGACATTTGGTGACAGTTTCACATAAACAGGTACAGCCGAGACCGCTTTAACAGCCGCTGTCAGTTCTTTTGCTATTTCAGGATCCGTGCCAAACAAAATTCCGCCACATTTGACGTTCGGGCACGATATATTTAATTCAAGTGCCTGAACGTTTGGCGCTTTTGAAATTTGTTTCGCTACTTCCACGTAATCAGCAGTTTCAGATCCTGCGACGTTTGCAATAATAGGAACATCGAACTTCTCTAACCATGGCAACTCATTATTCAACACGCCTTGTAGCCCTGGGTTTTGAAGACCGATCGCATTCAACATACCCGAAGATGTTTCTGCCACTCGTGGTGTCGGGTTACCATAACGTGTTTCTTCTGTAGTCGCTTTAATCATGATTGCTCCGAGCTGGGACAAATCGTACAAATTACCGTACTCTTTGCCAAAACCGAAACAACCAGATGCAGGCATAATCGGATTTTTTAATTCAAGCCCTGGCAAAGTCATCGCTAGTCTATTCATATTTGCACCACCCCTGCCGGAAATACTGGACCATCAGAACATACTTTGACGTACGTCTGATCTGTCGCATTTTCATTTGTATGACAAACACAAGCGAAACAAGCTCCAATACCGCAGCCCATACGTTGTTCAAACGATAAGAATCCTTTTTTATGCACATACGCTTTTTGCACGGCATCGAGCATGGGCATAGGCCCACAACTGTAAAACGTTTCGAAGTCATCAGCTATCTCACTCATGACATTCGTAACAAATCCTTGTGTGCCGTTACTGCCATCCACTGTAGCGATATGCGTTTCGCCTAAAGCGGCGAATTCTTCTTCATAGAAAACCACTTGATCCGATTCGAAACCAAGTATATGAATACAATTAACTCCTTTTGCAGTTAGCTGTTTTGACAGTTCATAAAGTGGTGGCACACCAATCCCGCCACCAATCAATACAGCTGTTTGACCAGCCGTTGTTTCTTCAACGGGAAAACCATTTCCTAGAGGTCCCAGTACATTCACTACATCTCCCTCACGTTTTTCGGACAAAAGGGAAGTACCTCGTCCTTCCGCTCGGTAGATGATAGTCATTTCATTTTTTTCTGGATTCATTTCAGCTATGGAAATGGGACGTCGCAGTAACGGTTCAAAGGAATCCGATACTCGGATATGGACAAACTGGCCAGGAGAAGTAATTTCTCCGACCAACTTGCCATTTAATTTCATTTCAAAAATATTTTGCGCGATTTCCTTTTGCGAACTGATGGTCATCAAATCTTGGATGATCATTTTACCACCTGCGGTTGCGGCATAGCATCCGTCTGGAATGTCATGGACTCGATGACGGATAACATAGCAGCAGCTGTATCTATAGAGGTAAAGCAAGGAACTCCATTCTCCACTGTTTCACGACGAATTCTAAAGCCGTCACGTGCCGGTTGTTTTCCTTTAGTCAATGTGTTGATCACCAATTGCGCTTGTCCTTTTTGGATAACATCGATCAACGTTGGACCTTCTGTGCCAATTTTACCTACTGTTTTCACTTCGATATTTTCTGCTTCGAGTGCTTTAGCCGTACCTTCTGTTGCCATAATGTGATAACCGGTTTCAATGAAACGTTTTGCGATATCCACAATTTCTTCTTTATCTTTATTGGAAACTGTCATTAACACAGTACCGTATTCTTTAACTTCCATTCCCGCTGCTACTAGGCCTTTGTACAAGGCTTTTTCCAATGTTACGTCTTTACCCATTACTTCACCGGTTGATTTCATCTCAGGTCCGAGTGTAATATCTACACGACGAAGCTTGGCGAAAGAGAATACCGGCACTTTGACATAGACGCCTGCTGGTGCTTCTGCAAGTCCATCGGTGTAGCCTTGTTCTAAAATAGATGTACCTAAGATCGCTTGAGTTGCCACATTTGCCATCGGGATATTCGTAATTTTGCTCAAGAATGGTACCGTACGGCTTGAACGTGGGTTTACTTCGATTACGTAAACTTGTCCTTCTGAAATAACGAACTGGATATTCATTAGCCCGCGTATTTTGAGCCCGAGAGCCAAACGTTTCGTATAGTCCGCAATCGTTTCAATCATAGACTGTGACAGGTTTTGTGGAGGATACACTGCGATCGAGTCACCCGAGTGAACACCTGCACGTTCGATATGCTCCATGATGCCAGGTATTAATACAGTTTCCCCGTCACAAATTGCATCGACTTCGATTTCCGTACCTGTTAAGTACCGGTCGATCAATACTGGATGTTCAGGGCTAGCTTTTACCGCGTTCTCCATGTATTGCAGTAATTCCTCTTCATAGTAGACAATTTCCATTGCACGGCCACCTAAGACATACGACGGTCGAACTAGAACTGGATAGCCAATTTCTGTTGCGATTGCAACTGCTTCCGGAACTGACAAAGCGGTCTTGCCAAGCGGTTGTGGTACGCCGATTTCATGCAAAGCACTCTCAAATTTATCACGATTTTCTGCACGGTCGATATCTTCAAGTGATGTACCTAGAATTTTTACTCCACGTGCTTCTAATTCATCCGCCAAGTTGATTGCTGTTTGGCCACCAAACTGGACGATCACACCTTCAGGTTGCTCAAGATCCACGATATGCATCACATCTTCAATGGTTAACGGTTCGAAGTACAACTTATCCGAGATGGAGAAGTCAGTCGAAACTGTTTCAGGATTGTTATTGACGATGATCGCTTCATATCCTGATTGTTGTATAGCCCATACACAGTGCACTGTCGCATAATCGAATTCAACCCCTTGTCCAATACGGATTGGGCCTGAACCTAAGACGATCACACTCTTTTTATCCGTTCTTACCGATTCATTTTCCTCTTCGTACGTACCATAGAAGTATGGAGTATCGGATTCATATTCACCTGCACACGTATCTACTTTCTTATACACCGGAACCAATCCTTGCTCTTGTCTCCACTTGTATACTTCACGATCGGTTGTATTCCATAGTTGTGCAATCGTAGCATCCGGGAACCCAAGTCGTTTCGCTTTATAACCAATTGCTTTGTCATATGGATGATCTCTCAATGTTTCTTCATACCGAACGATATTTTCAAATTTGCGCAAGAAGAATAAATCAATAGCGCTCCATTCGTGTAAAGTTTCGATTGTTACACCACGACGCAGGGCTTCTCCGATGAAGAACAGTCGCTCATCGCCTGCCTTGCGAATACGTTTTTCAATCCACTCGTCAGACATTTCACCACCACCGGAAAGTGACAAATCGAATTGCCCTGTTTCCAATGAACGGACTGCTTTCATGATGGATTCTTCGAATGTCCGGCCCATCGCCATGACTTCACCTGTTGCTTTCATTTGGGTACCCAAGTTCCGCTTCGCTGATTCGAACTTATCAAAAGGCCAACGTGGAATTTTCGTTACTACATAGTCCAGTGTCGGTTCGAAGCAAGCATACGTATTACCCGTTACCGGATTCATCATTTCATCCAGCGTCAAACCGACAGCAATTTTCGCAGCAAGTTTCGCGATTGGATAACCAGTTGCTTTGGAAGCTAGTGCAGATGAACGACTGACACGCGGATTTACTTCAATGATGTAGTAATCAAAGCTATGCGGATCAAGTGCTAGCTGCACGTTACAGCCACCTTCGATTTGCAACTCACGAATGATGTTCAATGAAACATTACGAAGCATCTGATTTTCGCGGTCGGTCAATGTTTGGCATGGTGCTGTTACGATAGAGTCACCTGTATGGATCCCTACAGCATCCACGTTTTCCATATTACACACGACAATCGCGTTATCGGCAGAGTCACGCATTACTTCATATTCAATTTCTTTAAAACCTGCGATAGATTTCTCTAGAAGACACTGTGTAACGGGGCTGTATTTCAAACCACTTGCTACGATTTCTTCTAAGTCTTCATCATTGTGGCAAATTCCGCCACCTGTTCCACCTAGTGTGAACGCAGGACGGACGATAACTGGATACCCAATCTTATGGACGAACGCATAGGCTTCATCAATATTATGAATGATATCACTCTCTGGAACAGGCTCACCCATTTCATTCATTAATGTTCGGAATAAGTCGCGGTCTTCTGCCTTGTGAATTGCATCGAGCTTTGTACCCAAAATCTCGATTCCTAATTCATCTAATATCCCTGATTCATGCAACTCAATCGCCATGTTTAAACCAGTTTGTCCGCCTAATGTCGCAAGTAGAGCATCTGGGCGTTCTTTGCGAATAATGCGGCTAACGAATTCAAGTGTGATGGGTTCGATATACACTTTATCTGCCATCTCCGTATCCGTCATAATAGTTGCAGGGTTTGAGTTGATCAAAATAACTCGGTACCCTTCTTCTTTAAGAGATAAACAGGCTTGTGTACCTGCATAGTCAAATTCTGCTGCTTGTCCAATTACAATAGGACCTGAACCAATTACGAGGATGGATTTTATGTCAGTACGTTTAGGCATTAGTATTCTCCTTTCTGTTGCTTGCAGTCATCAATTGAATGAAACGTTCGAATATATAGCTTGAATCTTGTGGTCCTGGTGATGCTTCTGGGTGGAACTGAACAGTGAATGCTTCCAACTTCTCACATTGAAGCCCTTCAATACAATTGTCATTCAACGCGATATGTGTCACTTCAAGACCTGTCCCTGCTAAAGAGTCTTCCAGTACTTCATATCCATGACTTTGTGAAGTCAGATCGGTACGGTTTGTATTCAAGTCTTTAACCGGATAATTCCCACCAATATGGCTGTTCTTCATCTTTGCTGTTTTAGCACCGCATGCGAGCGCGAATAATTGATGGCCAAGTCCGATACCGAAGATAGGTTTCTTCCCCATTAATTCCTTTATTGTTTCTACTGCACCTTGTAGGTCTTCGGGATTTCCTGGTCCGTTCGATAATAGGATACCGTCGGGGAACAACGCCAAAATTTCTTTCGCTGATGTATCATAAGGTACGACTATCACATCGCAGTCCTTTTTATTTAATTCACGTAAAATGCCATGTTTAATGCCATAGTCGATGACGACAACACGTTTGCCTAAGCCTGGGCTTGGATAGGGACGCTTGGTAGATACTTTCGCTACTAAATCTGTTGGCAATTCATATTGTTGAAGTTCCGCAACTATTGCATCGGTATCGATCCCTTCGCCAGCAGCAGTCAATTTACCTCGTAATGAACCTTTATCGCGTAATAGACGTGTTAGTTTGCGAGTATCAATCTCCTGAATACCTGGAATACCTTTTAAAATAAGCAAATCTCCTAGTGACATGCCGCTACGAAAGTTTGAAGGCTCGTCTGCTAATTCTCTAACAACTAAGCCGTTAATCGCCAAGTCGATGGATTCATAATCGTCTCGGTTAATACCGTAGTTACCGATTAGCGGATAGGTCATCACAACAATTTGTCCACAACCTGAAGGATTTGAAATTGTCTCCTGATATCCTGTCATACCTGTTGCAAACACAGCTTCTCCTATTGAAGCATTCTCTGCTCCGAATGCTTTTCCTTCAAAAATAGATCCGTCTTCTAATACTAAGTATCTTTTTGTCATCATTGACCATCCTTCCATACGATGTTTCCATCGAAAATTGTCATTACAGGCCATCCTGTGCATTCCACTCCGTCAAATGGCGTGTTCTTACCTTTTGAAACAAATGTGGTACGGTCGATTGTTTGTTGCTTTTCTAGATCAAGTAGTACTAAATCTGCTTCAGCACCTACTTCAAGCCTACCGTAAGGCAAGTTGAAGACTTCCGCAGGCTTTACTGTCATCCAGTCAAGAAGTTGTTTCAGTGTCCAATGTCCTGGTTTGACGAAGTTTGTATACAGTAAAGGAAATGCCGTTTCAAATCCTGTGATGCCAAATGGTGCTTTTGCAATACCTACAGCCTTTTCATCTGCTGTATGCGGTGCGTGGTCTGTTGCGATACAATCCAATGTCCCATCCATCAAACCTTCGCGCAATGCCTCGCGATCTTCGATAGCACGTAGCGGAGGGTTCATTTTCCAGTCTGCATCATCTCCAGGCACATCATCCTCTGTCAATAACAAGTGGTGAGGGCTGACCTCTCCTGTTACATGAATACCGGCTTTTTTAGCGTCACGGATTACGCGAACCGATTCTTTCGTGCTGACGTGACAAACGTGATAATGTGCGCCCGCGGCTTCCGCGAGTAAAACATCCCGTGCAATATGTACAGATTCCGCAATGGAAGGAATCCCTGGTAAGCCAAGTTCCTTATTACGTTTTCCTTCGTGCATTGCGCCACCATAGATTAATGTATTGTCTTCGCAGTGCGCCACAATGGCCATATCGATCTTCGCTGCATCTTTCATCGCCTCGTACATCATGCCTGCTTCTTGAACTCCTACACCATCATCCGTGAACGCGAATGCGCCATGTTCTTTTAATTCTGAAAGATTTGTGCGTTCTTTTCCCGCTTCTCTAATCGTGATGGACGCATAAGGAAGCACACGAATTTTAGCATTCTCTTTAATTAATGTGTTGATCTTTTCAAGGTTTTCTTTTGTATCAGGTACTGGACGCGTATTCGGCATTGGACAAATAGTTGTATATCCGCCTTTTGCTGCCGCGTGTGTACCTGTTTCAATGGTTTCTTTATGCTCTCCGCCCGGCTCACGCAAATGTACGTGTACATCAATGAAGCCAGGTGATACGAGTAGTCCTTTACCTTCTATAATTTCATACCCGTCTGCTACTAGTTGAGTACCTATTTCCGCAATCTTTCCATCTGCAATTTTAATATCTGTTTCGATGATCTTGCCTTCTTCATTTACCATTTGCACTTGTTGAATTAACGTGTTCATATTACTTCCGCCCCTTCAATATAAGTTCTAGAACAGCTGCTCGAATATAGACGCCATTTTCTACCTGCTTAAAAATTCGTGATTGTGGACTTTCTATTAAACTGTCTGCTATTTCTACATCACGGTTTACTGGAGCTGGATGCATGATGATTGCATCTTTTTTCATTCTAGCCGCTCGCTCTATAGTCAGACCGTATTGCTCATGATAAGCAGCTTTCGTATAGGCCATCTCTGTATTATGACGTTCGTGTTGTACTCGAAGGAGCATGACCACATCACTCGTTTCAATCACATCATCCCAGTTGTCGACACTGTCGAATTCCCCCGCCCATTCAGGTGGGCAAAGGAACGTGACCTCAGCTCCCAGCTTCCGCAAAGCTTCCGCATTGGAGCGAGCTACCCGACTGTGGGCGATATCTCCCGCAATCAATACTTTTACCCCATCAAAATGACCAAACTCCTCTTGAATCGTGAAGATATCGAGCAGGGATTGCGTCGGATGCTGACCCGATCCATCGCCTGCATTAATGATTGCCACATTCGTTCTCTTTACTAATTCCTCATAAAAACCATCAGCCGGATGACGAATGACTAAGGCATCCAAACCTATTGCCTCCAGCGTCCTAATCGTATCATACAAAGATTCACCTTTTAAGGTACTCGAGAAACTCGTTTCAAAGGGGATAATTTGCGCGCCTACTTTACGTTCCGCCATCTCAAAACTCGTTTTCGTTCTCGTACTAGGTTCAAAAAACAAGTTGCTGACGGTATATGTTCCAGGCAATTCCCTGAACCCTAGTCGCTTAAAAATCGCTGCCCGTTCGAGTATGAGCATGATTTCATCCACTGTCAGGTCTTTCATTGAAACTAAATGTTCCATCAGATATTCCTCCTCCGCGAAATGCAAGTACGTCATGCATGAACTGCTTTTGGTTTTCTATTCTTCCTTATCCATCAAAGTTTCGTCTGTTTTACCTGGCAATACTAGGTTCAACAGAACACCGACAATTGCAGCCAGTGCCATGCCACCGATTTGGAATGTTTCGCTTATATTAATCGTCGCCCCACCAATTCCAATTACTAAAATGATGGATGCGATGACTAGATTCCGTTGATTATCAAAGTCGATTTTATGGTCAATGAGCATGCGTATTCCTGATGAAGCGATGATGCCAAACAACAGAATAGATATTCCACCAAGTACTGCCGATGGAATTGTAGCAATCAACGCCGTAATTTTACCGATGAAGGAGAAGAGTATCGCAAATACTGCAGCCCCCATGATCACATATACACTGTAGACTCGAGTGATAGCAAGTACGCCAATGTTTTCTCCGTATGTAGTTTTAGGTGGTCCTCCGACTAGTCCACTCATGAGGGTTCCTAGTCCATCACCAAGCAATGATCTGTGTAATCCAGGACTTTCAATATAATTCCTATCTACTACTTTGCCTAATACAAGTTGGTGTCCTATATGCTCAGAGATCGTGACGATCGCGATTGGCACCATAATAATTAGTAGTGTCGGTGTGACGATGAATTCGTAATCAACACCTGGGATGAGCATTTCGGGTACCGCAAACCACTTGGCTTCTACCACTTCGCTGAAATCTAGAATACCGATGAAAGCAGAGTAGATATACCCCACTACGATACCAATAAGTACGGGCATCAAACTGATAATCCCTTTAAAGAACATCAAGCAAAATACTGCAGAAGCAAGTGTAACTAGAGCCGCGGAAAAGTGTAAGCCGCTGTAAACATCCGCTCCATCCACATTGATCGTGCTCGCCATATCAATAGCTGTCGGTGCAAGTGCTAATCCGATTACCATAATGACGGGTCCTACTACGATAGGCGGTAATATTTTCATTATCCAGTTATAACCGGTTTTATAAATTACTAACGATACGATCGCAT
Source organism: Sporosarcina ureae (assembly GCF_002082015.1). Lineage (GTDB taxonomy): Bacteria > Bacillota > Bacilli > Bacillales_A > Planococcaceae > Sporosarcina > Sporosarcina ureae_A. The sequence continues at coordinate 3,035,331 of NZ_CP015109.1, read as the reverse complement.
AGACCAATGCTACGAACATACTACCTATCATTGCGCTGCCGATACCGCCTGATTGTGTCGCCATCTGAATCGGTACAATAAAAGCGAATGAAGAGCCTAGATAAGCTGGTACTTGGAACTTCGTCACGATAATAAATACGATCGTTGCGATCCCACTCGTTAATAGCGCGATAGCTGGGCTTAAGCCTACTAATTGCGGTACTAAGATTGTTGCGCCAAACATGGCGAACATATGTTGTAAGCTGAGTGCAAGCCAGCGAATAGGTTGCGGCTTTTCATGTACATCCAATACTTTTACGTTCATTTATGATTTCCCCCAGCTGCTTATAATGTGCGTGTGTGAATGGTGACTCCATCAGTTCCATCTTTTTCAATCATACTCACTACTACTCGTTCTTCATTTGAAGTCGGGATATTCTTCCCTACAAAGTCTGGACGAATCGGTAGTTCTCGATGACCTCGATCTACTAATACAGCTAGCTGAATAGATGAAGGTCTTCCTAAGTCCATAATTGCATCTAACGCTGCCCGAACCGTCCTACCTGTATAGAGAACATCATCTACTAGGATGACTTTTTGATTCGCTACATCATGTTCGATATCGACCTGCTGTACATACGCTTCTCCTTGTTCATTCTTTAATTGAAGGTCATCTCGGTATAATGTAATATCCAATTCACCTGTTTTGATCGGCTTCCCTTCAATTAGTTCAATTTTATCTGCTAAGCGTTTCGCCAAGATCGCACCTCTTGTCTTAATACCGACTACGATGCAGTGATCAATGCCTCGATTCTTTTCGATAATTTCATGGGCAATACGTGTGATCGCCCGCGTGATGGCTTGTTCATCTAGTATGGTTGCTTTTTCAGCCATATCCATAATCCCCTTTCGATTTCATCTGTTGTCTATAAAAAAAGCCCTCCAGTCAGAGTAGACTGGAGGGCAGATGTGCAGAAAAAAGCATACATCGATGCTTACCGCAGTAAGCTATCATGTAATTCCGTGCAACCTTCCCAGCCTCACAGGACTGACGTTAAAGGTATCGCTATTCAATTGCTTAATAGAGTATACAACTCATGATTAGCGTTTGTCAACGCTTATTCCATACGTAATTCATTGAGTAATTGTTGGAAATTTTCAGGCAACGGTGCAGTAAACTCCATATATTCATCTGTTGTAGGATGCTCAAAACCAATAGTGCCTGCATGAAGTACTTGACCGCCAAAATCGATGGTTTTTCTCTGACCGTATTTAGGATCTCCTACAAGGGGATAACCAATATATTTCATATGCACACGAATCTGGTGAGTTCTTCCTGTCTCCAGCCGGCACTCAACTAATGTATAAGCGCCAAAACGTTCAAGGACCTTAAAGTGTGTAACAGCATTTTTTCCTTCATCCACAACTGCCATCCGTTGACGATCCCGCTTGTCGCGCCCAATTGGCGCATCTATTGTGCCATTATCATGTGGTATATGTCCATGAACTAATGCCGTATACACACGATTAACTGATTTAGCGACGAGCTGATTAACTAATGACACATGTGCTTTATCATTTTTGGCAACCATCAATAACCCTGAAGTGTCTTTATCAATACGGTGCACGATACCAGGTCGCATGACACCATTGATGCCTGATAGATCCGTCACTTGATACATTAAGCCGTTGACTAAAGTTCCACTTACATGACCGACTGATGGATGTACAACCATCCCGACCGGTTTGTTGACAACCAATACGTCTTGGTCTTCATAGACTATATCAAGGTGGAGATTTTCAGCTTCCACATCGTATTCTTCCGTTTCCGGTTGCTCGACAGTAATCTTATCATCTGTCTTGACTTTATAGTTCTGCTTAACTAAACTGTCGTTTACCTTAACATGTTCCTCTTTTACCCATTGCTGGATTTGCGTGCGTGACCAGTCCGGTTGAAGTGTAGCCAATGCTTTGTCTATTCGACTCCCTGAAAGTTCTTCTGTTATTTCAAATTCTATTCTTTCCATTACGACACCTTTTTCTTTTTCTTTTTTTCATCAAACACTACGTGTAGCAAAATTAGTACGACAGCAATTGTTAGTGCGGCATCCGCCACATTAAATATTGGAAAATCATATTGTATAACAGGTATCAAGACACTAATAAAATCTACTACTTCTCCTCTTACTAGTCGGTCGATGAAGTTCCCAATTGCACCGCCTAGCAACAGCATTAGACTCACACCTAAGAGCCGATCCTTTTTACCTTCTGTATGGAAGAAATAAATAATAGCTATTACGACTACAATGGTCACAATAAAAAATAGCCACATCTTTCCCTCTAGCATACCCCATGCCGCTCCACGATTACGATGAGATAGCAATGCAATATAAGGATCCATAATAGAAATATGTTCACCTAACTCCATATTTTTTACGATTAGCCATTTCGTCAACTGATCCAATCCAATGACCAGTGCAGCGATTGCATAATAAAATATCACTTCATTACCCTCCGTCCAGCTAATTTCTTCTTTAGTTTACCATAAAAACACGGTCTCCATTACGTTTGTTAATTCCACTATGTAAAAAAGCCATCATCATCCACGAATGAATGATGATGGCTGTGACATCAAAATTGCTTACGCATAGTTTTCTTTCACAACAGTCGCGCATCGTGTACATAGTGTCGAATGTTCTGCGTCTTCTCCAACTGTTTGAGAAATTGTCCAGCATCGCTCACATTTTTCACCTTCAGCGGGCTCCACCAAAACCGTTGCATGCTCTAATTTCAATGCATTCGGCAACTCTGCATTTGTACCCTCTTCAAAGTCCGAGACGATGAAGAATTGTGCAAAATCAATATCCTCTGCTTGCAAGATGCCACGTTGAGCTTCAGGCAACACAACAGTCACTTTTGCCTCCAAAGATTTTCCGATTACTTTCGCGTTTCTAGCTTCTTCAAGAGCTTTCAAGACATCATCGCGGACATCCATCAAATTATCAAAGCGCTCACGAAGTTTGTCTGCTGCTTCACCTTTATGATCTGCTTCAGGCATATCCGTTAATTGTACACTATCTTCTTCAACGTACTGAATATTTTTCCACATTTCATCTGCAGTGTGTGGCAAAATTGGCGTGATCAGCTTAACCAATGTGATCAATGTATCATGCATCACTGTCTGCATTGCCCGGCGATCTGGATGATTCGCAGCTTCGATGTAGACCACATCTTTCGCAATATCCAAGTAGAGCGAGCTCAGTACACCCGTACAGAAATTATTGATTGCATGGTAGACAGTAGGGAATGCATACTGCTCATAAGCTGTAAGGACTTCCTCAATTAAATCCTGCAACTTCACATAGACGTACTGATCTACTGCACGCATATCATCAAATGCTACACGATCTGTAGCTGGATTAAAGTCAGCTACGTTACCATGCAAGAAACGAATCGTATTACGAATCTTGCGGTAGACTTCTGAAACTTGCTTAAAGTTTGAATCAGACACACGAACGTCGGCTGTATAATCTACAGATGACACCCATAGACGTACGATGTCTGCACCTAGTTGATTGATGACTTTCGAAGGGACGATAACATTCCCTAACGACTTACTCATCTTACGGCCATTTTTGTCCAGTGTGAAACCATGACTCAAAATGCCTTTGTACGGTGCAATACCGTTGATAGCTACGCTAGTTGTCAATGAAGAGTTGAACCAACCGCGATATTGATCGGAACCTTCAAGGTACAAGTCCGCTGGGTACCGAAGATCATCACGCTCTTCAAGAACCCCCTGATGCGTTGTACCGGAATCAAACCAAACATCCATAATGTCCGTTTCTTTCGTGAATTCACCATTTGGACTTCCTTCATGCGTGAAGCCTTCTGGCAATAAGTCTTTTGCAGAACGTTCGAACCAAACATTCGATCCATTCTCACGGAATAAATCTGCTACATGGCTGACGGTTTCGCCCGTAAGAATTACTTCTCCATTTTCCGCATAGAAAACTGGAATCGGAACGCCCCATACGCGCTGACGGGAAATACACCAGTCGCCACGATCACGAACCATATTGAACAAACGTGTTTCACCCCAAGACGGTGTGAATGTAGTGGTACGGATTGCTTCGAGTAGCTCATTTCTAAAAGATTCAATAGAAGCGAACCATTGCGAAGTCGCACGGTAAATGACTGGCTTTTTCGTGCGCCAATCATGCGGGTACGAGTGAGTAATAAACGACAACTTTTGAAGAGCTCCAACTTCTTCTAATTTTTCAGTCACTGCTTTATTCGCATCTTCGTAGAACAAACCAGCGAAAAGCGGTGCTTCTTCTGTCATCACACCACGGTCATCAATTGGAGATAATGCATCGATTCCATATTGCTTACTCACGTAGAAGTCATCTTCACCATGACCTGGTGCTGTATGAACACAACCGGTACCAGCATCTGCCGTCACATGTTCCCCTAGCATAACTAATGAATCACGATCATAAATTGGATGGCTAGCCACGATCCGATCAAGATCTACACCTTGAATTTCTTTTTCGATTGAATACTCTTCCCACTCCAATTCATTCGCCAAGAACTCCACTAAGTCTTTTGCTACTACAAATTTCTCATCTTGTACTTTTACTACTGCATACGTAAATTTAGGATGAACAGAAATCCCCAGGTTTGCTGGAATTGTCCAAGGTGTTGTTGTCCAGATCAAGAATTTCACATCATGATCTAGTACACCTTTCCCATCTTTGATAGGGAAACTTACATATATGGATGGAGATTTTTTATCCTGATATTCAATTTCCGCTTCTGCCAAAGCAGTTTCACTCGAAGGAGACCAGTAGACAGGCTTCAACCCTTTATAGATATATCCTTTTCTCGCCATCTCGCCAAACACTTGGATTTGACGTGATTCGAATTCAGGTTTAAGCGTGATGTACGGATTTTCCCAATCTCCGCGAACTCCGAGACGCTTGAATTGCGTACGCTGATTATCAATTTGTTGTAGTGCATACTCTTCACACATTTTACGGAATTCAGCCGTACTCATTTTCTTGCGATCAACTTTTTTATTTACAAGTGCTTGCTCAATCGGCAAACCGTGTGTATCCCAACCTGGTACGTAAGGCGCATGGAAACCAGACATCGATTTATAACGAACGATAAAGTCTTTTAGTACTTTGTTAAGAGCGTGCCCCATGTGTAAATCACCGTTTGCATAGGGTGGTCCATCATGCAATATGAACAACGGACGATCTGCAGTACGTTCCTGAACTTGCTGATAAATATTCTTTTCATTCCACTCTTCTTGCATTTTGGGTTCATTGTTTGGCAGATTACCACGCATAGGGAAATCAGTTTTCGGCATTAGCAATGTATCTTTATAGTCCATTATAATTCCTCCTTAAAATATGTGTACATCGTTTGTAGTGTATTGATAGGAACACTTTTAGGCCTTAACGGTGCTTTCCGCTTTTGGATCCAGCTAGCTACAAGCGTCAGGCTGTTTCCGCTTTTGAATATAAAAAACCCCATCCCAAAAAGGGACGAGGTTTGTTCTCGCGGTACCACCCTACTTGCAATTGCATATAGCAATTGCCGCTTAGACACTAATAACGGCAGTGTGAGACCGAGAACCTAGATTTACATAAAGGTTCTAGCTCAGGAGTGATTTTCGTTTCTGATTTACCACCAGGCTTACACCGCCCCTGGCTCGCTATAGGTGAAATTAGAAAGTACTCTTTCCTTCAACGCTTCTTTTTCATTTTACTTTTCATTATAAAAATGTGTTCGAATGTTGTCAAGCTTCTTCCGGCTTCTTAACTAGTTCTTCATCTAAACTATCTACATTTGGAATATCTAATTCCTTTTCAGCTACACTTTCCACGCTGGATGTATCCAACTCATACTTCAACAGGTCATCCCAGTCTTCCGTATTGATCATGTCGAGCTGTGCTTCTACCATCATCTTAAAGCGGCTTTTGAATACTTTTGACTGTTTCTTTAACACTTCTACTTCGAGCGCTATCTTTCTAGCCTGCGCGAGTGCGTCATTCACAAGGCGGTCTGCATTCTTTTCTGCTTCCGAAATGATTAACTTCGATTCTTGAACAGCATTTTTTCGAACATCTTCCGCAGCTTCTTGTGCGATTAGAATAGATTTTTGCATCGTTTCTTCTATTAAATTAAAGTGAGTAATCTTTGCTTGATTATCAGAAACCGTTTTTTCAAGCTCTTCATTTTTCTTCAGGACGTTTTCATAGTCTTTCATCAGCTGTTCTAAAAATCCATTTACTTCATCTTCATCATAGCCACGAAATTTCGTATTAAACGTTTTGTTATGTATATCCGTAGGGGTTAAAGCCATAATACGCTTTCTCCTTTCAGTATGCTTACATAGTTTACAGTGTGATGATGTTTACTACTTGATTAAACACTACTTTTCTTAATTTATCAAGGATTCAATTTAGACAAGTGTACCGATCATCACGCGGATCTTATCTTTCTTTGTGCGTCCTTCAATACTCATGATTCTGAAGCGACCATACCCTCTAATTGATAGAACATCATATTCTTCTACTTCAAATGCCTGTTTATCAATCATTGCCCAATTCACTTTTACTTTCTCCGCTTTAATAAGCGACGAAGCTTTGGCTCTTGAACTGTTTGTTAATGCTGCAATCACTACATCCAGACGCAATGAACTAACAATATGGAGTTCTTCTGTCCATTCATTTTTTACATCTATAAAATCTTCCGTGTTTTGTACTGGCTCTACAGAAACTTTCACTTTTCCAACTTGCGTGAAATGGACGTGGATATATTCAGACACTTCCTCCGCAACCGCAAATTGTACTGCTTCATCAGTTAGTTGAATATCACCAAATCGTGAACGCTCAATTCCAACAGACAAAAGAGACCCAAGTAATTGTGAATGTTTCATAGTAACGAATTTTTTAGGATAGTTCACATTATAAATACTGATTTGAAAATCCTCTTTTGTCGGGATGTAATAATCAGGATAGATTAGCACACGCTGACGTTCTGCGTCGTGGAAGCCACCGTCAGCGGTTAATCCAAGATCTGAATTCCTCACGATAGATTCCGTTATAAAACGCTGACGCGGGTCCATAAACTCCGTTAGCTTGGGGGCATATGTATCTTCTACGTCCTTCACCCAACTATTCACCTTTTCAATAAACGGTTGTTCTTCTTTACGAAAATGTTGAAATATTGAATCCATTCTAGTTCTTCTCCTTATATAAAAAAATCCTCACCTTGTGAGGATTTCCAATTCAAGCTAAGGTTATACTTAATATACTAATGCTTGGAAAATCATCAAGTAAATCTGACCTATTCCTCTGCTGATTAATTGTAATGACAGTAATGCGACAATCGGTGAAAAATCAATCATTCCAAACGGTGGTATGAACTTACGGAAAAACCCTAAGTATGGCTCTGCTATTTTGGCTATAAGCTGACCAAATTTTGTTTCTCTAGTAGATGGAACCCATGACATTAAAATATAAATGACTAACAGAATAGAATATAATTGTAAGGCTCCAGAGATTAATAAATAAGAATTATTTAATAATGCGATCATAATTACATGTACACCTCATTCAAATTGTTCGACTTTCATTAAGTGAAAGTTCTAAATTGTGTAGCCTATCGTTCGTTTTGCTCAGATAGAAATTCCGTAATTTTACCGGCTACTTCCACGTTGTCGGGTGCACATAAAAATATATCTGCGCCAATTCGTTGAATGTCGCCACCGAGGGCATATACTGTACCACTTAGGAAATCAATAATACGAAATCCTTGATCTCGTTCTATCTGCTGTAAGTTCACTACGACGGAACGGCGATTCTTTAAATGTTCCGCGATGTCCTCTACTTCTGCATAAGAACGCGGCTCTAGTAAAATAACTTTTGAAGATTTTTGCAGACTTTGTAAGCTAATCACTGGAGCTTGTGTGGAAGAAGCATGTTGCTGGGGGGCTTGAAGACGACTATTGACAGCTCGTTTCTTACCCCCTAGCTTCTTCATCCCTTTACGAGCTGTTGTTTGTTCACCTTTTGTTAGTTTACTTTGAGGTTTTGGTTGTTGAACTAAGTCTTCTTCCTGTACCCAAAACATTTTTTCCAATCGTTTTTTTAGGCTCATTCAGTTTCCCCGCTTTCTGAACCGGCCAATGCAGTGCCGATGCGTATATGAGTTGCACCTTCTTCTATTGCGATTGTAAAGTCATTGGACATACCCATAGACAATTTTGTACACGGTGCGTAAGATAGCTTCTTTGCTGCGATTTTGTCTCGTAGTTCACGTAAAGAACGGAATGTTTCGCGAACAACGGATTCATCATCTGTATTTGGCGCCATCGTCATGAGCCCTATTACATGAACGTTTTCGTAAGCTGCCAATTGCTCAAAAAATACATCTACCTCCTCAGGAGTAATGCCTGACTTGGATTCTTCACCTGACACATTGACTTGTACAAAACAATCCAGCGGCTTAGTTGCCCGCTTATTCACTTCTTTCGCAAGGCTCATACGGTCAAGCGAATGAAGGCAGTCAATGGTGTCGACTAATTCTTTCACTTTGCGTGTCTGCAAGTTACCAATGAAGTGCCAATTTACCGGATCCTCAATCGTTTCCTGCTTTTTCAGCAATCCTTCAAGCCGATTTTCTCCTAAATCCTTGATCCCAACGTCCAGTAAGGATTGCGCTCTAGCGGACGAGACTTGCTTTGTGACAGCAATTAACGTGATGTCGTCCGGGCTACGATTTACTGTTTCACATGCTTCATGTATTTGTTTTTGTATAGTTACTAGTCGTTGTTCTACTCGTTCCATATTATCACTACTTTTCATCATCTTTATTTCATTGTATCAATTAGAGCACTATATATCAACGATAAGTCATTTATTGAGCCGTTTATTGTCGATCAAGATAATATCTTTTCCAATCGTCATGACGTCTCTGTAATGGATTTTTTGGACACCTTTTGACTTGCTGTCTGAGAAAAAGGATCGCTCAAGTTCACCTATATGAAGTTGCGCGATTTCACCTTTTTCGATGTCGATTGTAGCATCTTGAACAAAACCTAGGAACGCTCCTTTTTTCAGCTCAATCACTTCTTTTTTCTGCAAGCTGGAAAAACGCATAGTTTCCCCTCCTTCTTTCATACTATGCATAGTGAGTTTTAATGAGAACGTAAGGAGACTGACTTCAACGTGAAATAGTGCGTGTTAAAGTATTGAGTTAGAAAGTGGATCAGAATTACTGTTTTACTTGTGGGAATTAAGGAATTCTTGAAGTAAGTATGGACTGGTATCGACATTTCGCTTTTTTACGTTCGTGATCTATCGAGGTTTATAGCTTGATGAGCGGTTATAGAGCAAGTATGAGCGCTTACATGCTGTTCAAGAGCGTTCACCCGTTGACAATGATCGCTTGCGGTAATTAATGAGCGGGTGTGCCGCTACTATGATCACTTAGATGAATTGTATGAGCGCTTGCATATGGAGCTTAGGGTTCGATTATACATTAGCTCACAAATGTCCAAAACAATACAAAAATGGAACGCTGAGAATGGATGTTTTTTTCATCGGCCATTTAATCCACTATCAACATAAAAACTGCCCTTCACAACTTAAGTGTGAAGGACAGTCTTAGAGACATCAGACGATATTTAGTATTTCTTCTGTTCAATTCCGTGCCGAATCTGTTCCATCGCATGCTTTTCAATTCTCGAGATTTGCGCTTGTGAAATCCCGAGCTCCTTAGCGATCTCGGTTTGCGTCTGACCGAGATAAAATCGTTTGGAGACGATGAGCTGCTGTCGTTCATCTAGCTCGCCCATCTTATCTTTAATGGATACGTAGTTCATCCAGCGGTCTTCTGATACTCTTTGGTCATGTAGCTGATCCATCATATAAATTGGATCTCCACCATCGCTGTTCATTGGCTCATGTAATGACATAGGATCCTGTATGGCATCGAGGGCGAATAGTATATCTTCTTCCGGTATGCCGGTAATCTTCTCTAGATCTGAAATTTTTGGTTCGTGTTGATGTTCGTTGACATATTGTTCTTTTGCTCTAATCGCCTTATACGCGATATCACGTAAAGATCGAGATACACGAACAGCATGATGATCACGAAGATGTCGCTTAATTTCTCCAATGATCATCGGCACAGCATAGGTGGAAAACCGGACATTATGTTTTAGATCGAAATTGTCTATGGCTTTCAACAACCCAATACAACCAACCTGGAACAAATCATCAGCCTGCTCTCCACGATAGTTAAAGCGCTGAACAAGGCTAAGTACGAGACGCAAATTCGCAAATACCAATTCATCTCTGGCAAATTCGTCACCGCTTTGCAAACGGATGAATGTCTCTTTCATCACATCTGCAGTTAATAAAGGCAGCTCGGACGTATTGATCCCACAAATTTCTACTCTTGTACGTACCATTGGCTCTTCCTCCGCATTCTATAGGTGAGTGTACAGAGTAGTCTGTCCTCAACTCTTTAGAATATGCGAATTCACTAATCGCCAATTTCTACCGATAAGTCCAGTTATGAAATGGGTTGATTTAGCCGATCACGTAGCTCAGAGATTATTTTCTTTTCTAATCTAGATATATAAGACTGTGAAATGCCAAGAAGATCCGCTACTTCTTTTTGTGTCATTTCATTTGTTCCCATTAATCCAAATCGCTGCTCCATAATATAACGTTCTCTTTCATCTAAAACGGAAATGGCATCGATCATATATTGACGCTCCAGCTTTTTCTCTACATCGTCTGTAATAATATCTTCATCTGTACCTAAGATATCCGACAGTAGCAACTCATTACCATCTGCATCTGAATTCAACGGTTCATCGAATGAAATTTCTGAACGAATTCGATTCGTTTTGCGTAAGTGCATTAAAATTTCATTTTCAATACAACGAGAAGCGTATGTTGCCAGCTTAATGTTTTTATCTGCTTTAAAAGTTTCAATTGCTTTGATCAATCCAATAGTTCCAATACTAATGAGATCTTCAATATTCGTATTCGTATTATCGAAGCGTCTTGCGATATAGACGACAAGACGTAGGTTCTTTTCGATCAATGTATCACGAGCAGCAGGATCTCCCTTCATTAATGCCGCAATCGTTTTGGCTTCTTGCTCCTTATCGAGAGGTTTAGGAAGTGATTCATGTCCTCCAATATAAAATATTCCGCCTTTTCGTCTGAAGAATCCCGCAATATATGAAACCCATTTTTTTACTTCTATTAACATATAGCTGTTCTCCCTTCTTCTTTTAGTACATCCATCGCACTCATTTGTAATATGGCTGCTGCACCTTGAGGGTATTGACGTTGTTCTTTCGTCAATACAATATACCCCACAGGCAATAATTCGCCCTCGAGCAACCAATTTTCATACTTGATCCCGACGGCCCATGAAGATCCTTGAACAGTCTGTAATCGTATTAACCGAAGACTTCTTTGATATGTGGCAGGGAAAACCGCCAAGTCCGGGGACTTTTCAGGATTCCAAGACTCTAGTGCTGAAGCGAAGTCGACGGGCAGCTGTTCTTTAACTGCTGAATAACCAATAAAATGTACAGGATCTCCTGACAAAGGCTCTACACAATGATTACCCGTGTCGATGAATACTTTTAGCGGAATGGATATCCCCCATAAACTCAATTCTGAATCGAGCGTAAAACTCATTAACTTATTCATCATGCGTGTATCAATCCATTTATGTTTCACGATGTATAACGACAGATAAGTTAGACCGATCGCTACGAATAAAAAACTCTGATTTACGCTGCTACTAATATGCGCATAGACCAACGTCAACATTCCTCCTGCGAAGAAAGACGCGATCAGTACAGCGAGAATAGAATTTTTCCAACTACCAAACGTTTGTCCAAATGCAATATACGTCATTCCTAAGAAAGTAAAGATCATCGCTGGCACAGAATACGGGAACAACGTAATAAAGAAGGCACCGAGAAATGCTGCACTCCATAACCTCCTCCTGTTCGTTTGATGATTTCCAACTTTATTAGTGAATGATAGGATGGCGTAGTTAAAGAGCATGTTGATCCCTATCATCAGTTCTCCATACATATGCCGGCCTCCTTACAAACAGATTATCACGAGTATACTGAAAAACCTGTCGGGCTTTGGATGGTTTCGGATAAAAGCTTCGACATATTTTTAAGTGCGTAGAGTAATTGCTAGTACAAAAACAAAAAGCTTCCCCTCTGAGAAACTGATCTCAGAGGGGAAGCTTGTTCTATTTCTTATTTACGACGCGTACGATTACGTAAGAACGTTGGAATGTCCAATTGTTCTTCATGCTGATGCTGATTAACCTGTGGTTGTCTCGGCTCAGATTGTTGCTCGTAACGTGGTTGTTCTTCATATCTGCTTTGTGTCGGTGGTTGCTGCTGAGCAGGTCGTTGTGGACGAACGCCACCCGTTACACCAGCACCTCTTTGTCTTGACGGAGCTAATTGTTCTTCGTTAAATCCTGTCGCGATTACCGTAACGATGATTTCATCTTTTAAGTCGTCGTTGATGACAGAACCGAAGATCATGTTGACGTTTTCGTCTGACGCAGTAGCAACAATGTCAGCTGCTTCTTGTACTTCAAACAAGCTCAAGTTTGAGCCGCCTGTAATGTTCATCAAGACACCTTTTGCTCCATCGATGGATGTTTCAAGCAATGGACTAGAAATCGCTTTTTTCGCTGCTTCTGCAGCACGATTTTCACCAGTAGACATACCGATACCCATCAATGCAGAACCTTTGTTATACATGATGGTTTTCACGTCAGCAAAGTCGAGGTTAATCAATCCAGGTACTGCGATTAGATCAGAGATACCTTGGACACCTTGACGCAATACATTGTCTGCTTCTCTAAACGCTTCCAGCATTGGAGTGTTTTTGTCTACAATCTCAAGCAGTTTATCATTTGGAATCACAATTAGCGTATCGATTGCTTCTTTCATGCTTGCGATACCGCCAGCTGCTGAAGTAGATCTCTTTCTACCTTCGAATGTAAACGGACGTGTAACTACCCCTACAGTCAATGCGCCAATATCTTTAGCGATTTGCGCAATAACCGGTGCTGCACCTGTACCAGTTCCGCCGCCCATTCCAGCTGTAACGAATACCATGTCTGCCCCACGTAAAGCTTCTTCGATCTGCTCTTTACTTTCTTCAGCTGCTTTTTTACCTACTTCAGGGTTTGCGCCTGCACCTAGTCCTCTAGTGAGCTTCTCACCGATTTGTAGTTTGATTTCAGCTGATGATAATTGCAATGCTTGAGCATCCGTGTTTACTGCGATAAACTCTACGCCTTGCACTCCATGTTCAATCATACGGTTGACCGCATTGTTTCCGCCGCCGCCCACTCCAATAACTTTAATTACCGCTAATGCATCTATGTTCGTCTCAAATTCAAGCATTGATTTTCCTCCTCTAAATTATCTGCAATTCCCCATCCAACACGATGTTTTACTCAAAGAAATTGTCGAATACTTTTTTAGCGCGTTTCATGAATCCTTGACCTTTTTCTTTTTTCGGTTTAACTGGTCTAGCTGAAGGTTCCACGACTTCATAAATGGATTCTGATGATTGAGGTGAACCAACCGGCTCTTCTTCATAGCCAAAGAACACATCCTCCATATACGCATAGCGAATCAAGCCAACCGCAGTAGAATACATCGGCTCACGGACACCAATATATTCTGGTGTGTATAATCTAGCTCTTGTTTTAAAGACATCACGAGCTAATTGTAATATTCCATCTAGCTTAGCTGTACCGCCAGTGATCACGATACCGCCAGGCAAGTCACGAATACCTGTTGCGTACAAATCTTCGAGAATTAATTCGAATAATTCTTCAAGACGTGAACCGATCACGTCAGAGATATACCGTTGGCTGTATTGATCTTTTGCATCCGAGCCCACTACGGGTACTTCAAATAATTCTTCATCTGAAGCATCATCATAATAGGCATGTCCATACTGATGCTTAATCATTCTTGCTTGCTCTGTAGGTGTCTTTAAGACAATTGATAAATCTTTTGTAATATGGTCTCCACCAACAGGTAATACGGACGTGCTGATCAGACGATTTTCAGCAAATACCGAAACCGTAGTTGACCCTCCGCCAATATCGATGAAGGCAGTTCCATGATACATTTCATCTTCGGATAACGCGAATGTACCTGCCGCCAATGGTTGCAAATAAATTTCGCGAATTTGTAAACCAGCTTTTTCTACACAGCGTAAAATGTTATGTAGTTGAGTTTTGGACGTCGTAATTAACGTTGCGTCCATTTCCAATCTTACTCCCATCATACCACGGGGGTCGGTGATTTCATCATAATCATCGACAATAAATTGTTTCGGCACTAAATTGACGAATTCTCTTTCGGGTGGGACATTCATAACTTGTGATGATTTCATTACTCTTTCAAGATCGTCATCGGTGATTTCACGATTTTCAGAGTTCACTGCCACAACGCCTTTGACGTTTTGGAACTGGACACCATTTGCAGGGATGCCAAGAACTACTTCTTCAATTTTCAAGCCTGTCATTCTTTCAGCCTGTTCAATCGCCTTACGGATTGATTGGACAGTGGCATCAATATCAATAATTGTTCCTTTGCGAATTCCAGCAGATTGTACATTTCCTACACCGATTACATGCAGGGCATTTTGATCCATCTCTCCAATTAAGACTTTAATTGTAGATGATCCTATATCAAGTGATACGTAATGATTTGATTTACTCAATTATTGACACCTCCTTAATGTAACTAGTAACTTCCATTCTATTGTATTATGACTGCTTTGTCTAAATATTTTCAACACCCTCTTCTAAAAACATTTAATATTACGCATTTGTATCAGGATTTTTGTTTCTACTTGTCCATTTTGCAAGCAAGATTCTTCTAATAATCGCTATATTTTGGAACAATCGTACGCCAAATGCGAAAACTGCTGCCAAGTATAAATCTACACCTAGGTGTACACCGATAAACGCGAGTGCTGCTGCTAATAGTATGTTGAAGAAAAATCCACTGACGAATATTCTGTCGTCATACACTTGCTGAAGATAGGCTCTGATTCCACCAAATAGTGTATCAAATGCAGCGAGAATCGCAATAGTTAAATAGTTATTATATACTTGCGGGATTTGTATATCCGAGAGCAAACCTAGTGAAACGCCAAGGAGGAGCCCAAGTAAGGGTAGCCACATATTGTCATTCCTCCTTTGTTTGTTCTTTTAAAAACCGATTTTCAAAACCACCCGTCCAGCCTTGTAACGTAATGCGATCCGCTGGTTCACTAATTGTCAAAATTAAGTCGTCCAAGTAAAATTCATCTTGGATGGCAGTAGTCAATAATTGATTATACAATTTTTCACTTGCCTCTTTTGAAGGAGAAACGACTTTAATATCGAACGGTGGTGTGGAAACCACTTCTCCACTGACAGTTAGATTCCCGTTAATATCCCGAATCCAACTCAAAGTAGTAAAGCGCTTGCCGTCAATCTCCAATTCGTTGCCTTGTTGTTGATTCACCACATTAATAAACCAAGCTAGCAGTTCAGATGAGACTGGCTCTATTTCATAACCTAACGCAATACTTTCTGGTGATGGAGCAACCTCTATTACAAATCCTGGACCAGTGGTCGGCATGAATCCCGCTTGTTTATACAATTTATCTAACGTGTCCTGTAACACACTTGCCGCATTGGCTTCAGGTGATGCATTATACGCAGCAAGTGTTTGGTCAATCCCCCTGATCTCTTCTAAGAGTTCAGAGTGAATTTTCTTTTCACTCGATAACTCTTTACGAATAGCCCATAAATCTCGTGTGTCTCGTGGAGATGTAGTATTCATCGAGTTATATTGCAAAGCCAATACAAACCCCACTATACCGAGAATCAACGTGAACTTCCAGTGTGTTTTTCGTTTCACACTACCCCCCCACAATCCATCATACTTCGTCACGAATCGCAGGCAGTTGAACTTCCTTCATTTCTTCTAGTGTGACGACAATATTATCTCGCAACAAGCCATCTATGACACTGCCTTTTAAATGCAATGCCGGAGATAGCACTTTCGGATCTCCTACTGCTTCTATTATAAAAGGTGCCGGAAACGTTCTACCATCAACCATAATAACAGGGCCTGTACATTTTATATACGAATTCGAATTAATTCGTTGCCCGTTGATCGTCATTCCTTGCGCACCTGCGATTTTCAATTCATTGATTACACGTAAAACATGACTTTCATGGACGATATAATCATTTGGATTCTGTACCGAAGGATCATAATCTGCATCTTCCAGCGTTACTTTGACTCCCGCACCTTTTGACGGTATATCTCCAAGCAATAATCGTAAATCCCGTGCTTTTTCTACAAGAACCGCATGATTTTTTTCTTTATCGGAGAAATCTTGTTCAAACGAATGTACTTGTTGTTGTTTCTTGAGTAACTCATTTGTCAATTCCTTGTTTCTTTCTTGCTGGTCGATCAGCTCTGCACGATACTGTTCTTCTTGCTGAAATAAATTGGTTTGCTCTGGATCTAGCTCCTGTTGCTTACTACCAATTGTTCTATAGGAAAACGCAAGCATGAAGCCCAATACTAGAAATACGATAGACAGCACTAATTGCTTGCCGCGTTTCTCTCTAGTTTTATTCAGTTTCTTGCTCACTCTTTTCCTCCTTAGTCGTTTCTACATCTGCCGGTTTACCTTTTGTTACGTTTGGCTCTTCAACTGGCTGCGGAATCTCCACATCTACCGGTACTGGTTCTTTGTAGAAATCTGTATATGTTTTAAAGTACACACCAATTTCAATATCCAACACACCTTTTTCTTCTTTAGGCAATTGTGCGATAATATCGGGGTAGTAGGACATTTTATCAGCAAAGCCTAAAATTAACGCATGTACTTCATATCCATCACTCATAAATACGTCAATTTTATCCTCTCCTTCATAACGAAGCTCGGAGAGGAGTTCAAAAACTGTACTATCCATCTCTTGGAGTTGATTGATCATTCGTTCTGTCACATCAGGTTCGGTAAAACCCGATAGGATGGGTGCATGTGAAAGAATGTCAGGATCAGTTGCTTCTAAGCGATCACCATTTTCCAACAATAGATCATATTGAGTTTGATTCTCTATATAAGCAACCGGTTCCCATTCCGTGACATGTATCGAAACGTCGTTATAAAAATCACGTTTTACTTTTGCATCTTTCACGCCAGGAATTTTTTGAATATTATTTTCTATATCTTTAGCACGAAATCCCCACAATGATTGCCCCTTATACAAACCACTCTGATCCTTATAGACCTCACTATCTTGTAAAACAGTCTCATTAATGGATATTTTCGAAACATCGCTTAATGAAGATTGGAAATACAATAAGGCAAGAAGAACAAGGACGAATATCACGACGAGCAGAAGAAAACTCATGTTGGCTCTTCTTCTGCGTTTTTTACGCATGGATGGAATCCGATCTTCAATATCTATTACTTTTTCCACATCCTGTTCTCCCTTCATCCTGCCTTTTTATTCGCAGAGTAGTGTAGAATCGTTCCGACAGCAAGCCACGTAGTCAACAGCGAGGAACCTCCATAACTAATGAAAGGCAACGTCACGCCTGTCACGGGTAGCAAACCTGAGACGACTCCCATATTTAAAAACGTTTGGAAAGTGATCATGGACACCATACCGGTAACAATTAAAAACGAATTCCAGTTGTTCAGTCGTATCGCTATGCCGAATGCAGAAGCGAATAACAAGATAAACAGCACCACGATAAAGGCTGCACCGATAAACCCGATTTCTTCTGCAATGATGGAAAAGATAAAATCATTTTGTGGTTCAGGCAAGTACAAAAACTTTTGACGACTATTCCCGAAACCATGGCCAAATAATCCACCAGGGGCAATTGCGAATAAAGATTGTATACTTTGAAACCCCGTACCGAGAGGATCATTCCACGGATCAATATAGGATTTAATTCGATCTAAACGATATGGTGCAGCTAGAATGAGCGCAATAAAAGCACCGAGCCCTGAGACGAAAAGAAAAATAAAGAATGACAATGGATAGCCCGCTAAGAAAAGGATAACAAACGCGGACACTATCATAATGACGGCAGAGCCAAGGTCAGGTTGCAACATGATCAACGTTGCAGGTAATAAAATCCATGCAAAGTGTTGCCATTGCCAAGACTTTTCTTTATGTTTCTTCATACCGCTGGCTAACTTCCCTAGTAAAGCCACCTTCACGAATTCCGCTGGTTGCAAACTGATGGGACCAAGAGCGATCCAACTTTGAGAGCCATTTCGCACCACTCCAATGCCTGGTATTAATACTGCCACCAACATTAAAGTCGAAGCGATATAACAATAGGTCCAAAATTTAGGATGAGATGTTAGTGGGCTTTTGACCAGTACATACGCAACAGCTAAGGAAATCACCATGTAAACACCTTGCTTGACGATAAATGGAGAAGAATCTTGGTAATGCACTTCTCCCCAATAAGATCCCGCTGATTGCACAAATACTAATCCAATCAGCGATAGTAGTAAGGCGGTTGTCAAAAAGATTATTCGGTAGGTTCTTTCCAGCGTTCGCATCCTTCCTCAAATTAATCAATCACTTCTTCGACTTACTCTCCAACTCTTACAATGGTTTTACAACCTCATTACCGCGTCAACAAATTGGTCACCACGGTTTTCAAAGCTTTTGTATTGATCCCAACTTGCACAGCTTGGCGACAATAAAATCACATCGTCTTCACAGCTACATGCATATGCCTTCTCAACAGCCTCGTCCATAGTAGATGCCCGGGCCGTATTTGTCACACCACAAGATTTAGCAAACTCTTCAAAACGCTCTGCTGTCTCCCCTATCGTCACGACAGCACGGACATTTTTCATGTAAGGTCGTAATTCTTCAAATGAATGACCTCTGTCAAGTCCACCGGCAATCAAGACGATTGGCATCTTAAATGAGGAAAGCGCACTTTTTGTCGCTAACGTATTGGTCGCTTTTGAATCATTGTATATGGTTCGGCTATTCGCTTCGCGAACAAACTGCATGCGGTGGCGAACACCGGTGAAAGAACTTAAGACATTTTCTATTGCAGTTTTTTCACACCCTGACAATATGGCTGCAGCTGTTGCAGATAAGATATTTTCTAAGTTGTGCTGGCCCGGCAATTTAATATGCTTCATTTCTATGAAAGGTTCACCTTGCCAATAAATCCATTGCCCATCTGCTGAAATACCTTCTCTAGTTTTTCCAAGTACCGAGAATGGAACTTTTTGAGATTCAAGTGATTCTATTGCTTCTTGGATTACCCTTTGATCAGCGTTATATATCAAGTATTCTTCTGAAGTTTGATTGCGGGCCACTTGTAACTTGGCATCCAAGTACTCTTGCATGGACCCATGATAATCCAAATGCGCTTCATATAAATTCGTGAAAATCGCTATATGCGGAGTGAAATTTTCTGTTCCAGCTAATTGGAATGAAGAGGCCTCAAGTACAATCACTTCATTCTCCTGAGCTTTTTCCGCCACTGTACAAGAAACAGTTCCAATATTGCCGGCAATCAACGGGTTTTTCTTTGCCATATTAAGCATGTGATATAGCAATGTCGTAGTAGTCGTTTTACCATTTGAACCCGTAATGGCGATGATCGGTGCTTCACTGAGAATACCTGCTAACTCCACTTCGGTCCAAATCGGGATTTTTTGCTTAACAGCACTAGCTATCAATGAATTACTATAAGGAATCCCTGGATTTTTCACGATGAAGTCGAAATTTCGTTCCAGCAAATTACTTGGGTGCCCCCCGCCAATGACTTCAATTCCTTGAGTTTGAAGCTCTATCGCCTCTTCATTCCCTTCTAACGGCTTAGAGTCATTGACTACAACTTCTGCTCCTAGACGATAGAGTAAACCTGCTGCTGCCATTCCACTTTTGGCTAGACCAACTACAAGTACTCTTTTTCCTATGAATTGTTCTGTATTCTTCATCTACATGACCTCCAAGAAGACCGGTACAAGGGCCGCAAGCAATGCCACTCCCCAGAACACAATCACTACTTTCCATTCAGACCAACCCGATAATTCAAAGTGATGATGGATAGGACTCATTTTAAAGACGCGTCTTCCAGTCATTTTAAAACTAATGACTTGAATGATGACGGAAAGCGTTTCTACTACGAATACAATTCCGATGATCAACAATAATAGTTCCTGTTTGATCAATACGGAAATCATAGCGAGTACGCCCCCTAATGCCAATGAACCCGTGTCTCCCATGAATACTTTCGCTGGTTTGATATTGAATAATAAAAATCCAAGCATCGCACCTGCTACGACGAATGCAAATAATGCGATATCGTTCTGTTCATACACTAACGCCAATACACCAAATGCAGTGAATGCTATAGTCGATGTACCACCGACGAGACCATCCAATCCATCTGTTAAGTTGACTGCGTTAGAAAAACCTACGAGCCAAAAGACCAAAAATGCCACATAAAATACACCGAGATCTATTCCTAGTTTCGTGAAAGGAATCATGACTGTAGTTTCGAATGGTCCGAGTTTCAGCAAGAAAAAGGCAACGATCGCAATGATGATCTGGCCTATTAATTTCTGAAGTGATGTCAATCCTAAGTTACGCTTCGCTACGATGATGATAAAGTCATCCAGGAAGCCGATGATTCCGAAACCAATCAGCACGATCAATAACACAATCGTATGAGTAGTTAATGTGTCGTTTATGTAAGATAAAGCGAGTGTTGAAATCGATATGGAAAGAAGAAAGATGAGCCCGCCCATTGTGGGCGTGCCCGCTTTCTTCAAATGTGCTTTCGGACCCTCTTCCCGTATGCTTTGACCAAATTTCAACCTTCTAAGTAATGGGATGATGATCACCCCGATCATCGCTGATACGAAAAATGCGACAGCGATGATCGTAACTGTGGTGCCGAGTGTCATGTTAAGTTCTCCTTCTACTATCAATTGCCTGTCAGTGAAGCACTGCTTATTCTGTATACAAATGAATCGTGTCTTCTACGGTCATTAAAGTATGGGGAGCGGGTAACTGTCGAATCACTTTCTTACCTTTTCCATGCCATTTAACTTTAAACGTGTAATTTTGAGACAGCAATTCTTTTTCATTCATTCCAAGTAAATCAGGTGAACGGAATGTGATCGCGTCTCCCCATCGGTATTCTTTTTCTAATTGCTCTTTTCTTCTTTCAATATTAGCAATCGGGGCAATTTCTTCAATGATGCGTCCCACGATGGGTGCAGCGATTACTCCACCGAACTGAATGGAGTTCTTTGGACTATCAATAGCTAGGTACACGAGTAATTCAGGGTCGTCTGCAGGCGCGAAACCAATGAAGGAGACGATATAATCGCCATCTTTATAACGACCATTCTCTACTTTCTGTGCCGTCCCTGTTTTACCACCTATTCGAAGTCCATCTGCAAACGCATTACGACCCGATCCGTTAGCCACAACAGATTCAAGCGCATGCCGCACTTTAGCCGATGTTTCTTCACTGATTACTTGTCTTTTTAATTCGGGTTCAAATTCTTTTAATGTCTTACCTTCAGAGTCCTTTATTGATTTGACAATATAAGGCTTATAAAGTTTACCGCCATTAATAGCTGCGGCAACTGCTTGCACTTGTTGGATGGGGGTGACAGAGATCCCTTGGCCGAACGAAGTAGTTGCCTGTTCTACCGGTCCAAATGCTTCTTTGGAAAACAGAATACCTTTCGATTCTCCAGCAATGCCTGATTCTGTCGAGCTACCGAAACCGAATTCACGAATATAGCGATCTAGTCTTTCACTTCCAAGCCGCTGCCCCATCGTAATGAATCCCGGGTTACACGAGTTTTCTACAACTTCTAAAAATGTTTGATCTTTATGACCTTCTCGCTTCCAACATCGTAATCTAGCGTTTGCAACGACTTTATAACCAGGGTCATAAAAATTTTCGTTCTCTAAATCGATAACATCTTCTTCCAAGCTAGCTGCCAGTGTAAGAATTTTAAACGTGGAACCTGGCTCGTACGTCATCCATACGGGTAAGTTCCGATTATAGATAGTGGAATCGGCTGATTGGTATTCTCGCGGGTCAAAGCCAGGTACAGATGCCAGTGACAATAATTCTCCTGTTTTAGGATTCATAATGATAGCCAGCGCCTGTGTCGCATCATACTTTTCCATTGCTTGTTTCAGTTCGCGTTCCACAATTTGATGCATTTTCAGATCGATGGTCAGCTCCAAGGTTGAGCCGTCTTTTCCATGTTCGAAACTATCTTCTACATGGGGCAATGCAATTCCTTTAGCATCCGTGAACAGTCGTACTTTGTCTCCTGTTCCGTTTAAAATTTCATCATAAGCATACTCAATACCTGCTAAACCATCACCATCATAGCCCGTAAAACCAATCAACCGCGCTAATAGATCGTCATATGGATAGTATCGGACGAAGTCTACTCCCACATACAATCCGGCTACTTGTAGTTTAGTAATCTCGTCCCCTTGCTCCTTCGTAATATTTTTTCCTTCGGGAGCTAATTTCACCATATACGTTTTTTTCTTCAGCTTTTCTTCCAAAGCTTCTGGCGGCATGTTAAGGATTTTTGCAATTGCAGGTATGTCGCTAGAAATGTCAGGATTTTGAGCTGGCATGAAATACAATGTAGGGGCTAGTTTATTACCTACAATCAACTTACCGCTTCGGTCCGTAATATCTCCACGCATAGCACCGAAAGGAATTTCAATATCCCAATTTTCTTCTGCCTTTTCTTTCAACCACTCATGCTTGATAATTTGAACATGAAATAGTTTGCCGATTACGAGTAATAGACAGATAAGAAAGCATAAGAAGGCTGCACGTAAACGTTTTTTGGACTGCATATCAATAAATGAACGCAATGACTCACTACCTTTTTTTCTATTAAGGTATGCTGTGAAATCGCACGCTATTCATTAGCCACCCATGATTTGCTCCTCTTCTTTTGCCTCTTTGTCTTCATTACTTTTCTTTTTATTATACTGTTGCTCAGGCGTCCGAAGCTCAACGACGATAGGATCTCTCTTGTTTACTAACGTTCCTTCCGTAACGCTTTGTCCAACTACGTAGCCTTCACCGTTGATCCGAATATCCAACTTTGAAAGGTTCGTAAATGAAAGCACCATCTTTTTGGACCAACCCGTCATGTCTGGAAATGTCGTATCCCCTTTTGTTTCCAACAATACCATTGAGTTCTCTGTTAATTTCGTATCCGCTTTTGGTATTTGTTTAGTTACCTTACCACCTTCTCCGATTAATACAGTTTGGAAGCCATCCTCTGCTACCGAAGATGCTGCTGTTTCTGCATCTTTTCCTTCATAATCCCCAACCTTTTTCACAGGAATCTGTTGTTCCTCCTCTGGAGCAATGTTTAAGTATTTCAAGCTGTTTTCCATAATCGGGTTAAATACTTTCGATACAGGATCAGACCCTTGTTCGCCTGCTTTTAACTTAGGTTGCTGAACCGTTACATAAATCAGAAGTTGCGGGTCATCAATCGGTGCCATTCCAAGGAAAGAGTATAGGTAGTTCCCATAGCCAGACATATATCCTTTTCCATCTGTTTTAGGAAGTTCTGCTGTACCCGTTTTACCTCCTACTGCATAATTTTCCAGATGGTACTTTTGTGCAGTACCTTTTTCTGAAGTTACTGTTGTTGCAAGGATTTCACGCACTTCTTTAGCTGTAGCTGCGGAAATGGGTGTTCCACTTTCTTCAGGTTCGTGATTCTCTAGCACTTCTTTCGTATTCGGGTCTATAATTTGGTCAATTACATATGGTTTCATCATGACACCGTTATTCGCAATGGCAGAAGCAGCTTGTAT
Source organism: Sporosarcina ureae (assembly GCF_002082015.1). GTDB lineage: Bacteria > Bacillota > Bacilli > Bacillales_A > Planococcaceae > Sporosarcina > Sporosarcina ureae_A. The sequence goes on along the minus strand of NZ_CP015109.1, from coordinate 3,011,346 downwards.
CATTTGCAGTGGTGTAACGGTAGAACCTTGCCCATAAGAAGTTGTCAATCGTTCTGCTGGATAATTATCTAGTACAACGCCCGACGCTTCATTCGGCAAATCGATTCCAGTTTTTTTACCAAATCCAAATTTGTGAACGTATTCAATGAATTTCTGATCACCGATTCTTTCGAGTAAGTAGGCCATTCCCACGTTGGAGGAACGTTGCAATCCTTCCATAAAAGTAATCGTACCCCAGCCTTTCACGTTCACATCACTTATCACTCTGTCATAGATGCGGTAAGATCCAGATTTAAAATAGTCATCCGGCTCCCATTTACCTTCTTCTACCGCCGCTGCCAATGTGAACATTTTCATTGGAGAACCTGGTTCAATCGTCTGCTCCACTGCATCATTCAACCAGTTTTCTGTCAATCCCTCTCTCGTCATCGGATTAAACGTCGGTCGTTGACTCATTGCCAGGATTTCACCCGTTTTTGGATTAGATACGAGAACTAGCATCTTTTTCGGAGAATACTCTTCTTCTACTTGATCCATCGCTTCTTCTACGAAATTACTAATTGTCTTATCCAATGTTAGTTTAATCGTCTGTCCATCCTGTGGTTCTTCAATTTGCTTGCTAGCAGTAGGCAATAAATATCCCCAACCGTCAGATTGATAATTCACTTTTCCATCGACACCTGTTAGTTGCTTGTTATATATTTTTTCAAGCCCCATTTTCCCTTTGGTAACAGTTTGATTGTTTTCTAATTCTTCTTTTTGAGCAAAGCCCACTAAGTAAGAAGCGAAGCGACCATTAGGATAAAATCGTTTTTTACCTTCTACAAACAAAATACCCGATAATTTTTTTCTATCGAGTTCTTCTTTCATTTTCATCATCGTTTCGCGGTTCAGATCTTTGCCCGCACGCCCAAACTCAATTTGCCAAGCGCCTTCTCTAGCGTTTTTCATTTTATCGTAAATTTCACGTTCTTTTAGCGGTAAATATTTGGCCAGTACTTTAGCCGTCTCCTTATAATCCACCACATGATATTTTCTTTTGCTGTTTTTACTAGCAGCTTCATTAAGGACAGCCACTACATGATAACTTAATGTATCTGATGCAATCGGCACATCATTTCGATCGACGATTGCCCCGCGGCTTGCTTGTAAGACGGCGTTTTTTTCATATTGGTTTGAAGCGATTTTCGCTAACTCTTTCCCATCTACTTGGCCCGTCATTTGAATAAAAAGAATTCTGCCGAATAATATGAAAAAGAGCCCTCCGAATACTACAAACATTAGAAAGGCTCCCCATTGAAAGCGAAACTTCTTCATCGTCCTGGTACGACCTTTACGTTGCCTTCGTTAAGGTTCAAACCACTCTCTTGTGCTTTTTTCCAAATACGTTCGTAAGTGGATTTGTCACTCACTTGAATGGACAATTCAATATTTTGTTTTGTAGTATTTTCAATTTCAGAGTTCATTAACTGTACTTCTTTATTTATAGCGTTTATATCAGAATGCGTCTGTAAAAGCATGGAAGATGATCCGATTGTAAATGCTGCAAATAAAGTGAACAATATCTTTTCGCCCTTAGAAAAACGCTTTTTTACACGGCGGACAACCTGTGGCTGATTTTGGTCTGTATGTGGTTCTACCTCTGGTGTCTGTAACGTATTTAAGTTCCGTTGTTCTAGTCCCATGGCTCAATTCCCCTTTTCTATTTTTTCTCTATAACTCGTAATTTTGCTGATCTGGCACGTTTATTATGTTTTATTTCTTCATCTGTGGGAATGATTGGCTTTCGCGTAATAAGACGGAAATCCGGATCCATCCCTTCAGGTATAATAGGTAAGTTTGGCGGCAACTCCGGCATGGAAGAAGCTTCCTTAAAAATAGTTTTACATAGGCGGTCTTCAAGTGAATGGAAGGTAATTACGCTGATTCGGCCATCTTTACGTAATAACGTAAGGGCATCGGTTATAGATTGTTCAGCTGCTCCTAGCTCATCATTGACCGCAATTCGTATAGCTTGGAAAACACGTTTTGCAGGATGGCCACCGGTTCTTCTAGCGGCTGCTGGTATACCTGTTTTAATAAGTTCAGCCAGTTCTCCTGTTGTACGTATAGGCGCATTAGCGCGTGCTTCTTCAATTTTACGAACGATTTGCTTGGAGAACTTCTCTTCACCATAGCGGAAGATTATTCTGACCAAATCTGAATACGACCATTCATTGACCACTTCATATGCTGTCAATGGCGCAGACGTATCCATACGCATGTCCAAGGGAGCGTCATGATGGTAACTGAAGCCTCGTTCAGGTGTATCCAATTGCGGAGAAGAAACTCCTAGGTCATATAAAATCCCATCAACATGAGAGATTCCCAATTTTGCTAATTCATTTTTTAAGTCTTTAAAGTTTGCATGAACGAAGTGCACTTGTGCTGTATAGTTCGATAACTTTTTTTGCGCTGCTTCAATGGCCGTCATATCTTGGTCGAAGCAGATTAGTTGTCCTTCAGATGATAGAAGTTTGACAATTTCTTCACTGTGACCTGCACCACCAAGTGTGCAATCCACGTAAATGCCATCTTCTTTTACATTCAAGCCTTCGACGGCTTCATGCAGTAATACTGTTGTGTGGTTAAACATGGTTATTCCGCCTGCTTTCAAAATTCAAAATCAATAAGGTTTTCTGCAATGTCATTGAATGATTCCTCAGATTCCTCGTAGTACGCTTCCCATAGTTCTGCAGACCAGATCTCAATCCGGCTGGATACACCGATAATCATACAGTCCTTTTCAATCTTCGCGAATTCCCGTAAGTTTGCAGGTATATTTACTCTCCCCTGCTTATCTAGACTTGCTTCGCTTGCTCCTGAAAAGAAAAAACGAGTGAATGCACGAGCATCTCTTTTTGTTACCGGCAACGCTTTCAACTTTTCTTCAAGCTTTTGCCATTCGTCCAGTGGATATCCAAACAAGCAATTATCCAGTCCACGGGTTAAAATAAAGCCTTCTGCTAGTAGCTCCCGAAATTTCGAAGGAACGATCAGTCGACCTTTCATATCAATTGAATGCTGATACTCACCCATGAACATATAATTCACCCCACTGTATGAAATAATGTACCACATCCCCCCACTTTCCTCCACCCACTATGCCGTTTTTCTTCGCATAATTATTAAAATGTGTCAATAGTACTTCTTTCTGATTTACATTCCTCCCCGTATCCCGATAAAACTACTTTTTTCGCAATTTTCTTACGCCGTTACCCTTAAAATTTTTCTAGTTTCAATCGGGACTTGTTTAGTGAGTAAGAAGATTTAGCAGCTCTCATTAGAGAAGCTTAAAGCATGCTAAAAAAAGTGGGATGGGCAATAAATCATATATAAAATTAGTATGGGACATAGTGTTACATTTAAACTTTTTTAATTTCAAGTTTAGATTTAATTCATCCATAAAAGATTTCAACTACTACTACTTCAATTCACAACATCGAGTGACTACCATTTGTTATACAGGAACCGAAACATACTACGTATGGATCTCAGAATATCTATTCTCTGCAAATCCAACATGCGGCTCTTCTAAAGTAACAACTCTCACTACAACGAATTCTCAATTTTCTACACGCAGATTAAACCCGCCATTCATAGAACGAATGGCGGGTTTAAGTAGTTTCTTATAAATAGACTAGTTGGTGTGATCCATTAAATGTATAAGGTTGTTTTAGTAACTCATCAATCAATCCTTTACCGAACTGGTTCATGTAAAAGTATGGTGAATAGAGACGCTCTTGAAGGGAACCTTCAGGAAATAGCTGTTCCGAAATAACCTGATAGCGCTCATATTGTACGTGATGTTTCAGCAAAATAGACTGCTCTTTTTTCTTCTGTAAATAGTCAAACTGGCTCTTATGGAACTGTAAATTTTTATCAAGTAATTGTAGTAGTCCCGGATCTGACGTTTCTAGATGTGAATGTAACTGTTTATACTGCGTTTGTAATTGACTCTGCGTTTCCATCAACAAACGGTCAAATTGCTCATCTCGCTGTTGCTCTAGCCATTTTTCAAGAAGATCAGGTAGTTCGTGATTCATTACTTGAGTCATCGTAATGTCCGTAAGTTTTAAAGCTTCCTGGACTTGTCTGTTGACCAAAGTAATAGAAAGTCTTGGTACAATTACCGGCATTTTGATTCCCATAAGATGAAAAGCCTCTTTCAGTAAGGACCAGTAGGCAATTTCGCCAGGACCGCCGACGAATGCCAATACAGGAAATACGAGGTCTTGCATAATAGGTCTTGTGGCTACATTGTTACTTAGCAACCAAGGCTCATTTTTTGCAAGATGATGCATTTCTTGTTCTGTATAGGTAATCCCCGCTTGTTCATTGACGAACTTTCCATCTTTTCTTCGGAGCAATACCCTCCCTGTATCATGAACATAAAATAGATTAGCGTCTTGCTCTTCTGATTCGATTGGCTTTGCAAACCCATCTGCGTGGAGTTGTTGTTCTGTATAGTAAATGCTCTTTGCCATGGCCTCAGTATTTTCAATCATTTGTGAGAAGTAAGGCGATTCCAATTGACGCAATGGTTTATAAGCTGCGTCTATAAATAACAATCCATGTGCAGTAAATAGTTCATTCATCAGCGAGGTGAAGAAAGCTGTGAAATTCTGTTCTTGCTCTACAGTTTGCAACACATCATGCAATAACTTTTGCGTATAAGACGTCTCTCCGTAGCTTTTAAAAATCTTCTTAATATATGCTGTCATTTCTTTTTGATCATACTGTGTGTCTGAAGCCATCGTTTTTAAAATGGTTTGCTGTTTAAACTGCCGTTTGATCGCTTTTCCTGCCTTCGCAGTGTATGTATGATTGATTTCATTGATATCATGATCTTCTCCTGCAATCCAAAAAACAGGAACTACAGGTTTTTCTAGTGTTTTTCGTTGTTTTTGTGCCAATAAAATCACAGATATCGCTTTGTGAACAGAATATAAAGGACCTGTCAAAACCCCCGCTTGCTGTCCGCCAATCACTACTAACGCACCTTCCGAAAGCTCTTGTATATACTGAGCAGCCACATCTGATATTCCAAAGGGCTCCATATAACTTTCTACCGCAGCAGCTAGTTTTTCTCTTTGAAAAGAGCGTTGATGCAATTCTTCTGCTCTATCTTCAAACCCTACTGGTGTCATTTCATATTCAAAATATTTATGGAGAAATTGCGGATCGTGACGATACGATTCCATCAATTTATTCTTTTTCGGCAACTCCATTGTGTCCAAGTCCATTACACAAACTCCTTTATGTACCATACTAACGCAAGTATATCATCTCACCTGACCAGGTTGAATTGATACGCTTACGAGTACTCCCTAGTTCAAGTTGCGGATGATCTGCACCGTAATTCCAATAATGAACAGTAAAAAGTAAGCCACTGTTAAGAGTAGAAAATACGCTCGCCATGTTCTACGTAACACCCAAGATGACCGAAACTCTTTTTCCCTGGACCGTTCTATAACTGCAAATCCGATCGCAATCAAACACAATACTCCGATTAACAGTATGGGCAACCAAACATCCCAAATCGAACGAATCAAAATTAAAACGGTCAATACCATAAACGGTGTCGTCCAATCTACCGCCCATCCGATCCTCTTCTTTTTAGGTAATCCTATTTTCTTCGCCACAATAATTAATACGACTAAAATTATAAAAGGGAACAATAATAACGCTCCAAGTATATTCGTTAACATCCGCCACATTCACTCCTGTTTATTCCAAGCAGTGCAGTCTCAAGCGTTCGTAAAAAAGGAGCACTGCCACCTTTTTGATGAATTTCTTTCAACACTGCTGTTAAAATAGTCTCAATTTCCATATTCCGTCCTTTTATTCTATCTACAAGCATAGATGATTGATTAGAGGCTGTTTTTCGGCATACTTCTTCTATATCATCATAGCTCAGTAGATCACTATACTCTTCAAAATTACTGAGTAACTCTTCGCATAGCTGGCGGAATAACACCTGGAAGTAAGGGTTTTCTAACAACAGTCCATTCCTAATTTCCAACAATGCCGTTAGTGGGTTGATCGCACAATTGATCAGTACTTTACGAAACAATAACTGTTTAGCATTCTGTTGCGTAGTAATCGGAAAGTTCTGAGGATCTATTTCTTGCAACCACTGTATGATTGGAGCAATTTGATCATTTTCTACAATGTTAATAGGCCCGATACCGTTATGTGAGACTGTTCGGTCATCTATTCTAACTGCCCCATGCTCAACTGTAGCGAACGACACATGCCCGAGTGGATACTGCTCAATCAACGATAGATGTCCAATTCCATTTTGGATAAACAACAAATGGGGCTGTATAGGTAAAGTGCTGATTTCTGACAATACAACGGGTAACGCATCATATTTCACCGCAATGATCCATACCGCTTCTGTCGGCAACTCTTCAATATGTATGGTTGAATCTACTTCATATGTAAAGTTTTCTGGCGCTCTCACCAGACCACTACGTAAATGCTTTGCTTGCTCCTCTCGCCTTACCCAAAAGGTGACATTTGCCTGATGTTGAGCTAAATAGGAACCGATTAATAATCCTATAGATCCCCCACCTACCACTACAAATCGCATAGCTTTCCTCCTTAAAAAAGAGACCCAGTGAAGGCGTCTCTGTTGGTACATTTTATTATACAGGATAGACAGGATGTTTTCTCGAAGAATTCATAATTTTTTTCGTTTCATAATATCCCAATCTCTCAGCAAGCACGGACCGAAGATGATGAGGTGCAACCACCTCATCAATAATAAGTTCTGAGGCCATTTTATAGACATCGATTTCCTCTTTATATTCTTGCTGCTTCTCTTTAATAAATGCCATTCTTTCTTTTGGATCCGCAATGGCTTCAATTTTATTTGAATATACCGCGTTGACAGCTGCTTCAGGACCCATTACAGCGATTTGCGCAGTCGGTAACGCAATACAGACATCTGGTTCAAAAGCTGGACCTGCCATCGCGTACAAACCTGCTCCATATGCTTTTCGCACAACGACCGAAATTTTCGGCACAGTCGCGGAACTCATCGCCATAATGAGTTTAGCTCCATGGCGGATAATTCCTTGCCGTTCCACTTTCGTCCCAATCATGAACCCTGGCACATCGGCTAGGAACAACAATGGAATGGAGAAAGCATCACATAATGCAATGAATTTTGTTGCCTTGTCCGCTGAATCCACAAACAGCACGCCACCTTTTACTTTGGGCTGATTCGCAATAATCCCTACAGGCCGTCCGTCAATACGTGCAAGAGTAGTAATAACCTCCTGTGCAAATAACTTCTTGATTTCGAACAAGCTACCATCATCTACTAATTGATCAATAGCTTCATACATATCGAATGGTGCATTTTGGTTTGCGGGAATAATTTCCTCTAATGAACGCCCTTCTTTCGCTTCATGGGGTACCCCTAATTTGGCAGGTGCTTCAAAATTCTCAGGGAAGTACGAGAGGTATTTGCGAGCTTTTGCAATCGCTTGCTCCTCCGTATCTACTAGCACGTCACCACAACCACTTACAGTACAATGCATGCGTGCGCCACCCATTTCTTCTAGCGTTACTTTCTCACCTATGACTTTTTCAGCCATCCGTGGTGAACCTAAGTACATGGAAGCATTGCCTTCTACCATGATGACCACGTCACAGAAGGCTGGAATATAGGCACCGCCTGCTGCAGATGGTCCGAATAGGAGGCACAGTTGCGGGATGACACCCGATAAACGCACTTGATTGTGGAAAATACGACCGGCCCCACGACGATTTGGGAACATGTCTAGTTGATCTGTAATACGTGCTCCAGCGGAATCCACTAAATACAATAATGGTACACGAAGCTTTTCAGCTGTTTCTTGGATACGGATAATCTTCTCTACTGTTCTTGCACCCCATGAACCCGCTTTCACTGTAGAGTCGTTAGCCATGACACAAACCGTTTGACCATCAATTTTCCCAGTAGCCGTCACCACTCCATCTGCAGGCAGATCTTTCGCTTCACAGTTTGCAAATTTTCCATCCTCTACATAGTTGCCTTCATCAAATAAAAGACGCAACCGCTCTCTAACGAATAACTTACCTTGTTCCTCTAATTTCTTATGATATTTTTCTGCACCACCCGCCATAACGTGAGTAGTGATTTCTTGAAGCTTTTCATTATACGAGGTATTTGATGATTCTTTTGTCAAAGAATTTCCCACCTTTCGTTACGATTGAATGGTAACTAACACTTCATCTTCATCTACAAAATCGCCTTCAGCCCCGTGGATTTTACTCACCGTTCCATCCACTTCGGCTTCTAGCGGAATTTCCATCTTCATAGATTCCAAAATAACGACAACTTGTCCCTTCGTCACTGCGTCTCCTTCTTTCACTTCAATCTGAAAGATCGTACCTGCCATAGTTGCTTTTACTTCTTGCATACCATCACTCCTCATTTCCTTACTACCACTTATTAAAAATAACTTCTTAATAGATAACGTACCTTACTTATGGAACCGTTTACAAGTGCATTTTAAACAGTCCCGACAGTCTATGCCTGCCGGGATTGAAACGTTACTTACTTTTCGTTAAAAAACTTTGAACTGCTTCATGATGTGCATCACTTTCCCAGAGAACGGAACAAATGCGGGCTTCTTCTTGCATAGCGTGCTCAAGCCCGTTTGTTTTCCAATTCCTAGTGGCGATGGATTTATACGCACGATGTACATTTCTATGTACTTTTAGCTTTGGAGCTAGAAACTGATCAAGCGCTACTTCGGTATCTCCCTCATACACTTCAGTTGCCCAGCCAAGCTCCAGTAATTGTTCAGGTGAATGAATGCCGGCTCTACTGGTAAACTTCAGCAAACGATCATGTGGGCCGTTTTTTTCGAATAACAGTGTGGCTCCTCCCCAACCAGCCGTGATCGCCAGAGTACCTTGAATGAATCCAGCTCTTGCATGGGAGGCAACCAAACGGTAATCACAAGCTGTGGCCAGTTCACAGCCACCACCAACTGCTGCTCCATTTACCAGTGCTATTGTAGGCATCGGTAATGTAGCAATCCGATATAAAATACTAGCCCCCCTACTCAGCATCGGAAATGCATCCTCTGCTGTCTGAAAGCCGTGAAAATCACTAAGATCTCCGCCTGAACAAAATGCCATGTCACCTTCTCCTGTAATGACGGCAAAAGAAATTTCAGGATCATCCTCAATTTGATCTAGAAAGGATTCAAGCCCTTCCATGACATCATAATTTACCGCGTTTCGCATGGCAGGACGATTAATTGTAAAATACGCTATGGACTGATCGATCTTTATAGAATAAGACAAAGAAATTCCCCCTTTTCCATTTAGCATACCACTTTTGCACAAAACAAAAAAGACTACCTTGAGCCATGGTCTCAAGGTAGTCTTTATATTCGTTGTGTAGAATCTAAATTATTCGCCTACAACGTCTTTTCCTTTGTAGTGTCCGCAAGATTTGCAAACGTGGTGTGCCAATTTCATTTCGCCACAGTTGTCGCAAGTAGTCATACCTGGCGCTTCAATTTTGAAATGAGTTCGACGCATATTTTTCTTTGTTTTAGAAGTTCTTCTCTTTGGTACTGCCATTGGGGGGGCACCTCCTTATAAGGGTTTACTCTTTATCGGTTTCAAAAAAATTAGCCAATCCCGCTAAGCGAGGATCCACTTTTTCTTCTGCTTCTTGTCGTTGCGCTTCCAATTCTTCATCGGTTGTATAGGACCAACCTTTGCCTTCCATCTGTTGCATCTCATCTGCATTTTCACAGAATACTTGCATTGGAATTTCAAGCAAAATCAGTTCCTCCAATACAGGAGTGAAATCAATTATTTCTCCATCAACCGGATGAATTTCATCATCCGTTTGAAGTGTCTCCTCGTCCCAGCTGAATTGTTCAACTGTTTCAATGGAGAAAGGATAATCGACGTCTTCCCACGTACGTGCACAAGGCAAAATCATTGAACCTTCTAGCCGAAGCTGGCATGTTAACTTTTTCTCACCAATTGTACATGTTCCACTTACTCGAACAGGCTGAATTGCCCTAATTTCTTCATTCCGATTTTTCACGGAATCCAAATTCACTGTTTCGTCAAACAGTAGCGGGCCTTGCCTATGTTTCCGTAATTGATGAATGGACCATTTCATGTCTATCACCTCAAGACAACAATGTTGATTATAGTATTTAAAATAAGGGATGTCAAGATATTTTCTTGTCACCCTTATAAGTTTAACGTTATAATTCATTATACGCAAGTACAGAGGAGGATTCCATTGATAGCTACTGGTATTGTCGTTGAATATAATCCTTTCCATAATGGCCATTTGTTCCATCTCAGTGAAGCGAAAAGACTGACAGACGCGGATGTCATCATCGCCGTAATGAGCGGACATTTTCTTCAACGCGGTGAACCTGCGATTGTTGATAAATGGACACGAGCACGCATGGCACTGGCTAGTGGTGCAGACCTCGTCATCGAGTTGCCTTATGCTTATTCTACAGCCCACGCTCCACAATTCGCGAAAGGAGCTGTACAAATCTTGGATGCTCTTCAATGCAAGTACATTTGTTTCGGCAGTGAAGAAGGACACATCGCGCCATTTATGCATAGTTTGGACACAATGAATACACATAAAGAACTTTATGACAAAACTATAAAGAATGCCATGCAAGAAGGAATCAGTTATCCGAACGCATTGCGAATTGCATATGAAGAAATTTCACGCATGACTGATGAACCACTTGCTGATTTATCAGAACCGAATAACATTCTAGGTTTTCATTACATGCAAGCCATAAAAGAAATTCAGTCGAATATGATGGCTGTCACACTCGAGCGAAAAGGCACACATTATCATGATGAAGTATTGCCTGAAGATTCTATTGCTAGCGCTACAGGTATACGCAAAGAACTACTTGAGACTGATGCCACGCACGTCCGACCTTTCATGCCTTCAGCTTCTTTTGAGCTACTTCAACAACAACCTCATCAAAGCTGGGATCATCTCTATCCATTTCTTCGGTATATGATTCTTCGTGAAGGGCCTGAACAATTGGCATCCATTGCAGATATTACGGAAGGAATTGAATTTTCTTTATGGCGCGCTGCAAAAGAACATGCTACTTTCCAAGAATTTATGAAAGCTGTGAAATCCAAACGTTACACTTGGACGCGAATACAACGAATGTTAGTGCATATATTGACCGGTTATCGAAAATCAATGCGTGCACAAATTACAAGTCCATCTTATCTGCGGTTACTTGGTATGTCTACAAGTGGAAGAAGTTATTTACGCACAGAAAAAAAAGAAGTGACTTTGCCAGTTATAAGTCGTGCAGGTTCATACAAGGACCTTTCACTACTAATGGATATTAAAAGTACAGACATTTATATGTGTGGCATCCAAAGAGAGCCAGGTCTCGATTTTAAAACACCACCCATTTTGCTGTGACCATTTACTTTTCTTCTAGCTTTTCCAAGTAACTTAACGCATCATCAATCGTTTTCACTGGGACCACTTTCATTTTTGTACCTATTTTATCCGCAGTTGCTTTCGCTTCATCATAATTTGAGAGAAGCTGCGGATTCTTCTTTTTCACTTCTTCTGGTACTTCATCGTCAGGCGCGAAAAAGATCTCAATATCTTGACGATCAGCTGCAATGACTTTGAAGTCAATCCCACCAATCCGTCCTACTGATCCATCTTCGAGCATCTCGCCAGTTCCTGCAATATTATACCCCTTTGTTAAATCGGCCTCCACTAGACGATTCATCAATTCCAGCGTGAACATCAAACCCGCTGAAGGCCCTCCGATTTCCTCTGTACGAATATCTACCTTGGGATCCGTTTCCAATTTGACCTGCTCTTCAAACTCTATTCCAAGACCTACTCGACCGTCATTCCCCGGAAGTTCTTTTAATTCTACTGGAACATCCAACTTCCGTTTTCCACGTTCCACTTGTAAATGTACTTTCTGATCTTTTGACATACCACTAATCTTTTGCATAAATGCATCTGTTGAAGTGAGATTTAGTTGATCAATCGATTGAATCACATCCCCCACTTTAAGCTTGCCTGCTGACGCTCCTGCTGGTAATACACCCGCTACAAAGATGCCTGTGAAATTTCTATTGATTGGCAAACCTGCCTTATCGAACGCCACTGATATGGCATGCGTTTTAGAATCAGCCATCAATTTCTTCTGGCGCACCCCGTACTCTTCATCACTTTCACCATGCCTTCTCACTTGAGTAGCCGGCAACAGTTTCATTTTATCTGAAAATTTCGACCAAGCATACGTTACAGGTGTTGCCTTGCCGATTGCAATGGTCATCAAACTAAATGTTCCTACTTCGTCCGTATCCCCGCCAACTACTTCTACAAGTGGTGCCAAATCATAAGCTCCGCCTGGTCGAGAAATATACATATCTAACGGATAAAGTGCTAAAACCACTACCACTAGCAAGATTACCGCAGCGATCACCCATTTACGCATTTTCATAAAAGCTCACCTCCATTAATAGCCTGTACGAATACTACATATATATTACGGTAGATGGTAAGGTATTTCAAAAATTAGGAAGGAGTGCGACAGATGCTTTTTAATGACAATCCTGCCGTATCGAACAATGAGTAACGTACTCTTCATCTGGGCGCTAATTATTTTATTTATTTTGCAGCCAGATGTCGCACATGAAGGAGCTGTTTCGGGCGCCCAATTATTCACTCATGCGTTACTTCCCTATTTACTACCGTATATTATATTGACGCAATGGTTATTGAAAATGCCTAGCAAACAAGGCACTAGTCAATGGAGTCGTTACATAAAGGCTTATGTGCTCGGTTCGTTTGGGGGCTTTCCGGTAGGTGCCGTGACTGTTAGTGAAATGAAAAAGAACGGTGAGATTTCTGCAGCTGAAAGTAGTTTGCTTGTTGCTTCTTGTCATGCACCGGGGCCTATGTTCATTATTGGCTTTGTTGGTAACGAATTATTCGGTAGTACTACAAGTGGTTGGAAATTATTGATTGCCATTCATCTAGCTAATATCGTCTTTTTCGTATTGGCCATGTCTCTTCTAGGTAGCCGGTACCAACAGACAGCTATACCCGTCATCCCTCAACAAGATCATAAAACATCTCCTTTGCTGCGCTCGATTAAGGATAGTTCATCCGTTATATTATTAGTGGCCACCACGGTCATCTTCTTCTCTTCTCTCGGCAATGTGCTATCGTATTCCATATCTTCCATCATCACCGTGGATATGGGCGTAACGAAAACTTTATTGCTGGCGGTCTTCGAGATGACTTCCGGCGTCCAGTCTGCTACCGAGCATTTCGCAGGAGATGCAATTTATCCAATGCTCATCGCGGCAATTCTGTCGATTAACGGTATGAGCATCCACATGCAAGTCATGACGATCGCCAAGAGCGCTGGCATACGCATACTCCCTTATGTGATTGCAAGGGTATGGAACACGCTACTCGTCCCTATATTGTTCATTTGGATTTATTGAGCAAGTACTAAATAATGATGAAGCGTAATTCCTTTACACTCATTCTTCACTTACACTTCGAAAAGTATTCGTTGCTACAAGTAATTCTACGTAAAAAAGGATGCCCGTAGAGGACATCCTTTTCTCACTTTTTACTTCGTATTTTTATTTTTCAAACTTCCCTTTTAGGGCTAAATTGACATGCGGCGGTACGAGCGTAGAGACATCTCCACCGTAACGTGCCACTTCTTTGACGATACTTGAGCTGAGGAATGAATATTGACTCTTTGTCATCACGAAGAACGTTTCAATACTTTCATCTAACACTCGGTTCATCGATGTGATTTGCATTTCATATTCAAAATCTGAAATTGCGCGCAAGCCTCGAACGATGACAGACGCGTTAATTTCTTGTGCGTAATCAATCAACAGTCCTGAAGACGTGTCAATCTTGACATTGTCATACTTTGATATAGCTTCATGAATAAGCGCAATACGCTCCTCCACTGTAAACAATGGCTTTTTGGAAGAATTATTCATCACGGCAACATGCACTTCTGGGAATGTTTTTGCTGCTCTTTCAATGATATCTAAATGTCCGTTCGTTACCGGATCGAAACTTCCCGGTACGATTGCGATTTGTGTCATGCTGTTAGCCTCTTTTCTTGTAAATCGTAATAGCAGTATTTCCATAAGTGGCGGAACTGATTTGACTATATGTATCGTAATGTTCAGGCAATTCTATATGTTTATCGTGTTCACAAATGATGGTTGCATCTTCCGCCACTACTCCTTGTGCTATTACGTCTTTAATTACATCATAGTATTCGACCGTTGCATAGGGGGGATCTACAAATAGCAGATCAATAGAAACTTCTTTAGACTTAAGAACTGTAGCAGCCTGGCGTGCATCCTTTTTTTCGATTTGCAGACATTCTTCCATGTGGCATTTTTCTGCATTCGCTTTGATCATAGCGCACGCTTTCGGATTCTTTTCAAATACAACAGCTTGTTCCATCCCTCTTGACAACGCCTCAATAGCAATGGAGCCACTACCGCCAAATAACTCGACAACAGTTCCTCCATCGAAGTAAGGGCCAATTTTGTTGAAAACAGACTCTTTTACTTTGTCTGATGTCGGACGCGTGGACGTGCCTGGCAAGGATTTCAAAGACGTACCTTTTCTCGAACCGGAAATGACTCTCATTCTTTTCCCATCTCCTTTATCATCTTTTCAACTTGTTCGATAGAAATGGTTTCATCCGACTTATCTATTAATACAAAGAAGATTCGTCGCAACCAATTTTCATCAAAATATAACTTTTTATTAATTGAGGTATAAGGCTTTTCTGTATAATCAAATTTACGATCATTCATAACGTAGAAAGGCTCTAATTTCGAAAAACGATAAGCACGATTTGGACCGTCGATATAAATTGACTGCTCGTTTGAACGTATCGAATAGCCCATCTTCGACAATAATTCTTCTGCTGGATAAAAACTCTTACCGTCCTGTACTATTACCTTCACTTCTGGAACTTCTTCTCCATCAAGCAATACAGTCCGGGGATCAAGCAACAGAAATGGATAGTTATATCGCTGTTCCTTCATTGTCATATGAAAATATTGAGTGTCGAATGCAAGTATTTTTGACAACGACTGATCCAAATCGGATGACGATAGCTTTTTACCAATTTTTTCTCGGACGTTTTGGCGCAATGCTTGATATTGCTCTGCTGAGATCGATTCTTTCAAACGAGTAAACACGGCTTGTTCCGCTTTCGTTCCTACTGGAGCCTCTCCAAGTATAGATGCAATCATGCTGCTCATAGATGGTTCATCCGCTTGTAAAATGAAACGTGAATGAACACTCATCTTAGCTACTTGTTTTATTACTAGCGATAGATTGTCCATTTTCTCCACAATAAAGCGCTCCGCATACAGCGGCTTATTAGCTGAAGCTAGTACTACACTCACATGGTTTCCACCGATGGCTTCCATCATTTGTACAAGCCGATCATTATACTTTTTATCGATACCTTCACCGAAGATCGTCAGCTTGTTTGAAGAGTATGCCAAAGGCACGTCCCGCGATTGCCAATACAGTTCATTAACAAATCCTACGCCACGGTATAAACGATAGGTAATGCGTTCTTTATTTGCCTTTCCTACACGTTCCAACCCCGTTACCCACATGCCACCAATATCTTGCTCATCTGTCACATGAAGAACAGTCGTCAATGGTTTTGCCTCCCGAAGAATTACAAAAGGCTCTTTAAATAATTTACGTCCGGTAAGCGGCGTCTTTTTCGGCAATTTATAGGCAATGGATTGTTGATCACGTTCTCCTTCTTCGAATGCCACACTAGAATCATTAAGTCGAGCACATGAAGAGGAATCTACAGCTTCACATCCACGTTCTACACTTTCTTCTGGCCAAATAATCTCGTGTCTACCTTCCGACAAGTTATAAAAGTGGTGACGAATGTACAATCCATCTGCTCGATTGATGACTTCGATTTCCTGACGATAGGTTCCTGAATTCGCGCCTTCTCCATTTGCATTGACCGATTGGCTGTAATGCAAATAAACGAGTACACCGTTTACTGCCGCCAAAAGAAATGCGAGCCTTATAATAACTTTCAACGTACAACACCTCATCACATGGTATGATGGACATGAACCATTACTAATCGCCTGAAAGGAAGCGCTTGATTATGATCCAACAACGTTTTATCGAACTAGGGGAAGGCTATAGCGACATCTATGAATTACTCGAGTTAATGTCTACGAACGCCCACCGAATTTATAGGACCTATATCTTATCATCCAACTATCATTCTAATGAACAATTGTCATTAGCTGTTTCTTTTTCTCCTGCAACTGAAAACAATCATTTCATGCCAATCTATATTTGCAGAGAAGGAATTCGCTATTCTGCGGACAAACCATCTAAACGTTATGACTTGTTTGTTAAGCATGCAGAGTCGCTGAATAAAAATCCTGTCAGAGTGGAAATAAAGCACTCATCCGAATTTGCTGAAAACGAGCTGTTTTACCAATATATTACCGGGATTTTACGCTTAAATCACTTGTTGCCGCCGCTACATTAATAAGCGGCAGCAAATTACAAGCCTGTTTTATAATCATATTCTTTTGCTTTATCGGGCTTTGCATTTTCATATATCGTACTGACGAAGGGGCGCTGTGAAGGTAATACTTTACGTACAGCCGACAAACGCTCTAACTTCGTGATCGTTGATTCCACGTCTTCCATATCACAGTAGAGCACAACGTATTTCATTCGCTTTGAAATATAATGAACATGCCCGAATTTGCGCAGTGATTTTGCTTGTTTTAAATGATGGAGATAGACAATTATGCCTTGTCGATCAATCATGATTCTCCCCCTCTTTCTTACTCCATACAATACCATAGGTGAGAAAAGTCCTGCAACCTTACACAAAAATTGTTTGCATAGATACAAGTGAAATCAAGCTGATCTTTCATCTTTGTTTGCACACCTTCTCTGGAATAGGGTACACTTAAGTAGACATTTATCCGAATTCAATCGCTTTATTCTATTATAGATGACTGAATACAAGTATTTTCTGTACAGTTGAAGTATAAACATTGGCTAAGTAAAAAAATGAGGACTTACTATAATTATTGAGGAGGTTTTAGATTGGGAAGGAAAACAAATGTTGCAATAACTGTGGGCGCTGCAAGTGTGGCTGCATGGGCGGCTTCAAAAGTGATAGCAAAACAAGAACCTCGCACTGAAAAGAAAGCGCTTCTTTTTTCAGAGGTAGCTGTTTTAACTGATGTACAGCGACATCAAGATGTAGCTGTGAATTCACTTACTGCTTATACGAAAATAGCAGATTTAGGTGTTCACGGCTTCGCGGTCGATGTACGTCTTACAAAAGATGAAGAAATTCTTTTAGTGCCAAGCCAAGAACTTGTGCTTCCCGATGAAATCTCCGACTATACATTAGATGAAATCCACGTCGAATCTAGTTATGATTACGATCTTGATATACTGAACGGAGATTTATCTGTTGTGCCGTTACGTGAGCTGTTGGAAAAGTTCCCACAATTATTGTTTGTGGTCTCTATGAGTGATTGCCCAACAACGTATGAAGGAAGTTTAATCCCTTCTAAATTGTGGCGATTACTAAAAGAAACGGATGCTACTGACCGCGTTGTAGTCACAAGCCACTATGATGAACAAATTGATCGTTTTAATCTATATGCACAGAACTCTGTCGCTTTAGGTGCCGGAAGTGAGGAAATAAAAAAAGCATACGTCGCTTACACGAGTAAGTTCGGTCATTTGTACCGCCCGAATGCAGATCTATTCTGCCTGCCCGAAAAACTTGGTATGTTTCCGCTTGCTTCAGAAGGCTTCGTTCGCTTCTTACACGATCTCAATATAACTGTATTTTATGAGTTAGATGAGACGGATGACCTTCCAAAACATACTAAATTGAACGTGGATGGTTTTATAACAAATCATCCAACACAATTATTGACGTTCTTTAATGGCGACTAAACGCACAAAGAGACTAGATGGCGTATCGAAAGTCTACAAGACACGCGTCCAACTGGTTGCTCGATTCAGGTGATTTTCTCTTTTGCCACTACCTTTATTTGAAAGTAACCCCCTGCAGAGTTATTTCTGCAGGGGGTTATTTGTATTTATGAAATGCTTTATGCTGAACAAGAACAGCTGCCACCTGAGCCGCAACCTCCACCGCAAGAACTGTTAGAGAAAGTCCCATCGCCAGCTGGTACTTTCACAGCCTCTGAAACGGATTGACCGATCAGGATACCTATTTCGTCCAATAAATCCTGCACGTCATTTTCCGCCAGGCGCAAGGCAGCCACTTCATCTTGCAAATCCAGTTCACGCTTTTGAAGACGTATTTCCTTCATGATTACTTTATAATCTGGATGATAGCGACCAAAGCGCTGCACGTCCTCGTATTGTTCTTTCATTTTAGTAAAATCTATGATTTTTTTTCGTAGATCAGTGTTTGAATATACACGGTCATGTGCGTCTTGATAGGTTTTCACCACTTCAGAACACAGCAGCATCTCGGAAAGTTCTTCTGCCATATCGATGACTCGCATCCACTCATCTGTCATCATCACCAATTGCCGCACCTCCTATCACAACTATTATAACAAAAAACTGGTGCCTCGACTATTCATTAAGATTTTTACTTTATAGCATTTCTATAACTGAACGATTTTTTTACTTCTTCCATATCGCAAAAATGCATCGTCTGATTCCCTATTTGCTGTATTTGTTCATGTCCTTTACCTGCAATGAGTACAATCTCTCCTGGTTGTGCTTGGGTGATAGCGTAGCGGATTGCTTGATGACGATCGACGAAGATTTCGACAGGTGTTGCAAACCCTACCATGCCCGACAAAATATCCACTATAATTTGAGATGGCTCTTCTGTTCTCGGATTATCTGAAGTCAAAATTACATGTGAACTGTAGTGAGCAGCTATTGCACCCATTTGCGGCCGTTTGTCACGGTCTCTTTCCCCTCCACACCCAAATACAATAATCAGCCGTTTGGTGGACTCTGACAATGCCTCCAACACCGCCTGTAAGGCATCGGGTGTGTGTGCATAATCTACATATACTTCAACCCCTGCCTCTTCATACTTCTGTAGGCGTCCAGTTGGAAGTCGCAAAGCATGCAAATGAGGTTGTATCACCCGTAATGAATAACCAATTGCCATAAGAGCTCCTACAGCCGCTCTTGCATTCATTTCATTATGGTGACCTAGATTCGGGAGTAGTACCTGTGATGGCTGCTCACCATTAATATGTCGCCTACTGAAATAAATGGGTGGTTCGGGCAACCCCTCTCCTATAGCGCGACAAGTTTCGTCATCTTCATTCATCACCAACTGATCAGCCAATGGAATGAGTAGTTTTTTTGCATCGATGTATCGCTGCCTACCTCCATGTTCAGCGTAGTGATCCATTCCAATATTCAAAAAAACACCTACAGTTAACGGACAGTGCGCTAAACGATGAGTAGATAACCCAATCGAAGACGCTTCAAGAACAATATGGGTCACCTGTTGCTCCACGCACCTGCGTAAAATAGGATGAAATTGTTCAGCTGGTATCGTCGTCATGGAATTTTGAATTGTCTCCGTCAATTTACCGTCAATATAAAGACCTGTCGTCCCTATAACGGCTGTTTTATGCCCGAGCTCTTTTAATAACTGTCCGATAAAGTGACTAACTGTTGTTTTACCGTTTGTTCCCGTAACACCGATGATGAGTAATTCCTCAGCTGGGTTATTTGAAAACTTCGCACTTCCATACGAAATAAATAGAGAACTATCAGGAACTAGAACTACTGTAATTTCCACCGGTATCCGCGTTAAATCTAAATGATCTCGATCGACCACTAATGTGTTGGCTCCATTTGATATCGCCTCTTCAATAAACGCCATTCCATCAGCCACAACCCCTTTCTTTGCTACAAATACATAATCTTTCTTGACCCTCTTAGAAGATTCCGTGATTCCATCAATTGTCCGTCGAATTGAACCCTGTAATATAGTGCATGGCCAATCCTTAAGTAATTCAGATAATAGCAAGGTCTCTCGCCCCTTCCCGAACATTTTATTCTTCAGAGAATATAATGAAACGAAGCATAAAGTATTCTATGAAAGGCATAAGAAGAATGTCACGAAGAAAGTTGGGATTCTATGATTATCCAGAAATTTGGAGGAATTGCCATGCAGAATCAACACCAACGAGCAAAGTGTATTCAGCATATTCGACAGGCCTTGTCGAAACACCGTGCCGTCATCGTTGTAGTCTCTGCAATGGGTAGAAAAGGCGACGCTTATTCCACAGACGATTTACTTACCCTGACAGACTCCTTCTCGAAATCCAGCGAAGCCAGAGACTTGGCTGCTTCCTGCGGTGAATTAATCGCAGCAGCCGTATTATCTGCAGAATTATCTACGGAAGGTATAGACAACACGATTATCTATGGACAAAATACAGGCATTCGGACATCGGGTGAATTCTGTAATGCAACGATTGATAAAATTAACAGTACACATATCGTCAATACACTTCAAACTCACTCATGCATCATCGTTCCTGGATTCCAAGGAATGAATAAACAAGGAAAGTTTATGACTCTTGGAAGAGGTGGCAGTGATTTGACGGCAATCGCATTAGCTTCTGCATTGCACGCCCGTCATGTAGAGTTTTTTAAAGACGTACCCGGTGTTATGTCTGCAGATCCACATACTACATCTAACTATAAGCGATTTAATCAGCTCACATTTGATGAATTCCTTCCATTATTAAAATGCAATCGACCGGTTATTCAAGAAAAAGCAGCGATTTATGCAAAGCAAAAAGCGATGCCTCTTCACATACGAGGCATCGCATCAAACGAGGAAGGTACATGGATTCTCCCTTAGTCATCATGTATGGAGTTTTCTAATTCAGTCTGCGCTATAAAAGACTGGGTATAATATTTATTATAAACGCCTATACCGGTATGCGTGAAATTCGGATTCAGTAAAACTTCCCGGTGTTTTGGAGAATTGAGCCAGCCATGTACAGTTTCAATTGCGTCGATATAATTAAACGCCGTGTTTTCGCCTGCCTTGCTTGGAGTTAGTCCAACATTTTTTAAACGCTCGGCAAATACTTCCACCGGGCCTTCCTCATGAGAACTATATTTACGGAATATCATTTCCTGGCTATGCTTTCTTGAGAGTGTAGCCAGCTTATCATTATATGACAGAAGAGGTAGTTGATGCTCTTCACGCACTTGGTTAGTCAATTCAAACGTCTGGCGCTCCATCGCACGATCTACTTCAGTCTGAACAGTTGATGTTGGTTTAGGGGCTTCGATCATTTCTCCAAGATACGTCATGTCATAAGGTTGATGTTTCACTAAAGTACTTGGGTTGATAAACCGAACACCTTCAATCACACCATCTACTTGATCTATATATAATTGCACAAATAAATTCTCATATGGTATCAAGATACGATTTTTAATATCTTCACTATTTAATGAAAACGTATAAATATTTTCTTTAATCTTCACATCAATCTCTGATTCAATCGGTGTAAAACGGTGAATCTCCTGTACATTTTGTCCGATCTTAAACGGCGCTACATCTGAAACACCATCAGCCGTATAGATTTGATTTACTTTTCCATTCAATACGCCAGCCATAAAACGAGGTTTTTCCGTATACACCCACCATTCATATTGAAAACTCGATGGTTCTATCCTAGATGGTTTGCCAAACTGTTCTTCCATCTTCTCGACTTTTTGCCCTACAAGCACTGACATGCCTTCTTCTGGTCTCGGCATCCCTTCCCCACCGATCGACGGACCTTTTTCAGGCACTGCAATTGGTGAGCCATGTTGTACTGGTGATTCCAGCGGTAGATTTTCACTTACCTTATCGGTCATGAAATAATAAACGCCCATTACAATCAAAAGTAAAACAAGAATCTTCCATCCTACTCTCCACATGCTATCTTCCTTTCCACTTTATATGCTACTTCTATAAGAATATTACGTATTGGTAGAAATCATCATGATATGAATAGTTATTCGTAATAAACATCTATACAAAAATGATAACTTACTTATATTGTACAGAAGACACACACTATAGTCATCTATATAAGCCGGGAAAGAAAGCGTTGACACAATGTTGTCATTGCAAGTAAAATCGATTTGTTTTATGATATAATAGTATACGTATTCGTCAGGACGAACATAGAGGGGGATATACAGATGTATGTTGAAAATATTGGCCTTAAGGGCCTTGTAGCAGATTTACGAGTAATGGAAGAAATTATGAATAAAAGTAATCTTGAAATTGATGGACAGTGGGATTATGAGCGTGTAACTTTCGACAAAAAGTATATTGTTAAAGAAGGTACATACTACTTGCGCGTTTTCGGTGAGCTCGTTGAAGGCGACATCGATGGTAGAAAAGCTACGGTTCGTCTAAAGCAACCAGTTCTAGGAAAGTACTACTACCCACACGGCGTCGAGTATGGCGAAGAAGAAAACTTTCCTGCTAGCTTAGTTAAAGACTGCGAACTAACGTTAAAGAAAGTATATGACGAGTTAAAGCAATATAGTTTGTAATTTTACGAAAAAGCCGGAGAGCTAAAAGTTCTTCGGCTTTTCTACTATTACTCCACTAATTTGGTTATAATAAAAACAGTATCTACGTGGAGGACGATTACTTTTGAAATTTCTTACAAAACGAAATATTATGATTGCATTCAGTGTCATCGTACTATTGGTCATCATATTTTTTATATTACCCGTATCCATCCCTATTATTTTGGCATTACTCACGGCACTGTTTTTAGATCCGCTTGTTAAATCGGTAGAAGTACGGTTCAAATGGAAGCGTAAAGTCTCCGTTATTGTAAATTTCATCGTTTTTGTCGGAATCAGTGTGCTGTTACTTTTCTATACTGTTACTACACTCATCGGTAAAATAGTTCATTTTACAAAAGAGATTCCCAACTACTTAAATTCCCTCTCAAGTGTATGGATTAACACGCAAAGCAAACTATTTCAGTACACGGTAGGCATGCCTGAAGACATTTTAGCTATGCTAGAGAACGAATTCAATGAAATTATCGAATCCATTCGCATTTCAATCATCACACTTTTAAGTTACGATCGTATTTTAGCTTTGATTTCGGATATCCCAAATTTCCTTGTCAGTTTTATTGTATTTATGATCGCACTATTTTTGTTCATGTTAGAATTACCAAATTTAAAAAAGACTGTTTACTTTCATTTGACTGATGCTACTGCAGAAAAAGTACACTATATGATGAACAGATTACGGTTTGTCATACTAGGATTCGTCAAAGCTCAAATGCTTGTTAGTTTAATCATTCTCGTCGTTTCCTTTATCGGCTTACTAATGATTATTCCTAAATATGCAGTAGTTATGGCTTTGGTGATCTGGATTATTGATATCATTCCAATACTCGGCTCTATCATTATTTTGGCACCTTGGTCGATCTATCAATATGTTTCAGGCGATATCGCAATGGGTACAAAATTAGCGATACTGGCCGTCATACTATTGGTTATCAGAAGAACTATCGAACCTAAAGTAATGGGCTCACAAATCGGTTTGTCTCCATTGCCTACTTTGATTGCGATGTTTATCGGTTTAAAATTATTCGGTATCCTCGGTTTCTTCATCGGACCATTGCTCGTCATACTTTTTAATACTGCAAGAGAAGCAGGCATCATTAAACTGAATTTCAAAATTTAATACTAAAAGGGATTCCTCAGTCGAGGAATCCCTTTTAGTATGTATAACTTTCAGCAATATGAAGTAGCTAGATATAAAAAAAGAGGTTGGGACAGAACAGAAAAAACGTAAGGGGAATGTCCTTTACGTTTTTTCTGTTCTTATCAGTAAATATTTTTTTAGAGTAACAGAGTGTACCGGAACGGAGAAAGGCCGAGTCCTGAGGGATCAGCGTGCGTCTTGAGACCCTGGACAGGTGCCTTAATTTCTGCAAAGTACACAGAAATACGGCAAAGCGAACCCTACGTTGTTCGCTTGGCTCAAGCCACGCCCCTCGGAAAGCGTGCCTTTCGGAGTGCAGGGAAACGGGGTGAGATAGTTATGTCCTAGCCTCTTTAAGCGTAATATTATATACCAAGAATCGCTTTAAATACAGAAGTAGTTTCTCCGCCTTTATAAAAGACATACAGCAATAAGTATACAGCGACCCCTGTAATGGCTGTGAAGAACCAGATAACACTTGTGATAGGACCGATTTTACGATGGCGTACAAGACGGTTCTTCAAGCCTGCATGGATCGTAATAACTCCGAATATCGCCCCTGTCGTTGCTAATATGATGTGGAAGACTAAAAATACTGTGTAATACATTTTCAAGTCATCAGGTCCACCAAAAGCTGTATTACCTATAAATACTGTTCTAGAAATATAAATGATAAAAAACAGTACTGCAGACACAGCTGCTGCAATCATGGTTTTTTGATGGGCTTTGATCTTACCCTGGCGTATCAAATTCCAACCAATTGCAACTAAAATAGCAGATAAAATGATGAAAAACGTACTGATAGTCGGCAATAGTGGTAATTCCATCCAACACAAACTCCTTTTTGGTCAATCAGCCATGCATAGTTAAATTATGGCGTTTAAGTAAATCTTGTCTAGTAATTTCATCCGCATTATCTTTTTCATACTGTGACCAACTTAAGAAAATGCGTCCAATGATCACTACATAAACAATTTCTTGGATGACTTTCATCAATATACCGCCTAATTGCTGATCATAGAGCGTAGGCATATCTGTGAATAGCTCAGGTCCTGAGATGCCAAGGCCTGACAATCCAGCTAAAGTTCCGCTTGGCACGCAAAGCGCCATCGCTTGTAGCCACGCTTCACCACTGCTGTATGTTTCATACACAGGCACATCTACGAAGATGATTAACGAACAAGCGGGTGTTATGAGCAGAGCACTCAATATTACATAACCAATTTTTTTCAAACCATGTAATTGCGGCTGTCCTTTTACTGTATTCACTACTGGCCACCAGAGAAATATAGCAGAAAGGAAAAGTGTGATGGTGAAAATAGTGTGTAAAGGCAAACTCAACTTCACCTGATCCAGTATGAGTGGATAGTGATACATCGAGAACATAAATGTAAACACTAACAGACTAATGAGTGGCTTAGTCAGTATCATGAATACTTTTCTGAAAACCGTAAAAGATAGTAGCTTTTCCCATACCCAGTTCGGTATACCGATGATGAAGAACGGTGCTACGATCAAAAGCAATATAGCCATTTGAGCCATATGGACGGAAAATAAAATATGACCGATTAAATCCATTGGTGAACCTTTGACAATATACAGCAACACTATGGATGATAAGAAATAAACAGCTTGTCGTTTTGTCAACGGTTGTGACCCTTCAAAGCGATCCCGCCATTTAACTGTTATGAGGTAATATAGAACGATTCCAAGTGCTAGAACTATTAAAAAATAAGGACTCCATAAAGCCCTAAAACCAAAGATACTTAACGGCAAAATAACCACTCTCCTTTAATAATCAATTCGCTGAATCTATTCTGTGTATAGTGCTCATGTATTCACTATATATTTCATCACAGCACAAAGTTAACGAAAGTCTTACCTACTGCCTATTATACGAGCTTATAACGCATAACTCAATGTACGAACTTTGACAATTTCATCTAATAATGAATAGAAAAAGAGCTTATGGAAGAATCCATAAGCTCTTTCTGTTGCTTACCACCAAACGATTGTTACAAATGTAAGTGGGATCAAGAATCCTAATATTGCACCTGTAAACATAAACATTTGTGGAATGCCATGTCCTTTTTCATTCATATGCATGAAGTAGTAGAGTTGAAGACCAACTTGTACAGCTGCAAAGAGGAATAATGTAGGAATGATAAAGAATTTTGAGAAACCAGCAACGTCATTAAGATGAGCAAACACCATAGAAAACGATATAAGTGTTAAGAAAATCATCAAAGAAAACATCGCAACTTGGCTGCGCATTGATTCTTTTGCTCGACGTTGAGACAGTGACTGTTCAGCAGGAGATCTTTTAATCATTTGAACTTCTGACATCAACCGACCACTCCCATCAAGTAAACTACAGTGAAGATGAATACCCAAACTACGTCAATGAAGTGCCAGTAAAGTGAAAATGTATAATACTTAGTTGCGTTATACAAGTTCAACCCACGCTTGGAGTTACGGAAGATCAATAGTGTAACCCATACTAGACCAACTGCGACGTGGAAGCCGTGTGTTCCTACTAATGTGAAGAAAGAGGAACTGAACGCACTGTTACTAAACGTAAATCCTTCTTGAACGTAATGAGAGAACTCATACACTTCTAACATCAAGAATCCAAGTCCTAATAATGCTGTTAAACCTAACCATAACTGCATTTTTTTGAAGTTGAAACTCTTTAAATGATACATTGCGTATACACTTGTTAATGATGATGTTAAAAGAAGCATTGTCATAACAAACACTAACGGTAATGTGTATAATTCTTGCGTTGTGAAACCAAAGCCACTTGGACCTTTGTTTTTCAAAGCCATATACGTTGCGAACAGCGTAGCGAAGAGAATAGTCTCTCCACCAAGGAATAGCCAGAAACCAACAAATTTATTCTTTGCTTCCAAAGTAGCTCTCTCAGGATGAGCGGGCCATGTTTCAGGGGTGAATTTTGTATTCAAATCCATTAGTTACGCCCCCTTTTACTATTTTCTTGATCTTGTAAGATTTGTTCTTTTGTTACATAGTAACCTAGATCATCTTTTAATGAACGAGCTGCCATTGCAACGAATGTGAATGCAAGACCGAAGATCAATACTCCTAATCCCCATGAAGTTTCTTGATGGAACATTGCACCGAATCCAGCAATGAATAATCCAAGCGTCATCAACATTGGGATGATTGAACCATTCGGCATATGAATGTCCGTAATTGGTTCAGCTGGTGTAATCATTTCCTTACTACCTTCCATCTTCTCAATCCATAAAGTATCCAAACCACGAACTAAAGGAGTTGCTGGGAAGTTATAGAAAGGTGGTGGTGATGGAATTGCCCATTCAAGCGTACGTCCGTCGCCCCAAGGGTCATTGCCAACAGGCTCATTTTTAATAGTTGTCATAATGATGTTGATCACCATAACTGTAAAGCCAATTGCCATCAATAGTGCACCGATTGTACTTACTAAGTTCGCAATGTTCCAACCTTGTCCATCCATAAACGTCCAAACACGACGTGGCATTCCCCAGAAACCTAACCAGTGCTGAATTAGGAATGTCATGTGGAAACCGACAAAGAAGAATACGAAAGTAATTTTACCTAATAACTCATTCAACATTGTACCGAACATTTTTGGCCACCAATAGTGAAGGCCTGCAAAAATACCTAATACTACCCCACCCACAATTACGTAGTGGAAGTGAGCTACGATGAAATAAGAATCGTGTAACTGGTAATCAAGTGGTGCTGCCCCTTGCATTACACCTGTTACTCCACCCATTACGAATGAAGGAATAAAACCTAAAGCATAAAGCATTGGAGTCGTAACTTTAATACTACCGCCCCACATTGTCAGTAACCAGTTAAAGATTTTTACACCTGTAGGTACAGCAATCGCCATAGTAGCTACCGCAAATATTGCGTTCGCTGTCGGTCCAAGACCAACTGTAAACATATGGTGAGCCCATACCATGAATCCTAGGAAACCGATTAGCACTGTTGCGAATACCATCGCTGTGTAACCGAATAGACGTTTCCGAGCGAATACAGAGAATACTTCAGAGAAAATACCGAATGCTGGTAAGATCAAGATATATACTTCAGGGTGTCCGAAGATCCAGAAAATATGCTCCCAGATAATCGTGTTCCCGCCCATCGTATGATCAAAGAAGTTACCTCCAAACATACGGTCAAACGTTAAGAAAAACAATCCAACAGTCAACGGAGGGAATGCGAACAAGATCATCGCAGACGCAACAAACGTAGTCCATGTAAACAAAGGCATACGCATATACGTCATCCCTGGCGCACGCATGTTAATGATCGTTACTAGGAAGTTAATCCCTGCCATTAACGTACCGCCACCCGCGATTTGTAAACCGATTGCATAGAAATCAACGCCATGTCCTGGAGAGTGAAGTGATAACGATGCATAAGATGTCCATCCAGCATCTGGAACTTCACCGAATAACCAAGAGATGTTAAGGAATAAACCACCAAATGCGAACATCCAAAAACCTAATGAGTTGATGAATGGGAACGCTACGTCACGTGCTCCAATTTGAAGCGGCATGATCGCGTTCATAAAACCAAAGAGAATCGGCATGGCTGCCAAGAAAATCATGGTCGTTCCGTGCATTGTAATTAAGTCATTAAAAAGCCCTGCGCTTACGAGATCGTTGTTTGGTGTAATCAATTGAAGACGAATGATCATCGCTTCAATACCACCTAGAACGAAGAAGAATAATCCCCCGAGGAGATACAGAATTCCGATCTTCTTATGGTCGACTGTTGTCAGCCAATCCCATAGCGTTGCGCCAAAGCCACTTTTTTGAGCAACTGAACTCACTGTGTTACCTCCTATTCAATTTCCGCTTGAAAATTATTTTGCAACTTTTAAGCCCATCAAGTATTCAGCTAATGCATCTAAGTCTTCATCAGAAATTTGATCTTTGCTGAATGAAGGCATCGTATTGCCAGGTTTGTGTTTCTGTGTATCACGAATCCAGTCTTTCAGATTCTCTTCATCGTGTTCAAGGAAACCTGCTACACGATTACGATCACCGAATGAAGCCAAGTTAGGCCCTTGAGCACCAGACTCACCTACACCCGAAACTGCGTGACAACCGATACAGCTTTGAGAGAAGACCTCTTCGCCGTCAGCATTTGCAACAACAGGTTCTTCTGCTGTTTCTTGCATAGCTGCGACCCAGCTGTCAAATTGATCTCTCGGTAATGTTTTTACTTTAAAGTCCATCAATGCGTGAGAAGGTCCACATAGCTCAGCACACTTACCGTAGAATACGCCATCTTTCAAGCCTTCAGATTCTTTCTCAAATGACAGATAGAATTTATTCACGTTTTCAACGTTCGTATCTAGCTTACCGCCAACTGACGGAATCCAGAATGAGTGCTTTACGTCTGCTGCAATCAAGTTGAAATAAACTTTTTCATCAGTAGGTACAACTAGTTCCTGAGCAGTCACAATACCTAGATCAGGATATTCGAACTCCCACCAATACAACTTCGCAGTAACATCTACTACTAAGTTTTCAGCGTTACCGTCATCATCAACTGCTTCCATTGCTTTCACATCACCTAATTTATACGTGTAGTGAACGGTAGGAATAGCAAGAATCAAAAGTAAAACTATTGGAATGAATGTCCAAAGCAGCTCAAGTGTGTGACTTCCTTCCACTTGCTCTGGTATGTGATCTTCACCCAACTTCGAACGTCTGAAGCGGAATAATGCAACAGTGTAAATAATTACTACTACAATGATAACCAGTAACATAATTCCTGATGCTAATAGCAACAATTTGAACTGGTCATTAGCGACTTGTCCTGCTGGTTGGAAGGTTGAAATTTCTTCATTACCACAACCTGCCATGAACAAAGCGAAAACCGCTAGTAAAGAAAAGAGACGCCACTTTTTGAGTCCTTTAATCATCGCTAACTAATACCTCTCTTTCTAAAAAAATGTTTTTCTACTATGGAGGACTGAGTGCCCCTTTATGATGAATTCCTGTTTTAAAGAAAGAATTCCGATACGTTAGATGAATATAGAGAAAATAATCATGGATACAAACAAGATTGTCATATAATTTAAAGAATATACAAACATCCCCGTTGCCCACTTCAAATCTTCTTTGGCTTTAAATCCTTTAATAGCTAAATAAAGCCATCCAACATTCAACAGTGTTGCAAATACTATAAATCCGGTACCGAGCTGTGGTAACAAGAAAGGTAGTGGGAATAGTAACACTACCCACATGAGCATCGACTTTTTCGTCCGCTCAAAGCCTTTTACTACTGGTAACATCGGAATGTTAGCCGCTCGATACTCTTCTGTTCTTCGCATAGCCAACGCATAGAAGTGCGGTGGTTGCCATATGAACATAATGAAAAACAATGCCCACGCTCCCATTGGCAGTGTAGGATCAACAGCTGCCCATCCGATCAGAGGTGGAATTGCTCCTGAAAGACTTCCTACTACGGTATTGCTCACGTGCTTACGTTTAGACCACATGGAATACAAAACAACATAAGCGAATACACCCAAGATGCCAAGCCAACCTGCCATAGGTGAAGCAGAGAATAATAATACTTCTC
Source organism: Sporosarcina ureae (assembly GCF_002082015.1). Taxonomy (GTDB): domain Bacteria; phylum Bacillota; class Bacilli; order Bacillales_A; family Planococcaceae; genus Sporosarcina; species Sporosarcina ureae_A. The sequence continues at coordinate 2,980,813 of NZ_CP015109.1, read as the reverse complement.
CAGCCACTAGGAATGTAACGGCTAACGTCATCACAGCGGGAGCTTTAAATCTACCTGTTACTGTCGGTCTCGACTTCGTTCTCGACATGACGGGATCAATATCGCGGTCAATCAAGTTATTCATAGCGCCTGAAGATGCGATGATCAATCCAGTACCTAGAATCGCAAATACCAGTAGATCGAAGTTATGGAGAAAACTTTTACCAGTGAATTGAAATGCCAAAAAAAGACCGGTGAACGTAGTGATCAAATTCGAGTTGACAATTCCTATTTTGATTAGCGCCAAAAAGTCTTTCCATAAGGTAATTGTCTCTACTTTTGGATCTGCAACTGTCGAAAGCGTTCGACCGTTTGACATAATAACCCTCCTTTCAAAGTTTTCGGCAAAGACCCTATCACCTACTATATCTAAAATCGTCCGAAATTTCCAGACCATTTCTCAATTTATAGCGGTTTGTGCAACCTTTGTGTCTTTATCCTTCGCCTTCTATATAGTAATGCATTTCTAACTCTCATTTGTGAAGTTAAAGAGACTATTTTATGAACAATTTGTGAAAAGCCTTATACATCAGTGGTTTATTACCTTCATGCATTGTGTTTCCGTCAGTTTTTCGTTATCATAAGGCTTGCAATAGATGCTTGAATTTCATAGAAATGCTTGAGATTGAACTATATATCTCTTGATATTTTTTGGGGAGTTCAGGCAAAATTTTACGTAAATCGACCTTTTAATGGTCAATTCAATAGAAGAAGGTGTTTCGTACTTGCGATACAACAGATTTTTAAAATGGTTTGGTGTAGCTTCTACAATTGGAATGCTTGCGATCTTACTTGGTGGAGCACTAGTTACCAAGACCGACAGCGGTATGGGCTGTGGAAGACACTGGCCAGGGTGTAATGGACAACTTATTCCTGACGTCATTACAGCAGAAGTATTAATTGAATTCTCACACCGGTTAGTGACAGGTTCGGTAGGTATTTTCATTGTCATATTGGCTGTATGGTCATGGAAAGCACTAGGTCACGTCCGCGAAACAAAGTTTTTAGCTTTTATGGCAGTATTTTTCTTAATTCTACAAGCATTGATTGGAGCAGCGCAAGTATTATGGGGACAAGGTGATTTTATCTTAGCCTTGCACTTCGGGATTTCACTCTTATCCTTTGCGTCAGTCTTCCTACTGACGTTATTGGTTTTTGAAGTGGACCAGAAGTTTGACGCAGATAAAATACGTATAGATCAATCATTACGTTTCCACACTATCGGCGTAACCATTTACTCATACATTGTGATCTATACCGGTGCTCTTGTTCGTCATACTAACTCAGGTCTGGTCTGTTCTGACTGGCCGCTGTGCCGAAATAACGAATTCAGTTTACCGAACAATATGTATGAATGGATCCAAATGGGTCACCGCTCGGCTGCAGCACTAATTGTTGTATGGATTGGGTTTATCGCGATCAAAGCCATTAAACAGTACAGGGATCAACGTGTCATTTACTGGGGATGGATTGCAGCATTTGGTTTAGTGCTTGCACAAGCAACAACAGGGATGATTGTCGTGCTGACTAAATTGAATCTCTATTTTGCATTGTTGCATTCATTATTCGTCACTTTACTATTTGGTTTATTAACGTATCTAGTTCTCCTTGTATCTCGCAGCCGATTGAAGAAGTAACAAAAAAGCGTGTAACAGCTCTTTAAAGACTGTTGCGCATTTTCGTATACAAAAGGTAACAAAAACAGCTCCCACTGTCTTAACGACATGTGGGAGCTGTTTTTTAATGTTCTAATTCAATTAATAAGTCACCTGACGAGATCGAATCTCCAGGACCTACATATATCGCTTTTACAACTCCCGCAAAAGGAGCTTGAATCGTTGTTTCCATTTTCATAGCCTCTGTAATTAGCAAGTGTTCACCACGTTTTACCTTTGCACCAACAGATACTGCAACTTGTAAAACCGTTCCTGGCATAGTGGCTGCAATATGCGTTTCATTTGAAAGATCCGCTTTTTGCTTTGTATCACCTTTTGTTTCCACTTGTAAATCTTGGATAATGATCTCACGTGACTGTCCGTTTAATTCGAAATACAGCGTGCGTGTTCCGTCCGGATTGGGTTCACCAATCGACACCAATTTAACGATGAGTGTTTTTCCGAACTCAATCTCTATCTCGATTTCTTCACCTAAACGTAAGCCATACAAGAACTCTGGCGTATTAATGACAGAAACATCATCAAATTGTTTTCTTGTTTTGATATATTCTTCAAAGACTTTCGGATACAGGACATAAGCTAGCGCATCATGCATAGTAGCAGGCTTATCCATTTTTTCAGTCAGCTTCTTAAGCACATCTTGGAAGTTAACTGGCGCCAATAACTCACCGGGACGTACCGTGATCGCTTTGCGACCTTTTAATACTACTTCCTGCAGCTCTTTTGGGAAACCGCCATACGGCTGACCAATTGAACCTTCGAAAAACTCAATTACCGATTCTGGGAAATCGATAGTTTGTCCTCTTTCAATAACCGTATGCTCATCCAATTCATTTTGTACCATGAACAACGCCATATCCCCTACTACTTTTGAAGAAGGTGTTACTTTCACGATATCTCCAAAGAGGAAATTCACGCGGGAGTACATTTTCTTCACTTCTTCCCAGCGCTCTCCAAGCCCAACAGCTTTAGACTGCTGTTGCAAGTTAGAATATTGACCACCCGGCATTTCATGTACATAGATTTCTGAATGTGGACTGTTCATACCACTCTCAAACGGCTTGTAGTATTTTCGCACATCTTCCCAATAATGCGATAACTTTTCTAATGACTCTGTATTTGCACGTACATGACGTTCATTGTTTTGCATTGCATACGCAAGTGAATTAGCAGAAGGTTGTGAAGTCATACCCGCCATGGAGCCAATTGCTGTATCGACAATGTCTACTCCAGCTTCTATCGCCTTGGCGTACATATAAATACCATTTCCGCTTGTATCATGTGTATGCAAATGAATTGGCAGACTTGTTGACGCTTTCAATTCTGAAACCAAACGATAAGCTGCTTCCGGTTTTAGCAGTCCTGCCATATCTTTGATAGCTAGCATATGAGCTCCAACTGATTCGAGTTCTTTAGCCATCTCTTTGTAGTAATTGACCGTATATTTGGCACGATTGTCGTCCAGAATATCTCCTGTATAACAAATTGTTGCTTCTGCAATCTTTCCTGTTGAACGTGTTTCATCAATTGCTACTTCCATACCTTTAATCCAATTCAAGCTGTCGAAAATACGGAAGACATCGATACCTGACGCAGCCGACTCTTTAATGAATTCACGGATAACATTATCAGGGTAGTTAGTATAACCAACCGCATTAGCACCTCTAAAGAGCATTTGGAACAAGACATTAGGTACTTGCTTGCGTAATTTCTCTAGTCGATCCCACGGACTTTCTTTCAAGAAGCGATACGCTACATCGAATGTCGCGCCTCCCCACATCTCGAATGAGAAGAGATCTGGCAATAGATGCGCACTTTCTGTCGCAATCTGTGTTAACTCTTTCGTTCTCATACGCGTTGCCAGTAAAGACTGATGTGCATCTCGGAAAGTCGTATCTGTCAATAATACATCGTCTTGCTTTAATACCCACTCGACTAAGCCATCTGCACCTTGCTCATCTAGAATCTGTTTCGTTCCTTTTGGTATCGGTGAATTATAATCGATTTTCGGAATACGTACCGGGTGCAAAACAGGACGTGTTGCATCATCTATGCCAGGGAATCCGTTAATCGTAACATTTCCAAGATACGATAAAGCCTTCGTTCCTCTATCTTGCTTTTTGGCAAATGTAAATAATTCTGGAGTTTCATCGATAAAGCTCGTGTTGTAATTACCCGATAAAAAGTTTTCATGACATACGACATTTTCAAGGAAAGGTATATTCGTTTTAATTCCTCGAATTCTGAATTCCTTCAAATTTCTGTGCATTTTGCTTGCAGCGTCCCTAAAAGTAGGGGCCCAAGTTGAAACTTTTACTAGTAATGAGTCGTAGTAAGGGCTAATAACAGAACCTTGATACGCATTGCCCGTATCCAAGCGAACACCAAACCCACCACTTGAACGATAGACCATTACTTTGCCTGTATCAGGCATGAAATCATTTAACGGATCTTCCGTTGTAACACGTGATTGAATAGCAAAACCAAATAACGGAATATCTTGTTGCTTCGGTATGTTGATCGGTTCAGAATGAAGCGCTTCACCTGCCGCGATTAACACTTGTGACTGTACGATATCAATTCCTGTAATCATTTCAGTGATTGTGTGTTCTACTTGAATACGCGGATTGACTTCGATGAAATAGAAAGAATCGTCAGCTACTAGAAACTCTACGGTACCCGCATTGATATAGGATACATTTTTTGATAGTTTAACAGCGGCATTACATATTTCATGACGTAATTCTTCGGTTAGTGAAATAGAAGGAGCAATCTCCACGACTTTTTGGTGGCGACGCTGAATAGAACAATCACGTTCGTACAAATGGACGATCTCTCCATATGTATCACCTAGTATTTGTACTTCTATGTGTTTGGGGTTGGTAATATATTTTTCTACATAGACTTCATCAGAGCCAAATGCAGATTTCGCTTCGGATTTCGCTCGATTATAAGCCTCTTGTACTTCTTCCGGTGATTCGACGATTCGCATGCCTCGTCCTCCGCCACCTAATGAAGCTTTAATAATGATCGGATAGCCATGCTGTTCACCAAATGCCGCCACTTCTTCTACGGAGGTAACCGGTCCATCACTACCCGGAATCACTGGGATATCAGCCAATATTGCTTGTTCTCTAGCCTTTACTTTATCGCCGAACATTTCTAAATGGCCTGATGTCGGACCAATAAAAATAATCCCCTCTTCTTCAAGACGCGCTGCAAACTGAGCATTCTCTGCTAAAAAACCGTAACCTGGATGGATCGCATCGACATCCGCTTTTTTAGCAATGTCGATAATTCCTTCAATATCCAAGTATGCATCGATCGGCTTCTTGCCTTCCCCCACCATAAAGGACTGGTCGGATTTGTAACGATGTAGCGAGGCACGATCTTCCGCTGAATAAATACCAACTGTCGCAATGCCTAACTCTGTACATGCTCTAAATACGCGAATTGCAATCTCGCCGCGGTTTGCGACTAGTACTTTCCTAATCTCTCTTCTCTCCACCAACAAATCAATCCTCTCTACTTTGTTCTCTCATACTTCACAAACATAGAAACGTTCATCAGTATACCAAGCGCAATCGACAGGAACACAACTGATGTACCACCATAACTAATGAATGGCAACGTAACGCCTGTTAACGGAATCAGTCCTGTTAATCCACCTAAGTTTACCAGTGTTTGAATAGCAATCAAGCTACCTACGCCAGCTGCGAGCATTCTTGCATGGGCGTCTTTCGTACGCAATGCAACAGTAAACGCTCTCATCACGATGAAAAAGAGACCTCCAAGAACAAGTGTTGTTCCGAGCAATCCAGTTTCTTCAGAGATTACTGCCATAATAACATCAGTATGGGGCTCAGGTAAATAGCCAAGTTTCTGAATACTGTTTCCTAAGCCTACTCCTTTGAGCCCTCCAGCACCAATTGCAATGTATCCATTGACTATTTGTAGACCTGAACCTTGTATGTATTCAAAGGGATCTGTAAAGGCGAGAAAGCGCCCCATACGTGAAGCAGTCATGACTGTATCCCACTTAATCCACAGTACAATACCGATCAATACGCCAAGTAAAGCAAAGAAACGGCTGATAATCAAATAGTTTTTCACTTTCATCCCGCTTGCCATGATGACCGATATAGCAACAAGAAATAAAATCATCGTCGCTCCAAAATCCGGTTCCAACAGAACTAATAAAAGAGATGCTGTTAAAACAGAAAATGTCGGAAAAATAGTAGTTTTAATCTCGTCCAATGTTCCTCCGTAGTATTTATTCGCAAATACACCCGAGAAATATACGATAAAGGCAATTTTCGCTACTTCTGTTGGTTGCAAATTCCCTATTCCAAACGGTAAGGAAAGCCAACTTTTAGCTCCTACAGCGTCACCAAATCCGATGAACTTGACAAGGATTAATAAAGTAAACATCATAATTAGCGTGCCATATAAGAATTTTTTATTTCGATAGTGTCGGTAAGGAATTATGGACACCATTAGAAATGCCGGAATAGCAATAGCTAAGTTCATTAATTGTTTTTTAAAGAAATGGGATGGTTCAAAATTATAAATATTCATGGCCCATACCATGCTTGCACTGTAAATCATAATCAATCCAAATAAACAAAGCAGTAAATATACGATAAATAATGGATAGTCGAAATTGCGTAAAATTCGATTCATATAAGTCTTCATTTTCTTTAAACCTCATCGTCCTAAATAAAAAACTCAAACCGTTGGAGTAGTTTGAGTCTTCCATTTATTTATTTGTATACAGTTCGTGTAAAACATTTAACTCTTTTTCCAAAACAGAGATTATTTCACGGCCCTTGTCATGCTCCACTAGACCAAGCTTAACAGCAAAATCAATCTCACGAGATAGTCCGTACATTTGCGTATCAAGTACTTCCTCATATAGTGGACATTGCGGCATCGTTAAATTATCCATTTGAACTTTAATCAGCTTTGCGATTTTCTCTGCATCGATTTGTAGTTGTTTCATGGCTTGTTCTTTGTACGTATCTTGAACTTCTATATCCATGGAGACGCCCCCATTATTCATTATTCCCGCAAGGTGTTAATGTCTAAATTGTATCTTTTGCTCTTACAAATTGCAAGTGTTACCCAATGAAAAAATTGAACTGAAATGAAATCCTTTTCACTTCTCCTATGAAAAGGTATACTGAAACTAGTGACTATGGATTGAGGAGGATATATTTTGGAACTTATTATACCGATTACAGGAAATGTGAAACACGCAATAACTTTAGATCCTACTGTTTGGATCTTTGATGATCGACGGATCGATCTAGATGAATTCTTCTCAGAGGATTTTGTCGAAAAAGATGAAATGGAAGAGTACAAAGAAAAAATGGGTAAGCACTGGTCTAGAGAAATCATGGAAGGCGCTACTTATCCTCCCACTTTAAAAAGCGAAAAAAGGTTTGAAAAAGATAAGATGTTATCCAGCAGCTTCGGCATCGTATTAAAGCCATTCATACACAATGCTGTACCTTCAGCAAACGCAACTACGTTTACACTTATTACTAAAGATGAAAAATACACCTATCCACTTGAGGAAGCAAGCAACATTATTTTCAAATTCAGTCATAACGGTAAACCTCTTCGGGAAGACGGTCCCGTACATGTTCTGTTTAAAGACGGATCGAATCAAGATTCACCGATTCGTCATGTTCAGGCTATCCAAGTGGATTGAAGGAGAAATTTCAATGCGCGTAAAATGTGTTATATGTGATCAAAACGATCAATTAGAAGATAACAATCCGCTGGCCAAAAAATTACGAAACCGCCCTATTCATACGTATATGTGTCCAGAATGTAAAGAGCGGATCAGTAACTTGACCGAGAAACGAATTGCGACTGGTAACTTTGTTTTTCACCGCAGTTCAGATCTTACCGAAAAAGATTTTTAAACAAAATAAAAAAGACTCTGTTACTGAGTAACGGAGTCTTTTTTATATTCATTCATTCGTCGAACACGATAGATAATAAGAATGGCAGCAGCCACGAACAGTCCTTCTACGATCGGAAGGAAGAAAGCTAAGAATGTTAGTATTATACATCCAATAAATAAGAACGTATAAATAATGACATTTCGACCAAAACTAATCTTTCTCGCAAATCCAAGCTTATACACAATAGCAGACATGATGAAAACGAGTGCAAACAGAATATATCCAGCTGCCGTAAAATTGGGTGAATACTCATAAATTATACGAGCGGTTCCCGACAACCGATTGTAGACCATTTCTGAATCCTCTACTCTCATTCCATACATTCCCTTCTATTTCTATTATTCGCCAAGTTTCTTCTTTTTATTTACACGTTCACGTTCATTCTTATCAAGAACTTTTTTACGCAAACGAATAGTTTGTGGTGTCACTTCACAGTACTCGTCATCGCCAATGTATTGCAATGCTTCTTCAAGCGACATAATACGAGGTTTTTTCGTCGTAACGGTTTGATCTTTTGTAGCTGAACGAACGTTAGTAGCATGCTTAACTTTCGTCAAGTTGATTGTTAAGTCGCTATCACGGTTACTTTCTCCTACTACCATACCTGCGTAAATTTCTGCACCTGTTTCCACGAACATAGTTCCACGGTCTTCTAACTGCATTATACTGTAACCAGTAACTGTACCGTTCTCCATGGAAACCAGTACACCGTGACGTCTGCCACCAATTTTACCTGAAGTAACCGGCTTGTAGCTGTCAAATGTATGGTTAAGAATTCCGTATCCACGTGTTAGTGTCAAGAATTCTGTTGTATACCCGATCAATCCACGAGCAGGTACTAAGAAGATTAATCGCACTTGGCCGTTTCCGTTATTAATCATATCCAACATTTCACCTTTACGCTCACCGATAGACTCGATGATAGATCCAGTGTGTTCTTCCGGTACATCAATTTGTACACGCTCGAAAGGCTCGCTCCGCTTGCCATCAATTTCACGAATGATTACTTGAGGCTTAGATACTTGAAGTTCATAACCTTCACGACGCATATTTTCTATAAGAATAGACAAGTGCAATTCTCCACGGCCGGATACAATCCACTCATCTGGAGAGTCTGTTGGATCCACACGCAATGAAACGTCAGTCTCAAGCTGTTGATCTAGTCGTTCTTGAATTTTACGTGCTGTTACCCATTTACCTTCGCGGCCTGCAAAAGGACTGTTATTCACTAGGAAACGCATTTGCAACGTAGGTTCATCGATATAAAGTTCAGGAAGGGCCTCTTGATGATCAGTAGGACAAACTGTTTCACCTACGTCAATATCTCCCATTCCAGAAACCGCTACGAGGTCACCCGCATATGCTTCTTGTACTTCGACTCTTTTCAAGCCTAAGAAACCGTATAATTTGGTTACGCGCAAGTTCTTTACTGAACCGTCACGCTTAAGCACTGCGACTTGTTCTCCAACTTTCATCGTTCCACGGAAAATACGTCCGATACCAATACGGCCTACATAGTCGTTATAGTCCAATAATGACACTTGGAACTGAAGTGGCTCATCGCGGTTATCAATTGGTGAAGGAATATTTTCTAAAATGGATTCGTAAAGTACACGCAATGTGTCTTCCTGTGTTTCTGGATCAGGAGAAAGACTTGCTGTACCGTTAAATCCTGAAGCATACACGACTGGGAACTCTAATTGCTCATCGTTTGCATCGAGCTCTATAAATAATTCAAGCACTTCGTCTACTACTTCTTCTGGTCTTGCAAATTCACGGTCAATTTTATTTACAACAACGATTGGCTTGAGGTTTGTTTCCAATGCTTTTTTCAATACAAAACGAGTTTGTGGCATACAACCTTCAAATGCATCGACAACTAAAATTACGCCGTCTACCATACGCAAGATACGTTCTACTTCACCACCGAAGTCGGCGTGTCCTGGTGTATCCATGATGTTGATTTTTGTGTCATTATATTCAATAGCTGTATTTTTAGCTAGAATCGTAATTCCTCGTTCACGCTCTAGTTCGTTTGAATCCATTGCGCGGTCATCTACGTGCTCATTCGACCGGAAAATACCGGATTGTTTAAGTAATTGGTCGACCAATGTCGTTTTACCATGGTCTACGTGGGCAATAATTGCAATATTTCTAAGATCAGTACGTTCGTTTGTCATTTTTTCACTCCGTTTATCTTTATTTCAGATGTTCAACTGTGTTATTATAGCACAAGATAGTCCAATTAAATAATATTTTAATTTATATGGAGGGATTTTTTTGAAAGACATTAAGTGGATTTTCGTAATGTATTCACTCGGCGCTGTACTTTCCATGTCTGCAATAGGCGTGGGGGTAGGTATGCGTAGCATATTGGTTGTCATTCTCGCAATTGTCGCTCTAGTATTAATAATGGGTAATGGATTCAAAACAAAAGCACGTATGCGTAGAGAAGGCACGCTTTAAATAACGCAAAGGGACTGTACATTAAACCGTGTAGGTTTAACAAACAGCCCCTTTTTTTATTTTAGTCGGATATATTTTGATAAAATTTCCTCATGTAATCCTGGACGTGTGACAATAAATGTGTCAGTTCCAAGGAGATGCGGTCTCACACCTTCTAAGTTTGTCGCTACAGCCCCTACTTCTTGCGCAATAACGATTCCACCAGCTATATCCCAAGGTGCTAGCCGCATAGAAATATACGCGTCAATCCTTCCTGACGATACATATGCTAGTTCAATCGCAGCCGAACCGTATGAACGCGTTCCGCGGCAACGTGTGACGAGCTCAATAATCTTTTCATTTTCCACTCGATGGTTTGGAGCAACCCAACTAGCATTGATGCCGATAATTGCATCTTCAAGTGGTGTAATTTCCAACTGCGGAAGACGCTCATCATTGAAATAAGCACCTTCATCTTTCGCTGCATGGTATAACTCATCCCGCATTACATCATATATGTAGCCCAGCATCCCCACGCCGTCTACATAAATCCCCAATGAAATCGCAAAGTTTCTTCTTTGATGGATAAAATTCATCGTTCCATCAATTGGATCCAGGAACCAAACTACTCCGTCAAGCGAAGTAATCTTATCTCCAAATCCCTCTTCTGAAACCATTTTATGCTCTGGAAAGTCTTGTTTTACCCGTTCAACAAAAAAGCTTTCGACTTCTCTATCGATATTGGTAACTAAATCGTTAGCGTCTGCCTTTGAATCGATGTCAATTGTACTAAAAAAAGACACGCGTATTTTGTGGCCAGCCTCTTTGATCAACGATTTCGCATATCGATCTATCGCATTAAGATTCATTCTGCCACCTCTTCCCATTCCGACTATCGCTAGTATAACACAGAGGCAACGGAACAAAAGAGATAACAGTTACAGCATATTAAGTAAAAAGACACCCCGTCACATTTTCTTCAATTCTGAAGTAAAATGGGGATGTCTTTTATTAAACTATAGTTACATCGAGAAAACATCAAGTCTCTCCATTTCATTGTGAATTTCCATTAATCGTAGTTTACTTTTATCTTCCTGAACCGTGTCTTCGTCTTGTAGTGCGTCGTATAGAGTAGCTAATTCATAATCCAATTCCAATTGTAATGTTCTCACATATTCTCTCTCAACATCTTCTTTTCGGATAAAATGAACGACCTGTTTCATAAGTAGCACCCCTTTTAGTTAATATTTGACTCTAACCGCCTTATAAGTAAGATATGCGAAGATTCCGACTCTTATTGGTTAGAAGCCTTGTTAATTTAAATTATTCCCCGTTTACTGGTAAGATAAACGTAATCACTACAAACTGGAGGAGATTTTCTTGATTCAGTCTTATTGGTCATCAAATGATTTTGATGTTTTTAGCATTGATGGCTTAGATCATCGCATGACAGCTTTGCAGAAAAAGATACAACCGAAATTCATAGAATTAGGAAATCATTTTGCACACCGCCTTTCCGCACACGGTACGGGTGAGTTTTTCCCTCATGTCGCAAAACACGCAAGACGCACTGTAAATCCGCCACGAGATAGCTGGGTGGCATTTGCTCCTGCCAAGCGAGGTTATAAAGCGCTACCTCACTTTCAGATTGGCTTATGGGGCTCTCATTTATTCATCGTATTGGCAATTATTTATGAAAATCCCGATAAAAAAGGGATTGCTGAACGTTTGGAAAAAGAAATGCATGTCCTGTCTTCGTTACCGAACGATTTTGTTGTGTCCGGAGATCATATGAAACCTGAAGCTGAGCGTATAAGTGAAGTAGGTACAGAAGGACTTGAGAAATTATTGGATCGTCTACAAACTGTGAAAAAGGCAGAGTTTTTAGTTGGTCGGCACCTATCAAGAGATGAGGCAAACAAAATGAGTGAAGAGCAGTTTTATGAGTATGCAGAGGATACGTTCACGAAGTTATTGCCTGTTTACGATGTAGTTATTCATTCCTTTGACTGAAAATCAACATGGCAAATAATAACACACCGTTGATTAACGTACTGGGCGAATGTTTCCTTTTACGTTCAACTAATATGGAATTCCGGAGAAAAGAGTCCATGTAAAAGTGAGATTAAAAATAAAGAGGCTGGGACATAACTATATTCCCCCGTTTCCCTGCACTCCGAAAGGCACGCTTTCCGAGGGGCGTGATTTGAGCCAAGCGAACAACGTAGGGTTCGCTTTGCCGTATTTCTGTGTACTTTGCAGAAATTAAGGCACCTGTCCAGGGTCTCAAGACGCACGCTGATCCCTCAGGAGTCGGCCTTTCTCCGTTCCGGTACACTCTGTTACTCTAAAAAATATTTACTGATAAGAACAGAAAAAAGCGTAAAGGGACTCATAAACCCCCTTACGTTTTTTCTGTTCTGTCCCAACCTTTTTTGCTTTACTTACTTTTTCACTTTTAATAGTTCACCTGGTCGGCTTTCTTTAGCCGCTTTCACTACGCGAAATGCTACATAGTCACTACTTTCCTCGAATTCCTTGCACAACGTTTTTTCTTCAGCCATAGATGGAACTACACTTTTGAAAGCCCGATAGTATTCCATAAATTCATTTCGTTCAATATTCGATTCATATGCTTGCTCTACTTTTGTAAAAAAGTTGACTACCTTAACAATTTCTTCTGTTGACCAATCTGCACGTAGCGGATATTGATAACCTGCCATTTTCTTCTCTCCTTACCTGACACTCCATTTTTCTCGTATAGCGTTTGCTTCATTTTTCATTCGTTCAAACAATTCAGCGACGCTTGGAACATCTTCAATCATACCCGCTACTTGACCACCCCAACCAAAACCTTGTTCTCTTGCTCCATCATGAATGAACTTTCGATTCGCGTCCCCGCTAATGAATGTTTTCAATCCTTCATAGCCCGCATTTTCCGCTTCCAACTTCAAAATTTTGTCAGTCCACTCATTCGTTAATGCGCGTGCAGGTGCACCGATTGTACGTTTAATAACTGTTGTATCTTGTTCACTGCTTGCTAAAAGAGAATCCAGATAAGCTGGTGACGCATCGACACATTCTTTCGTCGCTATGAAACGAGTTCCCATCTCAATTCCTTCTGCCCCGAGTGCTTGTGCAGCCATCCAACCTCGTCCATCACCAATACCCCCGGATCCAATGACCGGTATACTGACGGAATCTACAATTCTTGGAATCAATACCATCGTACCTATATCATCACGTCCTAAATGCCCGCCACCTTCTTGTCCAACAGCAATGACAGCGTCCGCACCAATCTCCTCAGCCTTTTGTGCTTGTCTTCTAGCAGCCACTAACACCATTTTCTTCACGTCAGTCCCTTTAAGCATATCGAAAAGAGGCACAGGATTTCCCCCTGTAACCGAAATAACAGTAATCTTTTCTTCAAGTGCAGCTTCCACCATTGCTTCATATGATCGACCATGATTACCAATTGCAAAATTCACACTGAAAGGTTTATCTGTTTTTTCGCGAACTTTGCGAATTTCTTCTTTCAATGCCTCAGGTGAAGGGAGACTCATTGCTGTAATTTGGCCGAGTCCACCTCCTTCCGAAACGGCAACGGCAAGGTCTGAATAAGCCAAATACGCGAGTCCACCTTGCACAATCGGGTATTCAATTCCGAAAAGTTCTGTCACTCTAGTTTTCCACATAAACATCCCCCTTTATCAAAATCTAAAAAAGCCCATGAGAAAAATATTCCCATGGGCTGTTCAATTCTAGCTGTTTTATTTCGTCATCATGTGAATCGGCTTACCAAGAGCAACTTCTGCTGCTTCCATAGAAATCTCGCCTAGTGTAGGGTGCGCATGGATTGTCATAGATATATCTTCAAGAGTCATACCTGCTTCAATCGCTAAACCAAGTTCCGCAATCATGTCAGAAGCGTTTTCTCCAACGATTTGCGCGCCTAGCAACAAGCCATCTTCTTTACGACCTACAAGCTTCACGAAACCTTCTGTAGCATCCAATGAAAGCGCACGTCCGTTTGCTGCAAACGGGAATTTACCGCTTACTACGTCATACCCTTCATCTTTTGCTTGTTTTTCATTTAAGCCAACAGTTGCCAGTTCTGGATCTGTGAAGCATACAGCTGGTATAGCCATATAGTCTACTTCAGATTTCTCTCCAGAAATAGCTTCTGCCGCTACTTTCGCCTCGTAAGAAGCTTTGTGTGCAAGCTGAGGACCTGCTACGATATCACCGATTGCATACACATTCGGTACATTCGTACGGCACTGCTTGTCCACTTCGATCAAACCGCGGTCAGACATGTTCAAGCCTAGACCTTCCAAACCGATTTCATCTGTATTTGGACGACGACCTACAGTTACAAGAACGTAGTCCGCTTCAATTTTCACTTCTTCACCTTTAGCTTCATATGTGACTACGACGCCATCTTTTGTTTCTTCAACGCCTTTAGCAGATGCGCTTACAACTACTTCAACGCCTTTTTTCTTCAGGCCTTTTTTAACGATCTGCGTCATTTGTTTTTCGAAACCAGCCAGGATATCATCCGCACCTTCAAGAATGGTTACTTCAGATCCTAGATTAGCATAAGCTGAACCAAGCTCTGTACCAATATAGCCGCCACCAACGACGACAAGCTTCTTCGGTAATTCTTTCAAATTTAAAGCGCCAGTAGAATTGATTACACGGTCAGTAAATTTGAATGAAGGTATTTCAACCGGGCGTGAACCCGTTGCGATAATCACGTTGTTGAATTTATATGTTTGGGCAGAGTTTTCTGTCATCACGCGTACAGTATTCGTATCTACGAAATATGCTTCACCTGCAATCGTTTCTACTTTATTTCCTTTTAGTAAACCGGATACGCCACCAGTTAACTTAGAAACAACGCTTTCCTTAAACTTCATTGCTTTAGAAAAGTCTAATTCGACAGACTTCGCAGTAATTCCCATTGCATCTGCATTCTGTGCTTCCACAAAGCGATGTCCAACAGAGATCATTGCTTTGGAAGGAATACATCCGACGTTCAAACAAACTCCGCCAATTGTACCTTTTTCCACGATTGTAACTTTTTGACCAAGTTGAGCTGCACGTATTGCTGCAACGTATCCCCCTGGTCCTGAACCTACTACGAGTGTGTCAACTTCAATTGGAAAATCTCCTACTACCATGTGATTTACGCCTCCATTAATAAAAGTGATGGATTACTAATTAATTCCTTAAGATAGTTTAACGCTAATTGTCCCGTTACGCCATCAATCACTCTGTGATCAAACACTAAAGATAATGCTAACATAGGTGCCACTACAATTTCACCATTTTTTACTACAGGTTTTTCAGAAATTCTTCCGATACCTAAAATCGCTACTTCCGGGTGATTAATTATCGGTGTAAACCATTGTCCACCTGCAGAACCAATATTCGTGATTGTACAAGAAGCACCCTTCATTTCTGCTCCTTGAAGTTTTCCATCTCGCGCTTTTCCAGCGAGCTCATTCACTTCATTTGAGATGGCAAACATCGACTTACGATCAGCATTTTTCACGACCGGAACCATTAGACCGCGATCCGTATCTGCCGCAATTCCAATATTATAATAATGTTTTTGGATTAACTCTTCTGTCTCATCGTCCAATGACGTATTTAGTTGAGGGAACTCGCGCAGGGTCGCCACAAGTGCTTTTACTACATACGGAAGATACGTTAACTTCACATTTTTCTCTGCTGCAATCGCTTTGAATTCTTTACGATGTGCAACTAATGCAGTGACGTCGACTTCATCCAGCAATGTAACATGAGCAGCTGTATGCTTGGAATTCGACATAGCTTTCGAGATAGCTTTTCGCATAGGAGACAATTTCTCACGAGTCTCTGGGAATTTGCCTTCGAAGACAGGAGCTTGTTTCTCCGCAGTTGAAGGTGTTTCCGCATCTTGCTGTGAATTCGTCGTTTCATCAACAGGTTGTTGATCTCCCGCTTTAAATGAATCTATGTCTTCTTTTAGTACACGGCCATTTTTCCCGCTACCGGCGACTTGTGCTATCGTTACATCCTGTTCACGTGCATATTTACGAACAGACGGCATCGCGATGACTCGACGATTTTCATCCACCTCATTAGCAGATGGCTTAGCCGGTTGTTCTTCTTGCGGCTGTGCCGGTGGTTGTTCTTCAGATGCTTGATCAGGTTTCTTGGAATCTACGCTACCAAGTGCTTCCCCTACTTGTTCGTGAGATTTTTCTGCACTCGCTTCTTCTTTAGAAGTATCCGTACTATCTTCATCGTCCTCATGATCTGGAATATTATGATCTGGTGCATCAAAACGCACTAATTTATCTCCAACAACTGCCACAGTACCTTCAGTAACATAAATTTCTTCAACTGTACCTGATACAGGTGACGGAATTTCTACTACAGATTTATCATTTTGTACTTCTAGTAATGTATCATCTTCTTGGATTTCATCGCCCGGTTTTACGAACCATTTGACGATCTCTCCTTCGTGTATACCTTCACCAATATCTGGTAATCGGAATTCATAAGTCACGTAATTCACCCTTCCTGGTTTGTCCAATAAGTATTTAAAATGTCAGAACTTCTTTCGCCTTCGCTGCAATATCTTTTGCATTAGGCAACCAAGTATTTTCGCCCGCTGCAAATGGATATACCGTGTCTGGTGCTGTCACTCGTAGCACCGGAGCTTCTAGGCTCAAAATCGCACGTTCAGTAATCTCAGCAACCACGTTAGCCGCAATTCCTGCTTGTCGCTGTGCTTCTTGTACTACAATTGCACGGTTCGTTTTTTCAACAGATTGAATAATAGTTTCTATATCTAGAGGCTGAATCGTACGTAAATCAATTACTTCCAATGAGTAATTTTCTTTTTCAAGTGCTTCAGCCGCCTTTAGGCTTTCTTGCACCATTGCACCATATGTGACAATCGTCAAATCTTTACCTTCACGTTTCACATCAGCTTTTCCTAAAGGTATAGAATATTCCTCTTCAGGAACTTCTTGTCTAAATGAACGATATAGTTTCATATGCTCCAAGAAGATTACAGGATCATCGCTCTTAATCGCAGATATGAGTAGTCCTTTTGCATCGTAAGGAGTCGACGGAATTACTACTGTTAAGCCAGGTTGTGATGCTACAAGGCCCTCCAAACTATCCGCGTGCATTTCAGGAGTCGCTACACCGCCACCAAATGGTGCACGAATTGTAATTGGCGCATTGAAGTGTCCACCTGTTCTGAAGTTCATTCTTGCAATTTGACCGCTCACAGAATCCATTACTTCAAATAAAAAACCAAAGAATTGGATTTCCATTATAGGACGGAAACCGGTAAGCGCTAGTCCAATCGCCAATCCGCCAATACCAGATTCGGCTAATGGAGTGTCAAACACCCGCTCTTCTCCAAATTCTTTATGAAGGCCTTCCGTCGCGCGGAAGACACCTCCATTTGCACCTACGTCTTCACCGAACAGCAATACGTTTTCATCTGTTTTCAGCTCTGTACGAAGTGCATCTGTAATCGCTTGAATCATTGTTAATTCTGCCATGGGTTATTTCGACTCCTTTCCAGCATACGCATCCAATTGTTCTTGTAAGTTAAACGGCATTTCGCCCTTATACATAATTTTCATAAAGTCTGTTGCTTTTTGTTTAGGCTGCCCATCCGCCTTTTTAATCGCTTCTTTAATTTCTTCTTTCGCACGTTCAATGACTTTTTCTTCTTGTTCTTTAGACCAGATGCCTTTAGCTTCCAGGTATGTTCTGAAACGAACGATCGGGTCACGTTTTTCCCACTCATCGTCAATATCCGATGTACGGTAGCGTGTCGGATCATCGCCAGCCATCGTATGCGGACCGTAACGGTAACACATAGTTTCGATTAGTGTTGGTCCATCTCCGTTCACTGCACGTTCTCTAGCATCACGTGTTGCTACATATACCGCCAATGGATCCATCCCATCCACTAGCACACTTGGCATACCTGCTGCTACACCCTTTTGAGCAAGTGTTTTTGCCGCTGTCTGTACATCACGATGTGTAGAGATTGCATATTGGTTATTCTGAATGACGAAGATCGCAGGTACTTTAAATGCGCCCGCAAAGTTTATTCCTTCGTAGAAATCACCTTGCGATGTTCCACCATCACCCGTGTACGTAATGACAACTGATTTTTGTCCTTTTTTCTTAAAGCCTAGACCTACACCAGCTGCCTGGACATATTGAGCACCAATAATGATTTGTGGCGGGAAGATATTGAGTCCATCAGGAATAACACTTCCTGCATAATGTCCTCTTGACCACAAGAATGCCATATGCAACGGCCAGCCATGGAATAATAGCTGAGGAACATCACGATATCCCGGGAGAATAAAATCATCTTTTTCTAACGCATATTGAGAAGCTAACTGGGAAGCTTCTTGCCCCGCTGTCGGAGCATAAAACCCAAGACGTCCTTGTCTATTTAAAGAAATGGATCGTTGGTCAAGAATACGTGTATACACCATGCGATTCATCAATTCCACTAATTCTTCATCTGGAAGTTTCGGATCCAAGTCCTTATCTACAATCTTTCCTTCTTCGTTTAATATTTGCACCATATCAAATTGGCTTTCAATCAGTTGAAGCGCTTTCACTGGATCATACTGATTACCTTTTTTAGCTACCATATCTTGATCTCTCCTTCGTATCTGTATTATATATTTTAAAAATAAAGTTGATACAACCTCTTATGTTTATTAGTATACGCAAAACTGAGCGCTTGGTCAACCCTTGTGATTAAAGACTTTCTCTTGTTTTTATACTTTTCAAAAAATGCACTGTACTAAAACAATATCTATTCTGTATTGGTACAGGGATAGTTTTTCGTGACATATACTACGAAATCAATATGGATGAAAGTCCTCAACAGGGATCCGTATAGCAATTTCAAATCACAAACCATCTACATCACTAAAAATCTCTTGATCACGAGTTGTCTTGTGCATACTTATCCGTTTCACCTATTTGAACTCTTTACTTTACATTTCCTCTTTACTGCTGTTCTAAACTTTTCAAAGCGCGAGCTGTTAATCTGTTTACTTCCTTAGTCGAATCATTGAATTCTGAAAGTAACCGTTGACAAGAAGCAATTAATTCATTTACTACATTGACATGCTTTTGGAGTTCATGCTCGCGGATGGATTGATCTTCAAGTTGTGTATATAACTGCGCCTGACTGTCTAGTAGCTTTTTATACTGCATGATGAATGCTTCATGTATTTCTGAACGTTCATCATGTTCTTCCACCACTTCATCTATTTGGTTCGTTACATCTGCTTGCTTTACCCATTCAGACATTTGGTCTATCGCTCTCTTCGACTCACGTAAAGCACTTTCCTCTTTTTCTAATAATAGAGCTCGTTCATGTGCAGACTTTTTCATCGCGACTACTCGCCGCTTCACTTCCTGGTATTGTTGTTGAGACAGCTCCATCGTCTCAATGAACAGAGCCTGTTCCTTCTGCTCTTTCTCAAACAACTTCCTTCCAAAGTTGTTCCCTTGTTTTTCTTTTTCATTCACCGCAACAAGTAAATCTGTAAATTGTTGAGTTACTTCAGATTCTCGAGAACAACTAGTTAGTAGAAGGAACACAAACAATACACACAGTACTTTTTTCATTAATTACCCTCCTGACGCTTTATATACTTTTTTCTTTCACCATTTTTCTCATTCGTTTATACTGTATAATAGGAAGTTGGTTCTTACGATTATATACCCTTACTACACGTCAGTTACCAGTTTACGATAGACTATACAGTACTTATTACATCCGAAAGGAAGAGTAGAAATGATTTTAATGAATGATATCATCCGAGAAGGTCACCCAACATTGCGTTTAAAAGCAAAAGAGGTGAGTTTTCCCTTAAGTAATGAAGACCGTCAATTATGCGATGATTTATTGGAGTATGTCGTCAATAGCCAAGATGACAAGTTGAGTGAAAAATACGGCCTACGTTCAGGTATCGGTTTAGCCGCTCCACAAGTCAATGCATCCAAAAGAATTTTCGCTTTGCATATACCTGACGGTGAAAATCTTTTAGAAAACTTTATAGCTATTAACCCTAAGATCATTAGCCATTCCGTCGAAAAAACCTATATAGAGACCGGCGAAGGCTGTTTATCAGTAGATCGTGAAGTGCCTGGTTATGTCCCTCGTTATGCGAGAATTACCGTTAAAGCATTTGATAAGGAAGGTAACGTTATTAAGAAGCGTTTAAAAGGATTGCCCGCGATCGCTTTCCAACACGAATTGGACCATTTGAATGGCATTATGTTCTATGACCATATCGACGAGAGCGCTCCATACAAAGATATTCCTGGTGCCACAGCATTTGACAGAGAGTAAAGCATTTAAACTTGACAGAACGACGATTTTCTGTTACAGTCTTGTCAAGGAGTGATGATGCCATGTATAAACGTCTAAAACGCAAATTGCTAAGACGACTTAATGGCCTGCTCGGTAAAAAGACGATTGCTTAGACTTTTACGCCCGCCAACTAAATTGGTGGGCTTTTCTTTATTTTAGGGAAATTGCATGCTATTATTGATGATATGTATTATTAGGAACGTAAAAAGGAGAGTTAAACATGATTTACAAAGTATATTACCATTTAAACGTACATGAAGTCCCAGTCCGCGAGAACACACTCAGCTTGTATGTAGAAGCTGAAACAGAAAAAGAAGTCCGTGATCAACTGAAAGATCGCGATCTTATGATTGAATACGTACAAAAGCTGGAAGGCGAGCATTTAACATATGAACAAGCTTCCCCAGACTTTCACGTTGAGCAGGTCTAATCAATGAAATCTATTAAAAACAATGAAACAGCCGTTTTCGCCCTAGGCGGACTAGGTGAAATCGGTAAAAATACGTATTGTGTACAATTCCAAGATGAAATCATCATTATTGATGCTGGAATCAAATTTCCTGAAGACGAATTGCTAGGTATTGACTATGTGATTCCAGATTACACGTACCTTGAACGCAATATCGATAAGATCAAGGGACTTTTCATCACACATGGTCACGAAGACCATATCGGGGGAATTCCCTATCTATTACGCAAAGTGAATGTCCCCGTCTATGGCGGAAAGCTAGCAATTGGATTGCTTCGCAATAAGTTGGAAGAACACGGATTGTTGCGTACTACGGAAATTCATGAGATTGAAGAAGATGATTTTATCAAATTCCGTAAAACAGCAGTATCATTCTTCAGAACTACGCACAGTATTCCTGACGCATTCGGTGTAGTGGTTAAAACTCCATCCGGTAATATCGTCCATACGGGAGACTTTAAATTCGACTTTACGCCTGTCGGTGAACCTGCGAACTTGCATAAGATGGCCAAAATCGGTAGTGAAGGAGTACTTTGTTTGTTATCAGACAGTACAAATGCAGAAGTACCTAACTTCACAATGTCCGAACGTAAAGTTGGAGAAAGCTTGAATGATATTTTCCGTACAGTAGATGGACGAATTATTTTCGCTACATTTGCATCCAATATCCACAGACTACAACAAGTGATTGAATCGGCGCAGATTTTCGGTCGGAAAATTGCTGTCTTCGGTCGTAGTATGGATAACGCCATCACGATCGGCCGTGAACTTGGATATATCGACGCTCCAAAAGATTTATTCGTCGATGCACAATCACTCAACCGACTACCCGCTAATAAAGTCATGATTTTATGTACGGGTAGCCAAGGTGAACCGATGGCTGCACTGTCACGGATTGCAAATGGTACACATAGACAAGTTCAAATCCAACCTGGAGATACGGTTATTTTCTCATCTTCACCAATTCCAGGTAATACACTAAGCGTAAACAAAGCGATTAACTCACTTTTCCGTGCGGGTGCAGAAGTTATTCACGGTCCATTGAACAACATCCACACTTCTGGTCACGGATCGCAAGAAGAGCAAAAGCTTATGTTGCGTTTAATCAAACCTAAATATTTCATGCCAATTCATGGTGAATACCGTATGATGAATATGCATTCTCAACTCGCAATAGACTGCGATGTTGAACCCGATAACATTTTTATCATGGGTAACGGCGACGTACTTGCCCTTACTGACTCGACAGCTAGACTTGCTGGACGTGTACCTTCAGGCGATGTGTACATTGACGGAAGCGGCATCGGTGACATCGGTAACGTCGTACTGCGCGACAGACGAATTCTCTCAGAAGATGGTCTGGTCATCGTGGTAGCTACAATTGACACGAAAAAGAACCGCTTAGTATCCGGCCCTGACCTTATCTCACGTGGTTTCGTCTACATGCGTGAATCCGGCGCAATGATCAACGAAGCCCAATACATGCTGTCCAAAACATTACAGCGTAAACTGGCTGCTAAACCGGATTCTATTAACAATCTTAAGGGCGACATCATCGATACACTCGTTCCCTATTTATATGAGAAAACGAAGCGTAAACCAATGATTCTTCCTGTCATCATGGAACTTTAAAAAACATAAAAAAGCAAGTGCACTTTAGCACTTGCTTCAGACTGAAGACAACTCCTATTAACTTGGAGCATGTCTTCAGTTTTTTATTTAATTTACTATACAAGAAGTGTTTCATGATGAATCAACAGCGCTTTCGCCCTAATCCACACTCAATGCAATGCCTTTCGTTCAAACCGGTGAATATCTAGATCGGAACCAATCACAATTAACACATCATTAACTTCTATCTGTTCAATCGCTTGCGGAGAGACGAGTATATGGGTTCCACGCTTAATTGCCACAATGTTCACACCGTATTTGGCACGAATGTCCAAATCGATCAGCGAAGACCCTGCTATGTGATTATTCGCTTGAATCTCCACAATGGAGTATTCATCCGACAACTCTAGATAATCTAAAATATTATTGGATACCAAGTTATTCGCAATTCGTTTCCCCATGTCTCGCTCGGGGTGAACGACTTGATCTGCTCCAATTTTACGCAATACTTTTTCATGATAATCATTTTGCGCTTTCACTGTAATACGTTCTACACCGATTTCTTTTAAAATCAGCGTAGTCAAAATGCTCGCTTGAATGTTTTCTCCGATTGCAATCACTACATGTTCAAAATTCCGGATACCTAAAGAACGTAATGCGGCTTCATCCGTAGTATCGACAGCTACAGCCTGCGTGGCAATATTCGCGTATTCCTCTACGCGTTCTTCTGACTTATCGATCGCCATCACATCCGCTTCTAGTTCAATCAATTCTTTAACAATACTACCACCGAAACGTCCTAAGCCAATTACTACAAATTCCTTTTTCATCTCATCACTCCTCGCCATTGCAAAAAGTTATACTCTCATCGCAATCCCATTTTAAATTTTAGGAATAACTCATTATACACGCCGAGTGTTTCTAAACCTAAATTTTCATACACTTCAAGGTTTTCTCTTGCTTTTTCATCAGGATAAAATCGTTCATCGCTTGTAGTTTCTTCATCCATAAATGACAAAGCTGAACTATTTGGCGTGGAATAGCCTACGTAGTCCGCATTTTGCGCTGCCACTTCAGGATCAAGCATGAAATTAATGAATTTATGCGCTCCCTCAACGTTCGTGGATGTTCTCGGGATGACAATATTATCAAACCATAAATTCGAGCCTTCTTCCGGCACGATATAGTCAATGTCGTCGTTTTCATAAATCATATCTGCCGCTTGACCAGACCAAGTCAGTGCGACGGACGCTTCATTATTTATCATTAATTGTGTAACTTCATCACCTATTACAGCTTTGACATTGGGTCCCATCGTTTCCAACTTGTCTGTCGCCTCTTTCAGTTCCTGTAAACTCGTTGAATTTAAAGAGTAGCCAAGTGAATTCAATGATACGCCCATCACTTCACGTGCACTATCTACTATAATCAGCTTTTGACGCAATGAAGCATCCCATAAACTTTCCCAACTCTCAAATGTTTGACCTTCTAATAAGGATGCATTATATGCAATGCCCACAGTTCCCCAAAAATACGGAATCGAATAGTGATTGTCTGGATCAAACGGCAAGTTCATAAAATATGGATCGATATGTTTAATGTTCGGGATTTTCGAGAAATCCAGTGGCAGTAATAGATCCTTTTCTTCCATCATCTGCACAGCGTATTCAGATGGAACCGTTACGTCGTAAGCGGTTCCTCCTTGTTCGATTTTCCCCATCATGCCTTCATTCGAATCGAATGTTTCGTAAATCACTTTAATACCTTCTTCTTCTTCGAATTGAGTCAGAAGATCTGGGTCAATATACTCGCCCCAGTTATATACCGAAATGGTATCTTTACCTTCTTGCCCCGCTTTATGTTCGAGTTGATAATTAGCGAATAACAGGAGACCCGAAACGAGTATGATCGCAAACGCACTGCTAATTAATCCTTTCATTTCTTCACCCCCTGAGGTGATTTCGCTTTATTTCCGATTATATAATAACCAAGCACTAGGACCATAGTGAGTATGAAGATCAAACCGGACAGTGCATTGATTGTCAAAGTGATTCCTGTCCGGGCCATAGAGTAAATTTCCACGGATAACGTCGAGAATCCATTGCCTGTCACGAAAAAAGTAACAGCAAAGTCATCCAATGAATAGGTTAACGCCAGGAAAAAACCAGCGAAAATACCCGGCTTAATATAAGGTAAAATGACACGCGTCAGTATATCTTTACGTGAAGCTCCTAAATCCAGTGCCGCGTCTATTAACGTAGTACTCATTTCTAGCAATTTTGGTAACACCATGATGACGACGATCGGTATACTAAAAGCGATGTGAGAAATCAGCACCGACGCAAAGCCCAATTTCACTCCGATCAATGTGAATAATATTAAGAATGATGCACCGATAATTACATCTGGACTGACGATCAATATATTATTCAGTGACAATACTGTTTGGCGCGCAGATTTATTTTTCATGAAATAAATGGCAAGCGCCCCTATTACGCCAATCGTAGTAGAAAGTAGTCCGGATAATAGTGCAATAATTAGCGTATTTAAAACAATAATTAAAAGACGCGTATCCTGAAATACCGCTTCATAATGCTCTAAAGTGAAGGATTCGAAGTTCGACATCCCACCCCCAGAATTAAAAGAATAATATATGAGGTAAAAAATGGGGGCATATAAAATTACAAAGACTGCTGCCAAATAAATTCTTGGCAAAATTCCTAGTTTCTTCATTTAATAATGCCCCCCTTTTTTCCCGATGTCAGTACCATAATTAAGAACATGAAAATGATTAAAAATACAGCAATCGTTGAACCCATTCCCCAGTTTTGTGTAACAAGGAATTGTTGTTCAATCGCGGTACCGAGTGTAATGACTTTATTGCCAGCGATTAAGCGCGTAATCATAAATAGGGATAATGCCGGAATGAACACAACTTGTACACCCGATTTCACACCATCAGTAGTCATTGGCCAAACCACTCGCTTAAACGTTATCCATGCATTCGCCCCTAAATCTTTTGA
Source organism: Sporosarcina ureae (assembly GCF_002082015.1). Classification (GTDB taxonomy): domain Bacteria; phylum Bacillota; class Bacilli; order Bacillales_A; family Planococcaceae; genus Sporosarcina; species Sporosarcina ureae_A. The sequence goes on along the minus strand of NZ_CP015109.1, from coordinate 2,955,146 downwards.
TGCATCGAGTAAAGTAGGATTGATTTTATCCAAGGAATTAAAGATCGGTAAGATCATAAACGGAATAAATATATAGACAGAAACAAATACGAAACTAAAGTCGGTGAATAATATTTGCTGATTGCCTATACCGATCGCTTCTAAAAAGGCATTGATCGGTCCATACTTCCCCATTAATCCGATAAATGCATAGGTCTTTAACAACAGATTAATCCACGATGGTATGATAATAAGTAACAACCATAATTGCTTATGTTTCGTCTTTGTTAAGAAGTAGGCGGTCGGATACGAAATCAATAGAGCAAAAAAAGTTATGAGAAACGCATACCAAAACGAACTCATCGTTAATTTGAAATAGATCGACGTAAAGAAGTTCCGATAGTTGGCCAGAGTCAAATGGCCCGATAAATCAAAAAACGAGTAATAGACGATGACAGCAATTGGTGCTAGCACAAATAATAACAACCATGCTGCATACGGTGTGGCATATATAAAACGTAACGGATTTTTATTCCTCATCTTCCGCCACTCCAAACGATTCCAGACGTGCATCAAAGTCCGCTTCAGATTCATTCAGACGCATAACATGAATGTCCATCGGTTCAAAATCCAAACCGATTAACGTCCCTACATCCGCAGGTTTCGTTGAATGGACTAGCCACTCATTACCATCTGCGTCATACGTTGAAAGTTCATAGTGTACACCTCGGAATAATTGCGTATCTACAGTGACACTTAATTTCCCTTCTTCAACAGTTGTCATTTCCAAATCTTCAGGACGAATGACAATATCGACCTTTTCATTGGGGTAGAACCCGCCGTCTACACAGGCAAACTGCTTCCCGGTGAATTCCACTAGATAGTCTTCAATGATTCTTCCCGATACCATATTTGACTCACCAATGAAATCTGCAACAAAACGGTTAATCGGTTCATCATAAATATCGATTGGTGTTCCCGACTGTTGAATCTCTCCATTATTCATGACGAAAATCTCATCGGACATCGCGAGCGCTTCCTCCTGATCGTGTGTGACAAAAACAAATGTTTTGCCAAGACGCTGCTGGAGTTCACGCAATTCATATTGCATTTCAGAACGCAACTTCAAATCTAATGCGGATAATGGCTCGTCTAGCAAAATCACTTCAGGATCATTGATGATCGCTCTAGCTATCGCAACACGCTGACGCTGTCCACCCGACATTTCAGTGATTTCACGGGATTCGTATCCTGCTAGATTGACGAACTTCAACGCTTCCTTTACTCGACGATCCACTTCATTCTTTTTCACTTTTTTTATGCGTAAACCAAATGCAACATTTTCATATACGTTCAAATGGGGAAACAATGCATAATCTTGAAATACCGTGTTTACTTGGCGTTCGTTTGCGGGTACAGAATTGATCTTCTTTCCATTAAAGAAGATCGATCCATCTGTCGCCTCTGTAAAACCTGCGATCAAACGTAAAATCGTCGTTTTTCCACATCCTGAAGGTCCAAGTAATGTATAAAACTTACCACGTTCCATTTCAAATGAAACACGGTCAAGAACAGTTGTCGATTCATTGTAGCGTTTTGTGACATTCTCAAAACGAATAATTGGTTCAGTAGTCAATCAATTTCCTCCTTATGTAACGTATGATTTCTTGTAATAAATGAACAGTTGTAAACTTACTTATTATACACAAAATGATAGCGAAATCAACTATCTATAATATGTCGAATGAGAAAATTGCTTACAGGAAAATGGTCATGAAAATTGTTTTTTCGCAAATGACATAGTAGAATGAAACCATATATTGAGGAGGGATTCAGTTGGAAGACCATTTATTTTTTTATTTGGACTCTGATGCCAAGCGGAATCGAAAAGCCGAGCCCGCAACAAAAGAAAATTATCTAGAAGGAATTTTTCTAGTAAACAATAAGAAAATCCGAACGTGGAAAGAGATGGCTTCTCATTGTGTAGAGTGCATGGAACCATTACATTATAGCGATGAATTTGACGCACGTTACTGCAAGGATTGCGATGAATGGCGGGAAATGATTTGCGATCCAAATTGTAAAACTTGTCAAACACGCCCAGTAAAACCTTCTGACTGCAAACAAGATTTTGAGTAAAAACATACTCAAACCCTAAATATATAAGGTTTACCGCTCTTTATACTAATTGTTATTATCTTCAAGTCATCCCAATTGAATTCAACTTGGAACTTTGTTATTCTATATAAGAATTGTGCAACACAGTCATGACGTTGTACAAAAGACTAATTGGGGGTTTTATATAATGGCTGAACGAATGGTAGGTAGACAGGCTCCAGATTTTACAATGGAAGCAGTACTAGCTGATAAATCTTTTGGTAGAGTTAGTTTGCAAGAGAACATTAAAAATGACAAATGGACAGTTCTTTTCTTCTATCCGATGGACTTCACTTTTGTATGTCCAACAGAAATTACTGCTATGTCAGATCGTTACGACGAGTTTGAAGACTTGGATGCAGAAGTAATCGGTGTTTCTACTGATACTATCCATACTCACCTTGCTTGGATCAATACAGATCGTAAAGATAATGGTCTTGAACAACTAAAATACCCACTAGCAGCCGATACTAACCATTCTGTTTCACGCGAATACGGTGTATTGATTGAAGAAGAAGGTATTGCATTGCGCGGCCTTTACATCATCAATCCTGAAGGCGAACTTCAGTATCAGACAGTATTCCACAACAACATTGGCCGTGACGTTGACGAAACTCTTCGTGTACTACAAGCACTACAAACTGGCGGTCTTTGCCCTGCAAACTGGCGTCCAGGTCAAGAAACTCTTTAATTTTTTGGACAACCATCCCCACACGTTACATTAATCGTGGGGATTTTTTTATCACATCATATATAACCACTTAGCTAGGAGGAATTCTTGATGAAATTACGTGAACAAATGCCTGAACTTCAAGGGGCTACTACTTGGTTGAACGGCGAAACTTCTAAATCGGAACTCATTGGAGAAAGACCGACACTTGTACACTTCTGGTCTGTAAGTTGTCACATGTGCAAAGAAGCCATGCCCGATGTAAACAATTTCAGAGATCAGTACAAAGACGAGCTAAATGTTGTGGCTGTACACATGCCTCGTTCAGAAGATGATGTCGATTTGGAACAAATCAAGAACGTAGCAGCAGAGCACGATATTACACAACCAATCTTCGTAGATAGCGAATTAAAGTTAAACGACGCATTTGAAAACCAATATGTCCCTGCCTACTATGTCTTTGACAAAAATGGTCAGTTACGTCACTTTCAAGCTGGCGGCAGTGGTATGAAAATGCTTGAGAAACGTGTGAATCGTGTACTAGACGAAATGAAAAAAGAAGATTAATCTCACCAACGACTCCTTGGCTAAAGGAGTCGTTTTTTCATGTCTACTGTCCTCACAGTATGCCCTACCAAGCACAATACAGACATTGCCAATATTTTATGATACGATTAATGAAAAGTTTTTGGAAAGCGAGCTACCGAATGAATAAAATCCCTACAAATATTGCACTTATTATCCTCATGTTCAATATGTTCATCGCCATGGCTGGTGTCGGCTTGATCATCCCTATTATGCCTGAATTTTTAGCAACTTTCGGGGTGGCAGGACGCGCACTCGGGCTATTAATTGCCATGTTCTCTTTCGCACAATTTATTTTCTCTCCCATTTCAGGAAATCTTTCAGATAAATACGGCAGAAAAAATATTATTATTTTTGGATTGATTATTTACGGTCTTTCTCAACTAGCATTCAGTTTATCAACTGAACTATGGATGCTCTACGTTGCACGATTCTTTTCAGGCTTCGGTGCCGCCTTTATTGTTCCACCTACCATGGCATTTGTAGCAGATATCACATCAATTAAAAACCGTGGTCGTGGAATGGGATTACTTGGCGCTTCCATGTCTTTAGGTTTTATGATAGGTCCTGGAATCGGTGGATTTTTATCTAAAATCAGCTTATACTTCCCATTTTATTTTGCTGCATCGGCTTCTGTTTTAGCAGCAGTCGTGTCTTTACTGCTTCTACCAAATCCTAAGCCAGTAGTACAAGGAATCACACTGAACGAAAACATCTTTCAGCAAATGCGTAGATCTACACAAACTTCGTATTTCGTCATGTTGATTGTCATGTTTGTATTTTCATTCGGATTAGCTAACTTTCAATCCACCATCTCGTTATACGTAGATCAAAAATACAATTACACTCCTTCTCAAATCGCAGTCATCATTACGGTTGGCGGATTTGTCGGCGTCATTATCCAGACATTTGTCATCGATCGTTTGTTCAAACGTTTTGGAGAAATGCGTATCATTCTAATCAACTTAGTCATAGCGGCTTTTGCTATGTTAGGAATTTTATTCGTCAATACATTTTCCACTATTCTTTTGGTTGCAACGATTTTCTCTACTACCACTGCGTTATTACGGCCTGCAGTCAACACGTTAGTGTCGAAACTTGCCGGGCAAGAACAAGGCTACGCAGCCGGTATGATGAATGCCTATATGAGTCTAGGAAACATGATTGGTCCAGCTACAGCGGGATACATATTCGACATCAATAGGGAATCACCCTATATAGTTGGCACGATCATCCTATTACTCTGCTTTATTCTTGCGTTGTACTGGGCTAGGAACAATAAGTCACTTATAGAGTCCGCGAGAACATCATAAACAGTATCGTGATAGTAGTCGAAGGACATTTCTGACAGAGGTTTGCCACTAGTTATACACGATTCTTAATACAAAAAAATGAAGACAAACTCTTTTACTACAGTAGTTTGCCTTCATTATGATGAACTTTCACGATTAGTGGAAGTTTTTTTATTGATCTTTCCTTAATAACTCTGCGTAATCCTGCACAATCTCTACAAATGCTTTCACTTGCTTCAATTCAAATGTGGAACCATATCCAATCAACCATGTATCACGTGTCAGCTCAAACTCTTCTTCACTATTTAGCAGCGGAATCAGATTGACTTTCTCATCCCCTGACAATGTGATGGAAGGCAGTATGGCATAGCCGATCCCTTTTAACGCGAGCTGCTTGCACATTTCAATCTGATCTACTATGATCTGGCGACTTGGATTTTGATTGAAATGCTTATTCCACCAGCGTTGTATTTCCATGTAGTAGTTCGAATCACTTTTATATTGAATGAAGTGTCGGTTGGTGTCTTTTAATTCATCAATGGTTGAGATTTCAGAATCCACTAAATATAACTGATCACGAAATAAGTAGACACGATTACTTTTCCAATCTGTTTGCCCTCTAACAATACCGATATGTGCTTCCCCTTCGTACAAAGCTTTGGAGATTTCTGAACTCCATCCCGTCATCAAAGAAATTTTGGCATCTGGATATAGCGCTACATAGTCTTTCAATACTTGAGGCAGCCAAGTCTGACCAATTATAGAGGCGCAAGCAATCTTCAATGTCCCATGTACTTTATCTTCAAGTGAGGCGATCAATTCCATCGTCTCGTCTTTCTTTGCCAATGATTCCTGTGCGTAGCTGATGACGTGTTCACCCGCTGGCGTCGGTTCTAGGCCTTTTTGTGAACGGATGAACAACTGCATCCCCCACTCTTTTTCAATCGTCTGAAGGCGCTGTGACAAAGCAGGCTGTGACAAGTGAAGACGCTCTGATGCTTTACGCATATTACCTTCTTCAGCCAACGCTTTAATAATATCCAGTTCAATGGTTGACATGATCTTGCACCTTCCCTCGTGGAATTCGTAAAATCAATAATAAGCTAAGAACTGCAAATAATGCAATCGCTATGTACACCCAATGCAATGAGCTTTCTAAACCATGTTGTAAACTGACTAACTCTTGTGTTGTAATCATCGAGCGACCGTCATGGGTTAGCAATGTATTCACGTCATCAATCGTGTAAGGCAATTTCTCTTTCGTAAAATAGGTAATGAGTGCACCATTTAAAATTGCTCCAAACATAGAAGCACCAACTGTATTGCCAAAGTTCTTCATAAACATATTCGCCGCAGTAGCTGAACCTCTTTGTACACGTGGTACGGCCCCTTGAATCGTAACGATGAAAGATGTATTGGTCAGCCCCATTCCAACACCTATGAAGAAGCTTGAACATCCCGCCCATACCGGTCCCAGTGTGATGTTCATGAAGACAAACATCATCGTGCCGATTACCAGAGACACACCGCCAGCAAACGAGACGATAAACGGGCCGAAACGTATGAGTAAATGCCCCGCCAATGAGGATGCTAAAGGCCAGCCAATCGACATGGCAGTTAATGTGAAACCTGCTATGATTGCTGGTTGTTCCATAACTCCGGATACGTAAGTAGGTAAATATGAGGAAACCCCTATTAAAATAACGCCAGTAGTCAACGAGACGAGATTCGCATATAAAATAACAGGGTTTTTCCAAATACTAAACGAGATCAGTGGATCCTTTGCCAGCTTCTCTTGTCTGAAAAACAACCAAAATGATATGCCAGACAGTACAATTAATGCTATGCCGAATGCTGAAAAACGCCCGAATCCTTGACCTCCCTCTACAAGCCAAATTAAGATCGTAGACAATGCAGCCGTCAGTAGAAAAGCACCTTTGTAATCGATAGAAGCCTTTTTAGTTTCTTTTGGTTCATGGAAAAAGAAATAAATGACGCCCATTGATAGTAGTCCGAGCGGGACGTTCACCCAAAATATGTATTGCCAGCTAACGTACTGTACAATCAACCCACCAATTACAGGACCTGAAACTGCCGATACGCCCCACACACTCGACAAGTATCCTTGTATCTTCGCACGCTCTTCCGTTGAATAAATATCACCGATAATCGTAGTCGCAATCGGCATAACAGCCCCTGCTCCTAGACCTTGTATAAGGCGGTAGACGATCAACTGCTCCATCGAGACGGCAAAGCCACAAAGTATGGAACCGATCAAAAAAATCGTCAAGCCCATAAAAAAAATTGGCTTTCGCCCAAATAAATCCGCTAACTTTCCATAAATTAACACCGTCACAGTACTCATTAATAAATAAGATGAGAATATCCAACTATATCGTGAAAACCCACCTAATTCAGAAGCAATCGTCGGCATCGCAGTAGTAACAATTGTCGCCTCCACTGCCCCTACAAACATAGCAAGCATCACGGCAGCAAGAACAAAGGGCCGATTCGTTTCCTTGCGCACAGCTATTTCAACTCCTTCTATTAGAAAAAGACTCCTCTATCGGAGCCCTTTACCATTTTACTATAGTACTTGCTTTACTGCTCTATTCCAGTAGATGTATTACACGTTGTAAATGTACTTTTTAAATTCTTTCATAACCACACGTCTCGTAATAATGCCGGCAAATGTTCCATCTTCTTCAGTGACGCATAAAAACGGATGATTAATCAATAAATCTACTGCACGTTGAAAACGGTCATTCACACGAATCGTTGGTAGATTCGTATCCATAATTTCATCTACTTTTATATCTTCTAATCTTTCATATTCAATGCGTTCCATACCTAAAATAGAATCTGTAATCATTCCGATCCCGAGGAGCCCTTTCAAATGATACTGATTATCCAGTACAGGGATGGCAGAATAGCCTGTCTTGGTCAAAACTAGTAATGCATGCTCTGCATTATTGCCAATTTGCACGTGAGCAACTTTTTCCGAAGAAATAATTTGATCTACGATGGGCGCGGTAAGAAAATCTTTATTGTTTATAGAAACCATTGGTGATCGCTCCTTCTGTTCTTCATCTACATACATGTACCTAAAAGTCCGTTTACAGCTTCATATCTATCATACCACAAAAAGCCAATTCCCACCTCAAAAGAAAGCGGATTCACAAAACAAAAAAACCTCTTTCATGAATAGAAAGAGGCCCAGTAATAAAAAATGACGACAAAGATAAAAGCTGAAGCAACCATGATGATCCACAGTAACGGGTTCATTGCATATGGATGCTCCGCTGCAATATCAGGTATTTTGTTCTTTTCGTTCAACTGAAAAGAACGACTTGTTTTCCTAACTCCAGCTAGTCCGATCCCCAGCATAATGGCTGCTACAAACACCATGGGCCATAACCAAAAATCCCACATCATAACTCCCTCCTTTTCGCTCATACTATAGTAAAGAGCATGTGCAATTAGTGAGTAAGTATGCGGATTTTACGCTCAGTGGATTATTCGCAAGTAGACGCTCTCCATTTACTGTACAACAGATTTGCCCTTGTGTATTTTTTACACACTAAACATAAAGCAGATATCATACTTGTTTACATCTTACTTTATATATTTTTTAATCAGAACTTGCGTTCCTTTTTCCCCATAACCTTTTGCAAGTAAATCTGCATACATATCATGAGCGAGCTGTAACCCTGGCAATTTAAGATTCAGTCTTTCTGATTCCTGTAATGCAATATGTAAATCCTTCACAAAATGTTTTACATAAAACCCCGGTTCATAATTTTCGTTAATAATTCGTGGTCCAAGATCAGATAAACTAAATGAATTCGCTGCACCCGACGTGACGGATTGTAACATCGTATCCGGATCAAGACCCGATTCCATAGCGTACGCAATCGCTTCGCATGCCCCTATCATATTTCCAGCGACTGTAATTTGATTGCACATTTTAGCGTGTTGTCCCGCTCCCGCTTCTCCTTGATAGACAATTTGTTTGCCGAAAACAGATAAAATCGGTAATAATTTTTCAAATACTTCTTTTTGACCTCCACACATAATAGATAGCGTACCATTTCGAGCTCCAGTATCCCCACCCGATACAGGCGCATCCAGTGAATCCATTTGTAACGATGCCGCCCTTTCTGCAATGGCAATAGCTAGTTCCGGACTCGAAGTCGTCATATCTACTACGATTTGAGAAGGATGACCGTTCGCCAATATACCTTGAGCCGATAAATACACTTCTTCCACATCAGCGGGCATACCGATCATCGTAAAAATAATATCCGCATGTTCAATAGCTTCCGCTACATTGTTTGCCCATTTTGCCCCTAGTGCTACAAGCGGTTCAGCTTTTGATTTCGTTCTAGTGAATACGGTTACTTCATAAGATGCCGTAAGCAAATGCTTGACGATACTCGAACCCATGACACCCGTTCCAATGAATGCAATCTTTTCTTTTTGCATATTTTCACTCCTCATTATGTATGCTGATCTCTATCGTACAGAAGTTCAAATATTTTTACAATTAAACATAAAAAGAGGACCAATACAAGATTGGTCCACAAAAGGGGGAAATGAGAATGTTGCTGTGTTCTTTTATATTGTTCCCACTTTTATTATGAGTTAAACATTCATTTCGCATAAATTCAAGGCAATTGTATTTCTTTTTTATCATTGAATTCATTAATTAATACATCTAATTTATGACTAAGTTCAATGGTAGCTTCGGCGTTCATACCATACTTTTCCGCAGCCTGAATTAATTGCTCTCTAACACGTTCTATTTCTAGTTTGCAATTACGCACTACTTGCACACCTTCCATCTGTAAATACTCTACTCTTTAATATACCAACAACATACTATGATTAAACCGAAATACTATCGATATTTTTCGACAAAATGTATAGATCAATTTTTCTATAGTTTCTGAAGATAAGACTTTACGTTTTGCAGATTATAAGGCAAACTATAAAGGAATTCCCATAATACAGTTTCGTATTTTTGCTTAACATGAATAATAACTGAAGAAAGGGTGGTTAGAATGACGATTGCTGAAATTGGTGATATCATCGAATTCAAAGAAGGCTTACAAGGAATTGTTGAGAAAGTGAACGAAAACTCTGTAATTGTAGACTTAACGTATATGGAAGACTTCGACGAATCGGTAATGCATGAAAAAACAGTGATTAACCATAAACGTTACATCATCCTACACAACAGCACACAAGATTGAAACCTTCTTCGCTGTGATCCGTCCAATTAGATAGAATAGTATATGAAGGAGTGGTACAAATGAACAACAAATGGCGTATTATTTTCACTTCACTAACCGCCTCTATCATGCTTGCAGCGTGCGGAACATCTGATGCAGAACCAGAAAAAGATACAACAGGTAATGCTATAGAAGAACCTGCTGCTCCTGAAACAGATGTAGAAGAAAGTACTTCTTCCGAAAATGAAGCAGAAATTGAAACAGACACAGAAGGAGAAGCAACCGAAGAGGCGATGAAAGATGCCGTGGAAACAACAAGCGATGAACAAGAATACTCCATGATGGTGCTCCCTGGATATACACTGACAAGTGAAGAACCAGGCAGAGACAGTCTATATCTTGACGAAGACAGTGAAATGTTTATGCGAATTGAAGCTATAGCTATTGATGAAGAATCGTATTCTTTCGATGAACTCTATGAAAATATGGAAGAGTTATTGACGGCTTCAAGTGACGGGGAAACACCAGTCGAGATTATAGATGAAACAGATCTTCCACAAGCTGATGATATTAAATCGGTTAAAGGTGCGGTCGTAGATTCTACTGAAGGTTATTTCACAGGCTATGTCATTGAACGTGAAGACAAGTTAATTCGTGCAACCATTTATGCCAAAGAAGATAACGAACATGTGGAAGAATTCAAAGACATGGCAGCTACCATCAAGTAATATTGCCAATGCAAAAAGGCCGATCCCTTTGGATCGGCCTTTTATTAGTTGAACTCTCCGTCATTTCGATGATATTACAGGAATTAGAGGAAATGATAAATGGAAGACCGTTCCTTTCCCCATTTCACTAGTAACGGATATAGTTCCTCCATGTTCTTGAACGGTTTTTTTAACGAATGGAAGTCCTAAACCAGTTCCGTCTGGTTTGTCTGTCACAAATGGCAAGAAAATAGTTTCAAGCATTTCTTCTCCTATTCCAGCCCCCGTATCGGATATAAAGATATCCACATTTTGCCGATCCCCTTCGCTTATTATGATAGACAATGTATCATTTGCCTCCATAGCTTCCATTGCATTCTTAATCAAATTTATAAATACCTGTTTAATACGACTGGGATTTGCTTGAATTAGTAAAGATCCCTTGGCATTAAATTCATTCACTAAATGAATTTGATCCAATAACGCTTTAGGACGGAGCAATATTAGTACTTCTTCTACTAAAACAGATAACGAAAATATAGTGATTTCGTCAACTGCTGGTTTTGATAGGACTAACATTTCATTCAATATCTCGTTCATGCGCTTGACTTCGTCTTGAATAACACTGACATACATTTTTGCATTACCCGTTACTTCGTGTTCCAGAAGTTGGAGAAACCCTTGTAATGTCGTCATCGGATTACGTACTTCATGTGCAATACTTGCGGCAATTTCCCCAGTCGTGCATAATTGATCGGAGTGCGCCAGTTGCTCAAATAGGCGTTCTTGTTCAGTAATGTCTACAAACCGCAGGATAAACATTTGTGTTTTACAGTCCAACATCAAAATAACCTCTTGGTAGCGCTGTATTCCTTTAGATGTGTAAGACATCTTCACTGTCGAAGATTCCTGTGTTAGTGCTTTTAAGATATATTCTTCAAAAGTAAACGGAGAAATTGGCGTCATTAAATTAAAAATATCTTGTAGATGTAAAAGTTCACTTGAAGGTTGGTAAGGAAATATCTCCGAGAATAAATCATTCGCCGAAATGATATAACCCGATTCATTCACTAATGCCATTGGCATAATCGCCTTTACATAGGCACTTTCATAAAGTTGATTCAGTTTATCATTTTGTTCACCAATTTTTATTGTTAAAATCGCCCTACCGCTATATTGCTGGTATATAATATAACAAGGCTCAGGTTTTTTATTCTGCACATCTAGATGACCAGTCAATACATTTTGATCAGCTATCGTTTCTTCTTTTAACAGAAGTAAACGTTTCTCTATTTGTTCCAACAAGCTTTGATCAAATAATTCAGATATATGATGCGGTATAAAGTTTTTAGGCATTAGTAATTTAACAGCTTCTGTCATATCAAGAATATCGCCATCTTCATCTAAGACGATTTTAAAAAGTGAACTTTCTAGATAACGATTGATATTTAGTGTTTTCAACACTGTGGCAGTACCCCCTCAACTCAATTGCACCTATCTATTATGCACTTGTATAGCATTACAAACTTTGTAAATAATTTCTGAGTGATTCTTATTATGCCATATTGACGCTCTTGTTCACATAGGACTATAGTCCGCTTTTGTTTTTCCAATTATTTATTTTATTTTAAGATTAGGAGTTTTACTATGAATATTGTCTTATCTACTTTGAATGCTAAATATATACACACGAATATCGCAATACGTTATTTAAAGGCGTATGCAGCACCAGAATTTCATTGTGAGCTAGCGGAATTCACCATTCACGATCCTACACTTTCTATCGTTTCAGAGCTGTATCAACATACACCAGACGTCGTTGGCTTCAGCGTGTATATCTGGAATATAGAAGAAACTATAAAAGTGATTCGTCTGCTAAAACTAACAAGCCCTAAAACCGTTATAGTCTGTGGTGGGCCTGAAGTGACATACGATTATGACCAATGGTTAGAAAGGGTTCCGGAAATCGATATTATCGCGATAGGTGAAGGCGAAAAAACCTTTAAAGATATACTTCAAGCAGTAGATGGACAATCAGATCTCTCCTCTGTACAAGGTATTGCCTATCGAACAGACGGAAAGTTGAAGATCACAGCTCCAGGTCCTAAATTGGATCTACGTGAACTGCCTTCCCCTTTTCGTTTCCCAGAGGATATTGCACATCTGTCAAATCGTGTCATGTACATTGAAACAAGCCGCGGCTGTCCATTCTCTTGTCAATTCTGCCTTTCTTCAATAGAAGTCGGTGTTCGATACTTCAATCGAGACGCAATAAAAGAAGACATTCGCTATTTAATGCAGAACGGTGCTAAGACCATTAAATTTGTCGATCGCACCTTCAATATTAGTAGAAGTTATGCGATGGAAATGTTTCAGTTTCTTATAGATGAACACCTACCCGGCACTGTATTTCAGTTTGAAATAACTGGCGATATCATGCGACCAGAAGTGATCCAGTTTTTAAACGAAAATGCACCGAAGGGCCTGTTCCGATTTGAAATCGGGGTTCAATCTACTAATGATTTAACAAATGAACTAGTTAAGAGAAGACAAAATTTCACTAAATTATCTCGCACGGTCACGATGGTTAAAGAAGGCGGAAAAATTGATCAGCATCTTGACTTAATTGCCGGACTACCCGAAGAAGATTATGCGTCTTTCCGTGACACGTTTAATGAAGTGTTTGCTTTACGACCTGAAGAATTACAATTAGGCTTTTTGAAACTACTGCGCGGTACTGGTTTACGTATCCAAGCAGAACAATATGGGTATCGTTACATCGACACCGCTCCTTATGAAATTGTATCAAATAACGTCCTGTCCTTTGATGATATGCTAAAGATCAAACAAACAGAAGACATTCTCGAAAAATATTGGAATTCAGGTCGATTTATACACTCTATGGAATATATCGTAACGGAATTGGTCGATACACCTTTTGACTTCTTCCAACTGTTCGGAGATTTTTGGGAAAAACAAGGCTGGTCACGAATCGGTCATCAGTTCGAAGACTTATTCACTCGCTTGGAACGTTTCCTAGAAGAAGTATTGAAAATTGATACGTCTATTGCAGTTAGTCTATTGAAGATGGATTATTTACTTCACCAAAAGTTCTTACCTAGAAAGATCTGGTGGAATACTGTAGTAACAGAAGAACAGCTAAAAGAAGTTTATCAGACCATTTTACGTTCTCCACACTTGCTCGGTGATTCATTTGAGTCGACTGGTTATACGGAACGAACTATCCGGAAGCAAGTTTTCGTTACGAAAACCTCTGCTCAATTGAAAGAAGATCTTTCTGTCATAAAAAATCCTGGGTATCTTATTGTACAATACACTCCAGGTGAAAAAGCACAGCACTACCATTTGCCCGAACAAGTACTGGAAACTGTCTCTCCATAATAAAACCGCAGCACGCGAAAATTCGCTTGCTGCGGTTTTTATTTCGACTTAACCGATAATGACACGCTCTTTTGGATAATGATACGGTGTTTTATTCGATTTGCCACCGATTGTATAAATGAACGATATCAACCCTACTCGTCCAATGAACATCAGTACCATAATAATCAACTTACCGAACACTGATAAATCCCCTGTAATACCAAGTGACATACCACACGTTCCGAAAGCTGATGTGATTTCAAATAGCAATGGAATAACAGGAATCCCAGGCTCTGTAAGTAACAGTAATAGTAATGCCGCCAACACCATAAAACACGCGACAAGAATAACTGCATACGAACGGAATACGTCAATCAATTTAATTTGGCGTTTAAAAATGTGTATGACGTCATTCCCCTTTGCAAAGTTAATGAGAAATAATAACGCAATGGCAAATGTTGTCGTACGGATCCCTCCGCCTACAGAACTTGGCGAAGCACCAATGAACATAAGCGCACTAACAAAAATATCTGTTGCTTCACTGAATTGCGTCACGTCGTATGTCACAAGACCTGCAGAGCGCGCAGAAACCGAATGGAATAATGCGGTGAAAAATTGTTGGTGCCAACTCATTCCTTTAAATGAATTGAATGATTCTAACAACCAAATAGTTAATGTACCCACTAGTAATAAAACACCGAATGTCGACGTCGTAATCTTCGTAAAAAGTGAAAAGCGAAAATGGGGTACTTTTTTCGAAAAGAAGCTCTTCACTTCGATTAGGACGGGAAATCCAATAGCACCTAAAATAATCAAGATCATCAATATCAGTTGCACGAAATAATCATCATGATAAGGCATCATCGATGAACCGGTAATATCAAACCCCGCATTCGTAGTGGCAGACACCGCCATGAACATACCGTTCAACAACGCTTCACTAAATGAATTATAAAAACGATAAATATATAGTGTTAAAATACCGCCACCAATAATCTCAATGGCTACGATCAATTGAATGATTTGACGAATTAATTGAACGACGCCTTGTAATGTGTACTGATTGGTGTCAATCATAATCAATTGCCGCTCTCTCATGCCGATTTTCTTCTTTACAAGTAGCCAGAAAAAAGTTCCTAATGACATGATGCCGATACCACCGAGCTGAAGCACGAGCATGATCATGCAAAGGCCGAATACGGAGTACGTTTCCCCGATACTAATAGGCGTCAATCCTGTTACGCTCACTGCGCTCACTGCGGTAAACAAGCTATCTATAATGGCCACTTTCACACCTGGTTTATATACACCTGGCAAGTTCAGTAAAAGAAAAGAGGATGCAATCGCCAAAAAGTAGTAGAAAGCGATAATCTGTGCTGGCGTAAACTTATGAAAAACTTCCCTGGAAAGCCTCATCTTTTTCAAATTCCTTTCATAACGGAAACTTCATTTTCCTACTTTATCAAATCCCCTGATGAAAAGATAGCTATATACAGAACTTTACACTCTTTACATCATTCTAAACTACAGATAAAAAACAGTCTCTCCAACATACTTGGAAGAGACTGTTTTCGTATTATTTATTAGCTTTCACCTTAGATTTTGCGACGGCCAGTAGATATCCGCCTACTGCCAAGACTAATAACACAGTCCAGAACGTCATTTTCCACAATGTCGAATGCGGGAATGCTTCAGGAATGATGAGTAGCTCAGGATGCGCAAGAGTTAGGACGACTAACTTAACACCAACCCAACCTACAATTAAGAATGCTGCTGTTTCCAATGTAGGATACTTTTCCAGCATAACTACGAATTGTTTCGCCGCAAAACGAATCATGATTAAACCAATCATACCACCCAACAACATGACTACGAACTGTCCTCCGTTAATGCCACCAACGTGGAAGTTACCTAACTCTGGCAACGTTACCGCAAGCGCAACAGCCGCGAGCATAGAGTCCAATGCGAACGCGATATCTGCAAGTTCCACTTTCAACACGGTCATCCAGAAACCTGATTGTTTTTTCGGCTTTTGATTTGGATGCCCCTCCGGCTTATGGGTAATTTTGTCGTATATATTTTTACCCGATATGAACAACAAGTAAATAGCGCCGATGGCTTGTATCTCCCAGAACTTCACTAAAAATGTAATCATAAATAATGCAGTAAATCTAAAGACGAATGCCCCTAGTAAACCATAAAATAAAGCTTTCTTTTGTTGGAGTTTCGGTAAGTGTTTGACCATTACTGCCATTACTACGGCGTTGTCTGTTGCTAATAGGCCTTCGAGTACGATTAATACTAAGAGTACCCATGCATATTCTAATAAAATCGGATCCAACATAATTCCTCCTTGTTTTCTACAAAATAAAAAGACCCTCACCTAATAATTAGGCAAAGGTCTCGCTAAGTCGGAATTTCACGTTCAAAATCCAGCTATCATAACCGATGACCGTCGAGGCAGTCACGTATTGACGATTATGAAATAGGTTTCCCTATAGCTACTCCCCTTTGACATTGCGTCAAAAGTTATTAAGATATCGGATACTTTTAAAGTATTATAACATGATAACTTTGATTTGCAAATGATTTAGGAGATGCCCATAGTGCTATTAAATTAAAAGTACAGATGTTTGACGACATAAAAACAAGCGCATTAGCATTCAACTCACTGGCGTATACATTACTAGTCCTACTATATTATTCTTTTGTGTAACTTATTCAACATCCTATAAAAAAGCCGGAAAAGGGAAAATCCCATTTGCCGGCTTTTTGAATTACTTGGTTTCTCTTACAGTGACAGTTTCCGTTACTGTCTCGGTCACGGTGACCGTTTCAGTTACCGTGACGGGTTGATCTTCTTCCGTTACGGGTCGTGCTTTTTTTGGCGTATTCATACCTCTGCGTGTGTCACGATCTAATAAACTGTAAATGATCGGCACAATATACAACGTCAGGAATGTTGAACTGATTAATCCACCAATTACTGCAATACCCATCGGCTGGTTCAACTCAGAACCTTCACCGAGTCCTAGAGCTAGCGGTAGTAAGCCTAAAATAGTCGTCAGGGCCGTCATCAAGATAGGACGAACACGGTCGCGTACAGAGGATATAATCGCATCGTACGAGCTGAGTCCTGCTTCTTTACGTTGATTAATATAATCAACCAATACAATCCCGTTGTTGACGACTATTCCCACTAATATGAGAAGACCGATGACTGCCGTTACACTGACCGGTGTGTTCGTAAAGACCAATCCCAGTGAAACACCAATTAGCATAAGAGGTACCGAGAACATAATAACGAATGGATATTTGAACGATTCGAACTGTGCAGCCATTACGATATATACTAAGACTACTGCCAATACAATCGCTAACAGCATATCGTTAATCGCACTTTCAAATAACTCACGATCTCCACCGTATGAAAGTTCCACTTCGCTAGGTAGATCCAGATCATCCACAATATCATTTACCTTTTTCGTCATATCCCCCAATGATTCACTGGATAGATATTTCACCGTAAAGGCGATGGAATGTGCTTGGTCTACACGCACAATGGCTGCAGGACCTTCTGCGATTTCAACACTCGCTATATCCTTCAACTTAACAAACGTGTCTAGCGGTGTTTTTAATTCCAATTCCTTTAGCTTATCTATACTATTGCGGAAACGCTCATCGTACCCTACGTTTACTCCCACTACTTCGCCAGTTTTCTCAAAGACGATTTGTGAAGCAAAGACACCTCGCGTAACGTCACTAACCGTTTGCGCGATTTGATACGGCGCCAATCCGACATCTGAAGCTTTTTCACGATCCACTTCAATTTTTATTTCTTCTACTGTATCTACTAAATCATTTTCAACATCTGTCACGGTATCCAGCTCACGTAACTTCTTATCTAACTTAGATACTGCATTACCTAAACGTTCTTCATTTGTATCATTAAGGGAGAATGATAATGTATTTGGACTTGATCCAGCAGCGGTTTGCAAATTGAAGCTAATTTCTGCATCATCACCGATTTCCTGCTCGACGATTGGCTGTACTTTGTCTACAAATTCAAAGACAGAGCGATCGCGTTCATCGAGTGGAATTAGCTTCACATACACTTCCGCCATATTACTTTCTGATCCGCCTTGTGCCATGCTTTGTTGTGTTCCACCGACTAAACTGACGTACACTTCTACGTCGTCTTGCTTCTTCATTTCTTCTTCTATTCGCTTTACTACGTCGTCTGTCGCATCAAGTGAAGCGCCATTTGGTAACGCAACATTAATACTGAAAGCCCCTTCATCCGTAGCAGGTAAGAATTCCGTTCCTACTTTTAAAATTCCGAATGCGCTTCCTGCCAATAAAACAGTCGTTAGTAGTAACACGAGTAAACGATGCCCTAATGCCCATTTAACAGATTTTTCGAATCTCTGATTTTTCTTCACATGGCTCTTTTTCTCAAGAGTTTCTTCAGTTGGCGTCTTCAACAAACGACTTGCCAGCATCGGCACAACAGTCAATGCAACGACTAACGATGCAAATAAACTGAATGAAATCGTTAATGCGAACTCCGTGAAGATTTGACCAATGATCCCCGTAATGAAGATTACCGGTACAAATACAGCCAGAGTAGTTAACGTAGACGCAGTTATAGCGCCGCCTACTTCCTTTGAACCATCTTTTGCTGCTTCAGTTGGCGTTTTCCCCATGGCTAAATGTCGCTCAATATTCTCTATAACGACTATCGCATTATCGACTAACATACCAATACCTAGTGCAAGTGCACCGAGTGTCATAATATTCAATGAGAAGTCCGCGAAATACATAAGGACAAATGTCACAATAACCGAGTACGGAATCGCTACGCCAATGATGATTGGACTCTTAATTCCACGTAAGAAGACAAATAACACAAGCATTGCGAACAAGCCACCGAGAATTAATGACTGACCGATATTCCCAATTGCCAGCTGTACATAGTCGCCTTGGTCAAAAATAACATCCGATTCAATATCTTGGTATGCCTCTTCCTCCAATAACTTATCCAATGACTTTTTAAACTCTTTAGAGACAGTCGCAGTGTTGGCTCCTGACTCTTGAAGTACAGACAATAATACAGCCTGCTCGTCATTGGCTCGTGTTTCTGTTTGTACTTTCGGCTCCAACAGTGCTACATCTGCTACGTCTGAGACTTTGATTTTGTCACCAGTCTGCGGATTGGCACCTATTTGGATACTACGAACATCCGAGATATTCTGAACTGTACTTAAGATTCTTGTAGTTAACTTTCTACCATCATTCGTGTCAATCGGATCACCTGGCATAGATACATTACTAGCTTGTATTGCCTGCACGACGTCTGATTGTGCTAAACCAAATCCTTTTAATTTGTCTGGATCTAAAATAACTTGAACATCTTCAATGATTTTACCTGACACATTTACACTGGCTACACCTTCAATACGGCGTAATTCTTTCTCCAGCTCTTCTGCGATTTTTCGTATATCTGTATCTTTATCGACGGAACGTAAAGATAGTTGGATGACCGGAAATTGAGAAGGGTCAAATTTCATGAAACGTGGTTTATTAGCACCATCGGGCACTTCTACTTGATCAATCCGTTGGAGAATATCCATTTGGACATCATCAATCGAAGAATCCCAATCAAATTGTAGAAATACTAAGTTGGCTCCTTCTTGAGAAGAAGATTGCATCGACTTTAGGCCAGGAGCTGTCGATAAACTTTCTTCTAACGGCTTAGTAATTTTCTCGCTCACTTCTGTCGGTGAAGCCCCCGGATAATTTGTGACTACCACCGCTACAGGCGGATTTAAGTCAGGGATCAATGTAACAGGGATTTTAAAGAAGGATACTGCACCCAAAATAATGACGAGAAACATAGTGACTAACGTAAATACGGGACGTTTGACCGAAAAGCTACTAATCTTCATTTATCTATTCCTCTCTTTTCTCAGCACTCCCACTAAGGAGCCTTTTCGTCTTTACACCATACCACCTAAATAAGGTATTTTCATCACAATTTGCTCGAATACTAGCGAATAAACGCTACGCTTATTCACATTTTGAACAAATAACCCGAACGGATTACTATGAATCCGTCCGGGTAATATGTTCTATGATTTATAATTGATTATATAACTTGATATCTGGGAATTTATCTTGGAACCAACGCATCGCAAAATCGTTTTCGAACAAGAAAACTTTACGTTCATGTCGATCTTTTACGAGTAATGCACGTTGCCCTGCCATAGTCTCTTTTACATCTTCTTCGTTTTCAATCCAGCGTGCTACTTTGGATCCCATCGTCTCCATCTGAACTTCCACATGGTATTCCGCTCTCATACGGTGTTCGAAAACTTCGAATTGAAGCTGACCTACTGCACCGAGAATGACTTCTTCAGTATGCAAGGTTTTATAATATTGAATAGCACCTTCTTGCACAAGTTGTAAGATCCCTTTGTGGAACTGTTTGGATTTCATCACGTTTTTAGCGTTTACTCTAACGAATAACTCAGGAGTAAATTGCGGAAGTGCTTCAAACTGGAAATTAGCTTTACCACCGATGACTGTATCACCGATTTGATAGTTACCGGTATCATATAAGCCAATGATATCACCTGCTACTGCCTGATTGACGGTTTCACGATCATCCGCAAGGAACTGAGTCGTTTGAGACAACTTAAAATTCTTTGAAAGTCGTGGGACATTTACAGTCATGCCACGTTCAAACTCACCTGAGACAATTCGGACAAATGCAATACGATCCCGATGTGCAGGATTCATATTAGCCTGAATTTTGAAGATGAAGCCTGAAAAAACGTCAGACTCTGGATCTACGTATTCAGCGTCTTTTGTTAGTCTAGGTTGCGGCTCAGGTGCGAACTGTAGAAACGTTTCTAAGAACGTCTGAACACCAAAATTAGTCAATGCACTACCAAAAAATACAGGTGTTAAATCACCTTTCGCAATACGTTCTTCATCGAAGTCGTTTCCTGCTTCATTCAATAGCATGACATCTTCTAGAGCTTGTTTATAATAAGATGTCTCTTTCATGGAATGTTCTACCGCAAGCTCGCCCTCTTCGTCGATTGGAAGGTAACGTTCTTCACTTGTATTCGGACGCGCTAACTCAATACGTTGATTGAAACGGTCATAAATACCTAGGAACTCTTTTCCCATACCGATTGGCCAATTCATTGCGTATGATTGGATTTCTAACACTTCTTCCAATTCTTCCATTAGCTCCAATGGCTCTTTACCTTGTCGGTCCATTTTATTGATGAATGTAAAGATTGGAATTCCACGCATTTTACATACTTTGAACAATTTAATCGTCTGTGGCTCAATTCCTTTTGCCGAATCGACCATCATGACGGCTGCGTCCACTGCCATCAATGTTCTATACGTATCTTCACTGAAATCTTCGTGTCCTGGTGTATCCAAAATATTGACGCGTTTGCCCGCATAGTCAAATTGTAAAACGGAGGATGTTACCGATATACCTCGTTGTTTTTCAATTTCCATCCAGTCAGACGTAGCGAATTTTCCTGATTTCTTTCCTTTAACTGTTCCAGCATCGCGAATCGCTCCGCCAAAATATAGTAACTTTTCAGTAATTGTCGTTTTACCGGCATCCGGGTGAGAAATAATCGCAAACGTTCGTCGCGAAGTAATTTCATCATGTTTATTCTTTTGCATCAATCGTACTCTCCTTTTGCTTACGTTTTCTATCATAGAGAGAATAGGGATGCATTTCAATGTTTTTCATTGAATTGACTAAAAAACTATAGACTCTCAAATTCAAACTGCACTTCATTTATTAATCGTGGTGTCGCCAAACTTTTTAGCAGCTTCTTCAAGTGCAATTTGTGCATCTGAATGCGCATATTTTGTATTGCCGATAATTTGAAAATCTTCATGACCTTTTCCGGCGAATATAATGATATCTCCGGCATTCGCTTGTTCAATAGTATGGCGTACTGCTTCTTCTCTATCTCCTATACATGCGTACTGATTATGTGGCATCGTGGCACTAAGTTCCGATATGATTGACTCATACGGCTCATCTCGTGGATCATCTGTTGTGAAGACGACATAATCTGCAGCTGCTGCTTTTTCTCCCATGATTGGACGCTTCAGACGATCACGATTGCCTCCTGTTCCAATCAAGAATAGAAGACGATTGCCTTCTTTTTTTAAAGGTTGGACGGTAGCAATTGCTTTTTCAATTGCATCTGGTGAATGGGCATAATCAATGAAAATCGTCAGTGGTAGAGAGGTTTCCACTTTTTCAAGACGACCTTTCACAGTCGATACGTTCGCGATCAGCGGTAAAATATCTTCCGTCGCCATTCCTTTGGCATATAATGCTGCAATAGCTGCCAAGGAATTATAGACATTAAACTCACCTATCAACGGCATAGTAACGGTGAACGTTCCGTCTGGTGCTTGCAATTGAAATCTCGTATAGTTTGACTGCATTTCGATTGACATTGCTTGGAATGAAGACTTCACATGGATGCCGTATGTAAAGATAGGAAACGAAGTCATTTCCATCATTTTACTGCTCCATGGATCATCTGCAT
This sequence comes from Sporosarcina ureae, assembly GCF_002082015.1. GTDB lineage: Bacteria > Bacillota > Bacilli > Bacillales_A > Planococcaceae > Sporosarcina > Sporosarcina ureae_A. Next base: position 2,932,535 of record NZ_CP015109.1, on the reverse strand, counting down.
TGATAATCGCAAACTTTTTCTGATCCAGCTGTTGACCCAATTGTGCAAACAATAAACCTTTCGCTGCGCTGTAATTCTCCATCGTTTTATGGTAATCCAAATGGTCATGCGTTAAGTTAGTGAAAATCGCAATATCAAATTCTGTTCCTGCCAGTCGACCTTCAACTAAGCCGTGTGAAGAAACCTCCATAATCATCGATTCGCAACCTTCATTTGCAGCTTGTGCAATCATTTGCTGGGTAGTCAAAACATCAGTCGTCGTATTTTCTGTTTCATACAGAATATCATTTAATTTGAAACCAATCGTCCCTGACACTGCTGTCTTTTCTTCAGTCTGTCGCAGCATGTCATGAATGATATTGCCGACACTCGTTTTTCCATTAGTTCCAGTTACACCAATCATCTTCATACGCTTTGAAGGATACTGATAGTACTTAGACGCCAGTAACTCGATCGCTTTCGAAGTGTTTTCAACATACACTACCGCTGTGCGTTCTTCATCTATCATGATTGGCTCTGATGCAATAATGACACGTGCACCACTCAATAACGCACTCTTGACAAATTGGTGGCCGTTCACTGTATAACCTTTCAGGCAGACAAATACTCCACCATCCTGAACAGCTCGTGAATCCACCGCCACGTCTGTCACATTTTCCGGCAATGTTCCTTTTATAGTTTTTACAGGTAATACAGATAGTAATTCTTTCGTATTCATGTGATTTCCTCCAATAGATTGGTGAATAACTCTACTCATTATAACAAATAAATATCTTTCATTAAAAAATGATTCTTAATTCCTTAAAATATTGTATTATATAATGAATCAATTACCCATATCATACGCGTCTTTATTCATCACATCCACCCTAGATTATTGATCGGAGTGTCTATCAAATGTCAAAAAACTTTATTCCTACCGTACGTTATGTGAATTATCTAGATTTATCTTTTGAGCAGTCACAGGATGCGATCTCCGTGTTCGATTTGGATGACAATATAATTACTTGTAACCCTGCATTTAAACAGTTATATGGTTGGACCTTGGAAGAGTGTTTAGGGTAATCCATTTCGTCACCTCAATCACAAAATTTATTCAAATGATGAATCAAGACTTTGCGAATCCGTAAGCATATTTCTCAGAAATTATGAGGAATGAAATCAGCCGTGTCAACCAAATCGCGACAGATTTCCTTGCATTAGCAAAACCAACTTTACAGGATACTACACTACTTTCTATTCTAGAAGTCATCCAGGAAATGAACATCGGCTTGGATAAGTAATTCGTAAAATGCTGGATTACCTGTCAACTGTATGCTGAGAAAATAGAGCTTCCTATTCAAGGCGACAAGTTCTCACTGAAACATTATGATTTCACTGACAATCCGAAAAGAACCTTTCTACGTTTGCCTTGAGGACGACGGGTGCAGAATGGATCAGGTGACTTTAGCATCTATTGATCAGCCTTTCTTTTCTACAAAAGAAGATGGCACAGGGCTCGGTATGGTAATTACAAAGAAAATTAGTGCGGACCACAAAGGCACTTTGCAGGTCGAAAGCCAGCAAAGTGCGTGGACGAAAGTTTGGATTTCGCTACCGCTAGCGAATGATACGCTTCACTAATGGAAGCTTACCTTTGTATGGAGGAAATGCAATGGGTACCGAGACTGCCGTACTCTTTTTCATCATGGATTTTGAATGAGAGAACGTTTCAAAACTTGCTTTTCCGTGATATTGACTCATGCCAGAAGGCCCTATCCCACCAAACGGTAGATGAATATTTGCAACATGCGAAATCGTATCATTGATGCAACCGCCACCAAATGGTAATACTTCAATGAAATGATCAGCTGCCTCGTCGTTCTCAGTGAAAAAGTATGCAGCGAGTGGCTTAGGCAACATGCTAATTTGCTGAATTGCGATACCTAAATTATCATAGGGCAGGACAGGTAAGATCGGACCGAATAATTCGTCTTGCATACTGGCACTCTTCCAGTCTGACAGCGCTAAAATGGTCGGCTCGATATATTTATCCGTAGCATCTGTCTTGCCGCCCTCTACGATATATGCTTGATCTTGATCTAGTATTTTCGCTAATCGATCGAAATGACGATCTGCGATGATGCGTCCGTAGTCCGTACTCTTTTGTGCGTCCTTTCCGTAAAAACGTCGGATAGCGCTTTTCATTTCATAGATTAATTCATCGTAAATCGACACGTCCGCCACTACATAGTCAGGCGCTATACACGTTTGGCCTGCATTCATGTACTTACCCCACACAATCTTCTCCGCTGCTTTTTTGATATCCGCAGTATGGTCGACAACAGCTGGACTCTTTCCGCCTAACTCCAACGTCAATGGAGTCAATCTCTCCGCGCAAGCTTTCATGACAATTTTCCCTACTTTTGCACTTCCAGTAAAGAATACATAATCAAATGGAGCGCCAAGTAATAGTTGCGTTTCTTCTTTTTCACCATGCACTACAGATACATACTCTGGTGGAAATACACTAGAAATCATCTTGTCTACAATAGCTGCTGTATGACATGCATCTTCTGAAGGTTTTAACACGGTACAGTTCCCTGTTGCTATCGCACCAATTAACGGATCAATTAATAGTTGGAACGGATAATTGAACGGTCCGATAATCAATACAGTGCCATATGGTTCTTTCACGATCAAGCTCGTTGCCGGTTGTAAATGGAGCGGTGTTTTCACTTTTTCAGGGGCTGCCCATTCATCCAAGTGATCGAGCATATGGGTAATGCTGGATAAAACGAATCCTATTTCTGCTACATATGCTTCAAATGGATGTTTGTGTAGGTCTTTATGCAATGCGTCTGAAATTTCCTTTTCATGTTTTTGAATCGCTTTATACAGTTTTTCCAACATCATTCTTCGGAATGAAATACTACGTGTTACTCCTGATGTATAATATCGTTTCTGTTTGTTCATAATCATTTCAAGTTCCAGTTCGGTCATTGCCAAAACATCCACACTCCTCATGATGGTTCTTATGATTAGTTTACCATTTTATTCAATAGAAAAAACTTCAGACGATTTATTCGACTGAAGTTTCTGCTAGGTTATATGTTATTTTTCATGAGTCGCAATGAATTTATTACGACAATGACAGTAGCACCCATATCCGCCATGACCGCCATCCATAATGTTAGCCAGCCTGGAATAATGAGTAATAACGCAATGATTTTTAAACCCAGTGCGATCGAAATATTTTGTAATATGACTTGTTTAGTGCGTGAGCTCAATTTAATAGTATATGGAAGTTTCTCCAAGTCATCTGCCATCAGTGCAATATCTGCTGTTTCAAGTGCAGTATCAGTTCCTGCACCACCCATCGCAATACCGATATTTGCTGTAGCTAACGCCGGTGCGTCGTTCACTCCGTCACCTACCATTGCCACTTTGCCATATTGAGTCAATGATTTAACCATCTCGACTTTTTGGTCAGGTAATAATTCTGCTTTGACCTCCGATAAGCCGAGTTGCTCTCCAATTGCTAGCGCTGTGGATTGATTATCACCCGTTAGCATGACAGTTTTCTTACCCATCTTATGAAGCTTCTCGATCACCTTCAAGCTGCTTGTACGGACTTGATCCGCTACTGCTATGATTCCTTCTAGCCTCGATTCAGACCAGACGAGCATGACGGTTTTGCCTTGCTTCTGTAATACTAGAATCTGCTGTTCAATTGACTCTTCCACTGTATTCATTTCTCTGAATAAATTGGGACTGCCTACATACACTACATGCTCTCCGATCACAGCTTTTGCACCTTTGCCTGTAATGGATTGGAATTGATCTACAGCTAGTAATCCAAGCGGTGATTTCTCAGCCGCTCGCATAATCGATGAGGCTAATGGATGTTGAGAGAACTTCTCGATAGACGCTGCCTGTTGCAATACTTGATCTTCGGTTAATGACGAAACCGTCAAGACATCTGTTACTTCAGGACGCCCTTCAGTCAACGTACCTGTTTTATCGAACGCCACGACTTGAATTTGTCCTGTTTCTTCTAAATGGATGCCACCTTTGATCAATACTCCATTACGTGCAGCGTTGCCGATTGCTGTAACGATTGCAATAGGAGTGGAAATGACCAATGCACAAGGACAGCCAACGACTAACACGACAAGGCCTTTATAGAACCATTCACCCCATACTCCCCCCATGACAAGTGGTGGTATGATCATGATCAGTAACGAAAAAATTAAAATAGCTGGTGTATAGTATTTCGCAAAACGGTCAATAAATTGTTGTGTCGGTGCTTTTTCCGCTTGTGCTTCTTCCACTAAGTGTATGATTTTGGCGATGGTAGTGTCCTCAGCAAGCTTTGTCACACGGACTTGCATTGCACCTTCTTCATTCAATGTGCCTGCAAACACTTCGTCTCCAACTGCCTTATGAACAGGCAAAGACTCACCTGTAATCGCGGCCTGGTTTACGGACGAGTCACCTTGGATAACTTCACCATCCATCGCAATTTTTTGTCCAGGTTTAATTAATATGACATCATTGATCCGCAAGTCTTCCACATCTACTTCATATTCATTAGTACCACGGAGTACAGTCGCAGTCGTGGGAGCAATTTCAATTAATGATGTAATAGAATTTCTAGCTTTATCGATTGAGTAACTTTCTAACGCTTCACTGACTGAGAACAAAAAGACGACTACTGCACCTTCTGCCCAGTCACCAATGAGCGCGGCACCGATGACTGCGATGGTCATCAATGTAGACATATCAAATTCAAGTTTGGAAAGATTCGTTAATCCTTCTTTCATCAAACTGAATCCGCCAATTAGAATAGCAGAGAGAAACAGAGCAATCGATAGCCAGTTATGATCACCATTCGTGGTAGATACTGCATACCCTGCTAGTAGTAAAACTAGCGAAGCAATAGTCGTTTGATTTTCACGTTTTTTCCAAAATGGCGTATGCTGTTTACTAATCCGCTGTTTTTCAGGGAATACTTTGATCCCGTCAAATGCACCTGCTTCTTCTAATTGCAAAAGAGAGGCTTCTCCCGCAACTGTTAACTTGGATGCTCCAAAGTTCAGTTGCACATCTTCCACAGTATCAATCTGTCGGATGTTCTTCTCGAATTTCGCAGCACAACTTGTGCAGGATAAGTTCTGCAGGCGATAGACATTTTTCTCAGAAGTCATGTAACCAGTCCTCTCAGCAATTCGTTCTTTTTAACGTCCTTATCATTCAACCGTCCATTTGATTGATTAGCTTTAGTATATGCAATTCCGGATATTTTGTCAATTCAACCATTCAAATGTCCGTTTGAATGAGTTAACGTGAAAAAGCAGTTCCTTAGAAAGATTAAGGAACTGCAAATTGCACGGTTTATTATTTAGAACGCGTAATGAAAACCTGAGGCACTTCTGCTTCAAATCGAACCAGCTCCCCTGTACGTGGATGTAAAAAAGCCAATGCTGTAGCATGAAGTCCCACCCTACGTAATGGGTTACCTGTAGCACCATATTTTTTATCCCCCATAACAGGATGTCCCAATTCTTCCATATGCACACGAATTTGATTTTTTCGACCGGTTTCCAAAAGTACTTCAAGCAACGAACAATCTTTGTTTGCTTGTACTTTTCTATAATGAGTAATGGCATGCTGACCGCCATTGTCAGTAGGGTTTGAATACACTCTGAACGCACTATTTTCAGTTAACCAAGAAGAAATAGTTCCAGATTCTGTTCGTACTTTCCCTTCGACAAGTGCCGTATACAAACGTTCCTTTACGGAATCATTCCATGTACTTTGCAAAGCTTGCTGTGTCTCTTCATTTTTTGCAAACATCATTACGCCTGATGTATCTCGATCCAGACGGTGCACGACAAAAATTCGATTATCAGGGTGGCTTCTCTTTACGTACTTCATAATTTCTCTATAAGCAGTCTGATCTTTTTCTTTTTCTGACGCTACAGAAAGAACCCCTGCATCTTTATTGATCACGATAAGATCATCATCTTCATGCAGAATAGACACTCCAACTAACTTCGATACGTTTATAGCCGCTTTATTACTTTGGATTTCAACCTTTTGTCCAGGAGCCAATGGCTGATTATGTTTCGTTGTCATTTGACCATCCACCATCACTTGGCCACGTGTAAGAATAGATTTCACCGAGTTCCGACTACTTTTTGACATGATCTTCAATAAATACGGTAGTAGTTCAATTGGTTCTTCTACTGTATATTCTTTTACAGTAGATGTTACTTGTTTTCTTTTCATCATATTTTAGCCCTCCTGCTTATCTAAATAGGTACTCGTACTATAAGTATACACCGCATGTTTGATCAGTGTGTTTGATTATCATTTAATAGTAATTATACAACCAATTGAAATCTAGACATAAAAAAACAGCCCCTAGACATTCGGTCTAATAGGACTGCTTATTGTTATAAACCGTGTTCCGACGGTAAATAACTTAGGTTTGGCACCTATGACTCCGACTGGGCTCGAACCAGCGACCTCCACCCTGTCAAGGTGGCGCTCTCCCAGCTGAGCTACGGAATCGATCATACTAGGATGTGCAGTTTAAAGTGAACTAGTTAGGCTCTCAAGCACAAATACTATAATAGCATTATCTAACTTGGATGTAAACAAGAAAATTAAAAATCGATAATTTTTCTATTCCATCAGAAAAATTACCGATTTCTATAGAAATTCATTGTGTTATTCAGGACGCTTCTCCTTTCGTTTACTGCATTGGATTTACTTGTTCTTCTATCGATTCACTTTCAAAATATAAAAACTCTTCATGATCCAGCTCACTCATACGTTCTTTGTTAAAGCCGTGTGCCAAGTGCCCTTCAAATACGTTTTCCCACCATGTTTCCTGTGTATTCATAGTATGTTCTCTCCTTTTTGATTGGATTGGTTTCTGTACCGACCTATTTATTTTATTCGTCATGACTGATTCGCTTATATGTAGTATATACATAACTCGCGAGGGTAAAACTGCGTAATTAGTCCAAAATAGTTTGAACGATTTCTGGTCCTTCGGCTTCTTGACTTTTGTTTTACTATGTGTTTTACAATTCGTGTTTCAGTGAAAATCCCGGTATCTACTAGACTCGTCCTCTAGTAGAATTTCCAATTAATCTAGTACTTTTTACACAATGAGTTTAATAAAGTATTAAAAAAACTTAATGACTCTTCGATATATATTTTTTTAATTTAAAAAAGACTTGTCAGCTCCATTTGGCCTGACAAGTCTTTTTGGAATAGTTAATTTGAAGCTAATTTAGGTGTATTATTTTTCTTATTGCCCATCCACTGGAATGCGAACAAGATAATAAACAATAGTAAACCGATAATGTCTGTCATGGTTTCAGGATAGATCAATAACATACCAGTACCCAGCGTAATGATTCGCATAATCCAGTTCAGTTTATTGTACCAGAAACCAATTAAGCCTGCCCCAATGGCGACCATACCAACAATGGCAGTCAAGGTCACCCATACAATCTCGGTTATACTCGAGTCGAGCATCAACATCGCCGGATTAAAGACGAACATATACGGAATGATAAAGGCGGCAATCGCCAATTTTGCAGAAGTGACACCCGTCTTGATCGGATCTCCACCCGAAATACCAGAAGCGGCAAAGGCGGCCAATGCAACTGGCGGTGTGATATCGGCAATGATACCAAAGTAAAATACGAATAAGTGTGCAGACACTGCTACTACAATCGGCACAGCGGCACCTGTAGGCTCATCCAACATCAATAATGTAATGATGGCAGGTGCTGCAATCGTTGACGTAATAACATAGTTTGCTGTCGTCGGAGAACCCATACCTAAAATGATAGCTGCAAACATCGTAAAAATCAATGTAAGCAAAACATTACCACCAGCTGCTGAGATCAAGCCGGTTGCCAAGCTCAGCCCGAGACCTGTCTTGACAACAACCCCGACAATAATACCTGCACACGCAGTCGCCGCTGCTACAGCCAATGCTGTACGAGCACCGTCCACTAACGCGTCAATCATATCTCTAAATCCAATTCTTGTTTCTTTACTGATTGCACTAACAGCGATTGTCAACACGATACCGAGTAAGGCAGCTTTCATCGTTGGAATACCAGCCAACAAGAAAACAATAATCCCTAAAATCGGTAGTAACAAATAAATCTTTTTCAGTGTTGCTTTACGGTTTGGAATCTGTGAGGCATCCATACCTTGCAACCCAACACGTTTCGCTTCGAAATGAGTCATAATCCAAATACCCGTGAAGTACAACAACGCCGGGATAGCGGCCGCTTTGGCAATTTCCCAATACGTCACACCGCCAATGAATTCCACCATCAGGAAGGCAGCGGCTCCCATAATCGGTGGCATAATCTGTCCACCTGTAGAGGCTGCTGCTTCTACTCCGCCAGCGAATTCTTTACGATAACCTAGCTTTTTCATCATTGGAATCGTGTATGAACCGGATCCTACAACGTTTGCCACGGAACTACCTGAAATGGTACCTTGCAAAGCACTTGAGAAAATTGCGACTTTCGCAGGTCCACCGGTCAAACGACCTGCCAATACTACTGCCAAGTCATTGAAATAGTTACCTACACCCGTCTTGACTAAGAATGCCCCGAACAACAAGAACACGAATATAAAGGTAGCGGATACACTAATCGGTGTACCGAGAATCCCATCCGTTGTAAAGAACATTAATTGAACGAGATTTTCGACGCTTTGTCCTCTATGTGCTAGGAACCCTGGAAAATAGGGTCCAAAGAATGCATAAGCCAGAAACACCACGGAGATGATCGTGATTGGTAATCCTACCGCACGTCTTGCTGCTTCTAGTGTTAGAAGAACTGCTAAAATCCCGATAATTAAATCCAGATCGGATACTCGCCCTACACGAAATACTAGTTCATCGATAAATAGCGGCCAATATAAACCTACGGCTATAGCCAATAAAGCAAGAATAATATCGTAGAATGGCACTTTGTCACGGCGTATACCGATCTTTTTTCTAGCAGGGAACATCAAGAAAATAAGTGATAAAGCAAATCCTAAGTGAATAGACCGTTGGATTTGAGCTGTGAACGGTTTACCGATCGCTGTATACAACTGGAATATCGAGAATGCCAATAAGCCGAAAAATACAATCTTACCAAGTAAGCCTTTTAAATTTCTCGTATTGGATTCAGGGTCATACTTTTGAAGAATTTCGAGTTGCTCTTGCTCAGAAAGCGTGCCCACTTCTTCATCGGAGATTGTGGGAATATCTTTTTCCCGGTCTTTATTATTTTCCATTTAATCTGACTCCTTTTAACAACTTATAATTTGACACCTTCGCCACATGAAATTCATAAGAATGACCCTTTTGAAGAAATTCTTTTAGATGATAGTCTTGTTGCTCATATCGCAAAGACAGATCTGCATTCACCCTACCTATATAGAGAACAAACGAATCTATCACGCGGTTTTCGAATGTAAGCGTATAAACACCATCTTCTACTTGCAGTGTTTCGCCTTCTTCGGCATAACCTGGTAATCCGATGGCTACGTCTTCATACTGCATAAATTCGAAACGGAGCTTTCCATTGTCGGTAATGCGATATTGCTCTATCACATTGGACAAATGGATCGAGTGGATATACTGAACTTGGAAATTTCGATTCTCGTGTAATGGAAGATAATACGCTTTTGGCTGTTCGCTCCGAACCTCTTCAAGTACGATCATTTGTCTGTATGGATAAAACCATATGATCAGCATTACAATTGCTATCAGAAACGTCAGCAGAAGAACGATTTTTCGTGATTTCATCCGCTTAATCCTTTCTGTTACATTACATGCAATAGACATAATAATGTATGAATTCCGCTAATAACTTTTAAAAATGAAGAATGGGACGGACAAAGCTTTCGCTTTACCGTCCCTCCCGATCCTATCAGATGACTTACTCAGTATATTAGTTTACTTCGTCAAAGTACTTCTGAGCACCTGGGTGTACAGGAATACCAATACCATTCAAACCATTTTCTGCTTTAATCAAAGCACCTTTGGCATGTTGGATTTTCGAAGCGTTTTCATAAATTGCCTTTGTGATCTGGTAACCAAGTTCTTCAGAAATATCGTTCTGCATAACCAGCATTGCACCTACTGATACTGCAGGTGTTTCTACTTCAGAACCATACGTTCCAGCAGGGATCATTTCTTTCGCATAGTATGGATATTTCTCGATTAATTCTTCAGCTTTGTCGTCTTCCACTGGAACAATAAACACTTTAGAAGTAGCGTTTAGACCTTCAACAGCACCTGTTGGAGTTCCAGCTGTAATGAATGCAGCGTCAATTTGTCCAGCTTGCAGACTTTCTTGTGACTCACCAAAGTCCAAGTTTTGTGCTTTGATATCACTTAAAGCTAAACCGTGTATTTCAAGTAATTGCTCAGCGTTGGCCGCTGTTCCTGAACCTGGAGCACCGATCGATACGCTTTTGCCTTTTAGATCTTCAAACGTCTTGATATTGCTCTTCTCTAATGTAACCAATTGAATGGTTTCAGGGTAAAGTGAACCAATCGCAGATACTTCGTCGACTACATCTCCGTCAAACATCATTTCGCCTTTAGAAGCGTAATATGCGATGTCTGTTTGTACGAATGCAATGTTTGCATCTCCATCTTTAAGCGCTGTCATGTTCGCAGCAGATGCTTGAGATACTTCAGCAGTCGTCTTGATTCCTGTCTCTTGGGTAATGAATTCAGCAAATGATCCACCTAGTGGATAATAAGTTCCTTGTGTTCCCCCAGTAAGTAAGCTCAAGAACTTGTAGTCTTGCTCTGTCTTACCTTCTTCTTTGTTTCCGTCAGCATCTTTGTCTCCGTCAGCTTTTTCGTCGTTGCCGCAAGCTGCGAGCACAAGAAGCGCAAGCATGGAAACTAACGCTAGTAAGCGAAGTGAGTTTTTCTTCATGTGACCATCTCCCCTTTACAATTTGTAGTCATAGACATTACCATTCTACCATGAAAGCGCTTTAACTTGTCAATATAATAATATATATAAATTTTCTGTACCATTCATGCTATTCGTCCTTGTCAATATAATGCTTTTACCGCATGTGGATACCTAGGATTAGTACTTTTCAGGCTTTTGAAATTTGCATTAGCTAAACGGGAAAACTTGTGCATTACCCGCTCAATACATGCTTTTGATGGGACGACTATCCGGCTGTGCGTCCGTTCCATTTTGTTGGGGTCGTTGCTCGATCGGTTGCTGGGTGCCGAAGTCTTCAAGTGTCTGCTTTCTAGACTCGCACAGGCACGTGGGGGATTGCCTACAGCCAGGAGCCAGCTGGCGGTGATGCTGCCAATTGTCTCCTGGCCACGGCCTACCCCGCAGTTGTACCTGTGCTACTAAGCGGTATGTAGGTAGGTTGTGGTTCTAACGGTAAGGAGATCTGCAGCCTGATGATACGGATTTTCTATATCGAAAGGAGTAAACGCATTCCAACAAACATCCAACCGCTCTAATTCAAACAAAAACTGCCGCTAGAAATGACGATCTAGAGGCAGTTCGGTTCGTTTATTATTTCTTGCCATTTTGCACATCTTTAAATGTTAGGCCCGCTTCTTGCAAATCACGTGTTCTGTGCGCGATTCTTGATGCCGCACACGCTGCCACACTTGCTACCAAGTCATCTAAGAACGTATGAATACCAATTCCTTTTTTTGTATCCAAATCGTTGATGATGCCGACTTTGTTCTTATCTAAGTGACCGAATGTAGTCACTGCGATTGAACCATATGTGTATACCGCACCCAAAGCGATTGTTTCATCGACTCCGAATAAGCCCTCGTCGGATTCAACGATTTGCTGAAGTGGTTCCGATAACTGACCTCTTTCAGCCATTTCGTCCAATTCAACCCCAACCAATATGGCGTGTTGCAATTCACGTTTTCGAAGAACGCTTTCTACTGAGTCGACACACTGTTCCAGTGACAAGCCTTTGTTATAGGGTACTTGCAGTTCATAAACAATTTTTGCAATATCTTGAATTGTAACTCCACGACGGATCAGCGCATCTTTTGTTGCTGCTGTCACGATATCCGAATGAACAATATTCTTACCTTCATCCATATTATTTCCCCTCTCTCTCTTCATACGCAATAGTTTTCACTAGCTTTACACTGTTATTTATCGGTATGATATTTACTAAGTGTACATTAATTATGGAGGTCCTACAAAATGAATCCAGGAAAAATTGAAGAAATCCGTTTTTACAGCAATGAACTACAAGAAGAGATGGAACTGTTAATATATTTACCAACACGCTACTCCCCTTTATACAAACATAATGTCATGCTCGTATCAGATGGCAAAGACTATTTTCAATACGGACGGATTGGCCGAATTGTTGATGAATTAATGGAAGAAGAAATCATTGAACCTGTCATCATCGTAGGTATTCCATACAAAACGGTACAAGAACGCAGACGTATGTATCACCCAGAAGGTGATCGACACAAAGCGTATATCCGCTTTTTAGCACACGAGTTAATTCAGTATATTGATGAGACCTACCCAACATACCAAATGGGTTCTTCCAGAATGCTTATGGGTGATTCTCTGGCAGCATCTATCTCTTTACTGACCGCTTTAAAATATCCAAATTGCTTCGGGAAAGTAGTGTTGCATTCACCATTCGTCAATGAACAGGTACTTGAATCAGTGGAGGCCAATCAAAACCCAGCCAACCTATCTATTTATCATGTGATCGGTGATAAAGAAACCTATGTACCCACAACGGCTGACGGCAGATTGGATTTTCTCACACCTAACCGTGAGTTGCATAAAGTCATAAAAGAAAAAAGATTTCCTTACTATTATGCAGAGTTGAATGGAGATCATACATGGAAGTCATGGCAACCTGATATTCGCCGTGCGTTGATCGAAATAAACAGCCTTTAGTAATAGAAAGAGACATGTCGGTCTGTTTTCTGATATACTTAAATAGATGTACCTAAAATTCAGTCAATTCACAAGGAGGTAATCTTAAATGAAATACGGTATTGTTGCATTCCCTGCAAAAAAACTTCAAGATTTAGCAAATGGCTATCGGAAAAGGTATGATCCCCATTATGCGCTAATCACACCCCATATGACGCTGAAAAATCCTTTCGAAGCGAATGATAAGGAAATTGAAGAAGTAGCAAATGCGTTAAAAGACATTACAATTAAAAACAGTCCTTTTGAGTTGAACGTTACAAAAGTAGGCTCTTTCGCGCCGACTACGAACACTATCTACTTTAAAGTTGTACCAAATGATGAAATTCTCGCGTTACACAAAGATTTAAATGTAGACTTCTATCATGATGAAAATAATTATGCGTTTGTTCCCCATATTACCATTGCGCAAAACCTGACTTCTGGTGAACATGATGACGTCATTAACCAAATGAAAATGGTAGGTGTTGACCATTCGGAAGTCATCGATCGCATACATTTACTTTATCAACTAGAAGACGGATCATGGACAGTGTACGAGACCTTCCGTCTTGATCGTGAGTCTTGATTTGCAGATTACAGTTAAAATCGTCACAGATGAAAAAGGACAGCAGGATGCGTATACTGTCCGCAAGAAGGTATTTGTGGAAGAGCAAGGCGTTCCGCTGATTCTCGAGTTGGACGAACACGATCAGGAAGCTATACACTTCGTCGTCTACGATGAAACAGATCAACCAATCGGTGCCGGCCGAATGAGAGGTCTAGTAAATGCGCATGGTAAAATAGAAAGAATTTGTATTTTACCTGAACACCGCGGTAAACATCTTGGTTTTTTGATAATGAACACACTAGAAGAACACGCAATAAAGAATTCCATGAAAAAACTTGTTCTCAATGCACAGTCCTACGCTGTGCCTTTTTATGAAAAGCTAGGTTATGTTGTAACATCTCCTGAGTTTATGGATGCGGACATTCCTCATCGCGCCATGGAAAAAAGTTTGAAGAACTACTAATAGCGCAAAAAATCCCCTTCACCGCTTTAAAAGCGGTGAAGGGGATTTTTACTGTATCAGACGTATGTGTTAATCGCTCGGCCCTTTCCTACTACATCTGCAATTCCAGGTGAGAATTGGGCTGGATTTGGAGCAATAAATCCATTTTTCACTAAAGGTTGAGGTGCGCGTTTTTTTTGCTGCTCCAGTTGTTCTTCACGACGTTTTTCTTCATCTGCTAACACGTCTTCCCAATAGCTCGATTCCTCATCTTGTAGACGTACAGGACTGACTCGGTCGATATAAGCAAAATTATGCCGTTCGTTATTCATACGTTCTGCATACTGTTGCGCTTGATAGTTTGGTATTGGTAGAATATAACCCATAATGCACACCTGCCTTTCACTAGAGTATCATCACTAGTCTACCCACTCAGCAAACATTCTAAACATCTTTTAGTATATTTATTTTACTTACCGCCAAGCATTTGTGAAATATCGTTCAAATTCAGCCCTTTACCACTCGTCAGGATCGAGTTGACTAATTCATCTTCTACTGATTGTGGCACGTCTTTGTTTGCTACTTGACTTACTTTTTGAACAATTTTCCTCACTTGTTTTTCGTCTTTGAAATCGGCGTATTGGATGGCATTTGCTAATGCAAAGACTTCTTCCATCGGCACACCCGTTTTAGATTCTATTTTTTTAAAGAATGAATCGTTCATATTTAGTTCTCCTCCTTAGAAATAGCTTCTGCCTACAATAATCAATAAAATAAACAGAACTACAATCAAGACGAATGAAGAACCGCCATATCTTCCGCCGTATCCTCCGCCGTATCCCCCGCCATATCCGCAACCGCCAAAGCCTTGAGATGGATAACATCCGTACATGAAAAACCCCTCCTTCCTTTCTCCTCTACTATATGCAGGGAAGAATGAATTGGAGAGGGCGTTTGAGTAGTTTAGACACTTCCTTTTGACGTAAAGAGCAACGCACCGATTAGTCCAAAGATGATTGCTGCACTGATTCCCGAACTTGTCACTTCGAACATTCCAGTTACCACACCGATCAGACCATGTTTTTCCGCTTCCGCCAATGCGCCATGTGTCAACGCGTTACCGAATGACGTAATGGGAATTGTAGCGCCAGCACCCGCAAAATCAATAAATGGTTCATACCAGCCGATGCCATCCAGCACCGACCCTGCTACAACCAACGAAACTAATGTATGGGCAGGCGTTAATTTGGCGACATCCATTAGTAATTGCCCAATGACACAAATCAAGCCACCTACTATAAACGCAGTGATGTATATAGATATCATTCTGCCGGCACCTCTTCCATCGACAATTCAATCGCATGAGCAATACACGGAATCGTATCCCCTTGTTGAAACGACAACGGAGATAGTAGAGCACCGGTTGCCAACAATAAAACCTGCTTATACTCTCTTGTCAGCAATTTTTGATAGACATCGGACAAAAACACAGCGGATGAACAGCCAGATCCACTTGCTCCCGCATTAAAGGACGGATCATTTCCATAAAACTCTTCTCCGGCATCTCGAAAGTTTTTCGTATGCGGTAAACCGTTTTCATTTGCTAACGCTTTAAAAATATTGAAACCATTACTTCCTAAGTCTCCTGTGATAATCGTGTCGTAATCATCAATCGTCCTACTATGTCCCGTTAAATGATTCATTAATGTATCAATCGCGGCAGGGGCCATCGCAGACCCCATATTCAACGGATCCGTCATCCCCATATCTATCACTTTACCTACAGTAGCACAGGTAATCACTGGAGTGCCTGGTTTATGTTGTCCAATCAATACTGCACCAGCCGCTGTGACTGTCCACTGTGATGTTGCGCCTTTTTGCGAGCCATACTCAATTGGATAACGAAACTGTCGTTCTACTGCGTTATGTTGACTAGAAGATCCCGCAATGATCCAGTTTGCTTGTTTGGCTTCTGCGAGTAGAGCCGCAGTAATCATAGAACTGACAGAAGTAGCACAAGCCGAAAATAAACCCATATACGGTATAGCCAATGCTTGGGCTGTAAAATTAGAGGGTGTCATCTGATTGACCAAGTCACCTGTCAATAAAAAATCAATCTTCTCAGGCTGTTTCTTTGCTTTACTGAGTGCAATCAACACCGCATCATACATTAATTTCCTATGACCGTCTTCATTTGTCTGCAAGTTACAACGCTCATCTTCATACAATTTGTCGAATTGTTGCGCAAACACGCTTTTCTTTTTTTCCAATGGGCCTGCTGTTACACCTGTTGCATAGAGACTCGGCTTGGATTGAAACGTTAAAACTCCTTTTTTCACCATGAAGCTACACCAAATTTCACTAAAATCGTCTTGATCAGCGCGACGACGAATGCTGAAAAGACCCCAAATAAAATAACTGAACCAGCTAATTTAAACATATTTCCACCAACACCTAGTACATACCCTTCTGACTTATGTTCAATAGCGGTCGAGACAACGGCATTCCCGAATCCTGTAATCGGTACAGCGGCTCCTGCTCCACCAAATTGAGCAATCTTTTTATATAATCCAAACCCCGTTAACAACATGGCTATAAAAATCATCGTGGCAACAGTCGGATTACTTGCTGTACGCTCCGTAAAATCAAAGTACGTAATATAAAATAGCGCAATGAACTGTCCAATCAAACAAATCGTACCACCTACCAAGAAAGCTTTAATGACATTTTTCATAATCGGTGGTTTAGGTGATAATTCTTTCTCTATTTGGGCATACTTTTCCTGTTGCATTAGGTTTGCTCCTTTTCGATTGATTTGATTTTATCTATTTTCTTTCGATAATCTTTTTGATTTTTTTTATTGATTAATTTCTCCGTTTCCAACAACGTTTTACTATCTGCTGACACCATGACTTTCAAGTCAGGATACTCTTTTTCTAATTTTTTTTGAATATCCGAAGCAATCGTTTTCTTTTTAAATCGGGAAAACGTTTTGACACGAATCCCTGCCAGCAATTCATCTTCAAATAGAAGTACCTTCGCTAGCTTCACATGTTCATTACTCATTAAGATTTTCTCTACCGAACGCTCATCATGCGAAGTTGTGTTTTCAATATACGTTCCTTTCTCACTGCAACCAGTGAGTAAACTAAGAATAATGAACAGTATACTCAGCTTTTTCAAATGCAACGCCTCCCTTCTGTCTAGCATGTATCTTTTATGTCGGATTTATGCATATTGAGGAATGCGCCCTGTCATGTCGAATACCCATGCATAAAGTATAGAGAACGACAAACAGGAGGTGGACAGTAGTGGGATGTGAAAAAAAAGACAGCAAACATGGTGGCTGTCATAAGTCGAATTGTATTTGTGAAGTAGTACGTTTTATCCAGCGCGTCCAGAATACAAGTCCAGAGGTGGATTGTGTAGAGTGTGACACCGATTGTTTCATGACGCCGCTTGGCAGCTTAGTCAGCCCAGTTAGAGGCCGTGTCAACACACGCGTGTTCAGTTTGCTGACGGGTAACGGAGACTATTTCAAAGCAGTATTCCGAGGCGGAAAACGTAAGTATTACCCTAAAATGACGGCAGAAGAGTCATTGACTCATCACAACTCAACATCACATAAGCATACGAGCTGTGTTTCCGTATTTTTCCGGGTACAGACAGTGTTTGATTCTTGCTGCGCTACCATTCAAGTATTGCAGCCTTTGTATGACGGAAAGCCGTTCGATATTACTACAGACGGAAAGATCTGTTATGAGAAGATTTGTAAGGTGAATGGTTTCGGACCTACGAATACGTGTTTGACAGTTGATTTAAGCTGTTTCTGCGGCGTTCAGTGTATCGATGATGTGTTTATCGATTTCTGCGACGAAGGTTGATTGGTTACTTGCAATGCTAACTGGTGAATCCTATATGAATAGGGTTCGCCTTTTTTAGGTTTAGAACGTAAAAAAAGACGAACCCATTTATTAGGTTCGTCTTTTAAGTAGTAATAAATTAAATAGTGAATGATTGCCGTTTCCAGAGAATATCTAAAATTTCTTCCATACGGATGGATATCGTTTCTTTGCTGGAGTTGATCCAGACCATTTCGTTTTCTACATTGTGTAGCTTACCTTTAATTATACCATTCTCCGTGACGATTTCTAAAGGAGCGTACAGTTCTTTGCGGAATGGGTGTTGTAAGTATTCTAATTTTTCACGGAAAAGTCGAGTAGCTTCTGATTCCTGTGGATTTTCCGGTGATTCTTGTGCCATTGAAATTTCAGGAACAGGTAAGACATCGGTTCTTTCCAAGGATCTCGAATGCTCCGGTTGGAAAATGGATGTGCTTTCTTCTTCTTCTGTAATAGGCGTAAACCGATAGTGTCTAATGATCGGACTAGAGATGAACAGTAACGGCTTTTCATGACGCATTTTCATCACTTCCTTTTAGTTAGCATATGTGAGCTAAACGCCTAATGTTCCAAAAAAACAATATTCCTAGTTCATAAAGAACTAAGGAATACTGTCGCAAGGCCTAAATATATGACGACACTGATTACGTCGTTAAGAGTGGTAATAAATGGTCCTGAGGCAACAGCCGGGTCCACTTTAAGTTTATGCATAAATAATGGGATAAATGAACCTGAAATAGTGGCAACGAAAATGGAAACCATCATGGCTGCTCCTACAAGTAAAGCAATAACTAATTCATGTTTCCAAATAAAGATCAATAAGACTACGAAAATCGCACAAATTACACCTGTAATAATTCCAGTACCCGCTTCTCGTATTAGTAACTTGATCTTACTTTCGTCTTCAATATCACGCGTTGCAATACCACGAACCGCAACAGCCAGTGACTGTGTCCCACTATTTCCGGCAGTTCCGGCGATTAATGGGATAAACGCTGCCAATAGGGCAACTTGAGAAATCGTTTCGGTAAATAAATCAATTAAGTTTGCTGTCAACATTCCGAGTATCAATAAAATCAGGAGCCACGGAATCCGTTTTTTTGCAGCAGAGAATGGGTTCTTATCAAATGTATCCATTGTCGAGACGCCGGCAAGCTTAGAATAGTCATCCGATGCTTCTTCATCGATAACATCAATAATGTCATCTACTGTGATAATCCCTAAAATATGTTGCTGGAAGTCGACAACCGGTACAGCCAAGAAGTCATAGTCTTGAATCGTGCGAGCAACGTCTTCCTGGTCATCGGAAACAGACACGCTCACGACACGATCACTCATGATGGAACGAATGAGTGTGTCTTCATCCGCAATAATTAAGTCACGTAACGAAACGACTCCAGTTAAACGCTGAAATTCATCTACAACAAATATATAATAAATCGTCTCAGCGCTTGGTGCTTCACTACGCAAAATAGTCATCGCGGACCGAACAGTTGAATTCTCAGAAACCGTGACGAATTCTGTCGTCATGATCGAACCGGCTGTATATTCCTCATAGTGTAGTAATGCTTTAATTTGAATCGCTGCTTCTTTATCCATCAACGTTAGATAGCTGACGACTTTCTTTTTATCTAGTTCTTTCAGGACATCAACCGCATTATCCACAAACATGTATGAAATCATCTCTGCGGCATATGTCGCGTCCATCTCCTCAAGGAACTCTTCATATTCATCTTCTTCAATTTCACTTGTTTCAAATACTTCTGCAAGTTCTTTTGGTGATAGATAAAAATACATCAATTCCCGAAGCTCTGCACCAACTTCTTCATAAAAAGTCGCTCGATCATATGGATGTAGTACTAGATATTCCTGTCTGAACGAATGGATATCTTCGTTAATCAGCAATTCTCGCAATTTATCTACATCCAAAACAATTTCACTTTTCACTTGTTCTGGTTGAGTAGTCATGATTTCACACCATCCCTTCTGCCTATACAGTACGCCCTCACGTACTAGTAAGTTCCTCTACACCGTACATATTACGTTACATTAACAGAGTTGCTGTTGTTGAGAGAATCCGTACACTTGCTGACTTTGCCGTAAATAGTATTTCATATCTTCCGGCAACGGACTAGTAAAATGCATTCTCTCTTTCGTGATCGGATGAAGCAAGCTAACGCCAGAACAATGCAATGCTTGGCGTGGAAATAGGTTTGAGTTTGCACCGTATAAATCATCCCCAACAAGCGGATGACCGAGCCATTGCATATGCGCACGGATTTGATGTGTACGGCCTGTGTGCAACGTCAAGTCTATGACGGAGAAATCATCTGCTTCATTATGATAATGGGCCTGTACCGATACATCCGTTTTTGAATATTGCCCATCTTCTCGTACAATTCTTTCAATAATACTGCCTTCTTTTCTGCCAATTGGCTGTTCGATCGTCACGAAAGGTGTTGTCATGATACCTTCTGCGAATGCTGTGTATTGACGCTCAAACAAATCTTGCGCCATCTGCTTGCTCAATAGATGATGAATATGGCGGTTTTTTGCCACACAAATAATACCTGATGTATCCGTATCAAGCCGTGTCACCATATGAGCGGTTGAAAGAATACCTTCTCTTTCAAATTTCCCACAGACAAAATTCGCAAGCGTTCCAGAAGGATGATTGCGAGAAGGTATTGTACTTTGTCCCGCCGGTTTGTCAAGCACTAGAAGGGTTTCATCTTCATATAAAATGGATAAAACGCCTTCTTGTGGAGTCAACCCCTCACTTACCTGTTCTGGAGGAAATACTACTGTCACTTGATCATGTGGCTGCAACGTATGTCGCACGTTTTGAGACTGTCCATTCACCAGAATCTCTCCGCCGCGATATTTAATAGCTGTTAATGTCGTTTTAGAAATGTCATGCTGCGCCAAAAATTCACGAAGCAATCCACTTTCCTTCACAACGAATTGTAATTGAAACAACGTATTATTTTTTCTTTTCATCATCTTCACGTTCATAGATTAAATCACTCGCTACGAATGATTCTTCCACACGTTTCCAGAATGGGAAAGGACGGAAGCGTGCAAAGCCCATTTTTTCATTGGATACTTTGTATTCAATAGATTTAACATCTTTATGAAGGAGCTGCAAATGATCGACTGTTACCATGAAGTCAGGACCTTTTACAGGTGTCAATGTACAGATGTGATGATCCGGTAAAATGAGTGGAGATCCGACTGTACGGAATACACGATTATTAATAGAGGCCATTTCCGTCAATTGCATAGATGGCAATGAAGGGTGGATAATCGCGCCACCAAGAGATTTACTATACGCAGTTGAACCAGATGGTGTTGACATGCAAAGTCCGTCTCCTCTAAAGCGTTCAAAATGTTCTCCATTTAGTTCAACATCCATCACTAACGTCACTTCAGGTGACTTAACTGTGGATTCATTTAACGCTAAATAGGATGCACTTTTTTCAGAATGACGATAGTTAATCGTCACTTCAATCAAAGGATACTCGATGACTTCATACTCTTGTCTAGCGATCAAAATTACCAATTTCTCTATTTCAGACGGTTTCCAATCTGCATAAAATCCTAAGTGTCCCGTATGAATACCCACAAATGATGTCTTATCCAAGCGGTGTATGTATTTATGGAAAGCATGTAACAGCGTTCCATCCCCACCGATGGATAAGACAATATCCGGCTCTTCTTCATCGTATTTCAAACCGAAATCGCGTAAATACACGCGTGCTTCTTTCATTAGCTTATTGGATATTTCGTCATTTCGCGACTGAATTGTGAATTTCATTACGTCACTTCCATTCTTTTTGTGAATTTTTTTTGCCATATATTAATTCACCTTTTCCAGTACCGGCTTGAATACCTCTTCGACAGCTGTACTGAATTCCTCGCCATAGTTATCATTACCCTCAATATTAAAAATCAACGCCTGCATTTCTTCTGCAACGCCCGCTAATTGTATTTTCTCATCTTGCCAAATCAAAACAGGTTCAACTTGTTGTAATAACGTATCCACTAGTCCACTCCAGCTGTCCTTTGGGAAATATGCATAACGATAGCCGTTTTCATGATCAAATATATATACAAATGATTGTCGATCTGTGTCTGTTAACATTTTTCCAGTTGGGGAACCTAACGGCCACTCTGCCTCAGGATTCAATGTAAATTGTACTTCATTATCGATCTGACTTGTTTCAATGATTGTATTTTTTATATCCAAGACATCCACTTCCTTAATTATAGACTTTACGTTTAGTCTACCATATGCCACACGTAGTTGCATTTCGTTATTGTACATTATGGTAAGAAAGTTGGTATAATAGATATAATAAATGAATTCATTTAATATCTTTTATAAACAGGAGGAAAAAGTATGAATCTTGACCTCATTAACACTCGGTTACTCCTTGAAATCAATACATTGCAAACTCTTGGAGCGGTTCAGTCCTTTGGTAATCATCCATCGACTAGCTCCAATGAATTCCAAATGATGCTTACACACTTGTTAGAAGGCAATCAAATAAGCCCTGAATTCGTAAAACCATCCGAACAACTATTCAGCCAAGGAACCCCATTCATACCGTTCGGAATAGCCACAAATCCAGTTGAAGAAAATAGCGCTACATCACCCGCCACTTCGTCACCAGGAACTAACAATCTATACGCAGACATCATCAAACAAGCTGCTGACAAATATCAACTACCGGAAAAGCTAATTGCCGCTGTCATTAAACAAGAATCCAACTTTAAAAGCAATGCAAAAAGTCACGCAGGCGCAGCCGGACTCATGCAACTAATGCCGGGCACAGCCAAATATCTCGGTGTTTCCGACCCTATGGATCCAAAGCAAAACATCATGGGCGGAGCCAAATACTTGCGCAAGATGCTCAACCAATTCGGCTCAAACGAAATGGCACTTGCGGCTTATAATGCCGGACCGGGGAACGTAAAAAAATACGGAGGCATCCCCCCTTTCAAAGAAACCCAGAACTATGTGAGAAAAGTCATGAGCTACTACCAGCAAATGGTTTAATCTTCAAGTTGCCGACTTTTCACCGTGTTGATCAAGAACGATCTAGTTGATTGTAAGCGCAAGGCACCGATCAACGGCACCTATCCTGTCGCTACTTATCTTTAAAGTCACTATTCTCAACAATATATAAGATCTACTTAACCAATCTGCTATATAACAAGAACCAAAATAAGTTCTTTTATTTGTATAGAAATTCGTTCGTTGATAGAATACAGATACAGATGAACGAGGGGGTGTGAATTTAATGACTCGAAAACCTGTCATCCCTTTTGAGGAGATCGGCGAGAAAAAGTTACATGAACTAATTGATATATTTTATGCAAAAGTGGCTGTTCACCCAGATCTCATTCCAATATTCCCTGATGATTTATCCGAAACCATTAGGAAGCAAAAACAATTTCAAACACAATATCTAGGTGGACCCAATTTGTTCACTGAAGAGCACGGACATCCTATGATGAAAGCTCGACATAACCCTTTCCCTATAACACCTACACGCGCAGAAGCATGGCTAGCTTGCATGGCTGAGGCAATGGACGACGTAGGACTGGAGGGTCCACTTCGGGATGTCTACTATAAACGCCTTGTCTTAACAGCCAACCATATGGTAAATAGGAACGAGGAGGAAGATCAGTGAACTATCTAACTGTTATTGATGATACGTTACACTACTCTGCTTCAGTAAAGCCCATTGAACTCTATGTATTTCTAGATCCTTATTGTAAGGATTGTTGGTCACTGCAACCGATGCTACGTAAAATGCAAGTCCAATACGATCATTATTTTACGTTACGTATTGCGTTGAGAACACCTATGACAAAACTGAATCCACCTGCTTTGATTGATCCGAATGATGCGCAATCCACCAAGCGGTCAAATCCTTGTTTTCCTAATATTGCGGTAAAAGCTGCTGAGTTCCAAGGTAAGAGAGCTGGATTCCGTTACTTGTCTTGTTTACTAGAGTATTCCTTTTTGAAAAAGCGTGACGTCGCATCCTATTCAGTACTCATTGAAATTGCTGCACGCATTAATTTAGACGTAGATGAATTTATCGCAGATTTTACTTCTGAAGAAACATCACGTGCTTTGCAAATCGATACGTATTTAGGTAACGAAATGGAAGTGGATGAAGCACCAACTTTCGTCTTCTTCAACAGCAACATTGAAGACGAAGGACTGAAAGTGAGCGGTCTCTACGACTATGCAATCTACGAACAAATTTTAGAAGAGCTAATCGGTGGACAACTTTTACCAGAGATGCCTCCTTCTATTGACTCTTTGTTCAACCGCTTCGATCTACTCACAACGACAGAAATCGCGGAAATGTGTCACGTGACAGAAAAAGAAGCTGAACGCGAGTTAAAGAAACGCCTACTGAAACAAGAAATCGAACGAATTCCATTTCAGGATCGTACGTTATGGCGAAAAAAGCAACCTAATTGTTCACTAATTAAATAGTCCTTATACTAGTCGAAGCCCACCAATTACTTGGAGGCTTCGACTTTTTACTATGAAAATAACATAAAGAAAAGAGCATCCGCTCCTGGGGGGGAGTGAATGCTCTTCTTCAAAGGGAATGGGAGAAATGTTCACGTTCAAACAAAAGGGGTGTATGTTTGGTATGTGATTTATTCCACATTTACACCATATCATAAATGACTTATGACTTCAACAAATTATAACAGCTTTCATCCAAATGTCACAGTCTTTGCTGACCTTTGTCGAAACATGTAATTGAAAATTATCCCCTTTTTGCTAGTAGATGTTCCAGCTCATCCAATCGTGCTTCAAATACTCGGCAAGCTTCTTCAATCGGCTTGTCAGACGTCATATCGACACCTGCTTTTTTAAGTACTTCAATAGGATAATCGGATGAACCTGCCTTCAAGAAGTTTGTAATATAACGTTCTACTGCAGGCTCTCCCTCTTCTAGAATCTGCTTACTGAGCGCTACAGCCGCGCTATAACCTGTTGCGTATTGATAGACATAATAATTCATATAGAAGTGAGGAATACGTGCCCACTCCAAACCAATTTCCTCGTCACTAACAATCGCGTCACCGTAATATTTTTTATTTAAAGCATAATATTCCTCTGTTAATTTTTCAGCAGTTAACGGCACACCTTCTTGATCCAGCTTATGAATTAGGTGTTCGAATTCCGCAAACATGGTCTGACGGAACACTGTCGCACGGAATCCATCTAGCCAGTAGTTCAACAAGTAGATTCGCTGATCTTCGTCTGTCGTCACCTTCAATAAGTGATCATTTAGCAATGCCTCATTGACAGTTGACGCTACTTCCGCCACAAATATTGAATAGCCGCTATAAATGAATGGCTGATACTTACGGGAATAATAACTGTGTACACTATGTCCGAACTCATGTGCTAACGTAAATAGATTGCTTACGTTGTCTTGCCAGTTCAATAGGATGTAAGGGTTTGTTCCATAAGAACCTGAGGAATACGCGCCTGAACGTTTTCCTTTATTTTCACGAACATCCACCCAGCGATTATCAAGTCCTTCTTTTACAACAGCTCGATAATCATCACCGAGTGGATGGAAACTTTCAAGCATAGTTTCTTTTGCTTCCTCGTACGTATATTTCATCTCGGTATCTTCCACTAGTGGCGTGTAGATATCCCACATATGAAGCGTATCCACATTCAATACTTTTTTACGCAATGCAACATAGCGATGCAATAAACCAAGATTTTTATTGATTGTAGACAATAGATTTTCATATACTTGCTCCGGAATATGGTTATTGGATAATGCTGCCGCTCTTGCAGAACTATAATTTCTAATTCTAGCATTCACATTATGCCCTTTTACATTCCCGCTTAACGTCGAAGCAAATGTATTTTTGAACTCCCCATATCTTGAATACATTTCTTTAAATGCTGCTTCGCGAACTTTCGGATCCTTGCTCTCTAGGAATTGTGAATAACGACCATGCGTCAATTGAACGTCATTGCCATCTTCATCTTTGACCAAACCGAAAGCCAAATCCGCATTGTTTAACATACTAAATGTTTCAGAAGATTTTCCGGTTACTTCAGACAACTGCGCGATTAATTGCTCTTGTTCTGACGACAAAACGTGCGCACGCTCTGCATTCAACTCTTCAAATTCCTGTTTATATAAACGCAAACCTTCATGTGAATCAATCGTTTCATTCAATTGCTTTTCATCGATAGAAAGTAGTTCTGGCGTGAAATAGGCTAACGCTGTAGATATTTTCACAACTAACGTTCTAATTCGCCCGTCCATTGCCTGATAGAAACTATTCGTTGTATCCTGATCTGTTTTTAGATGGGCATACGTATACAATCTTCGTAGACGTTCCGCCAATTTATCACGATATGTTAACGCTTCAAATAGTGGACGAGCGCCATTTCCAAGTGTCCCTTTATACTGTTCTGCTTCTTTAGCCATCTCTTCAATTTTGCTGTATTCTTTATCCCATTCTTCATCAGAAGAAAATATATCTTCCAAGCGCCACGTTTCCTCTTCCGATACTTCATCGCGCGTCAATACTTTGTTTTCATTCGTCAATCCAATTCCTCCTTCTGCATTTACCGTTATTTGATTCCCTTGTATTTTCTCAATTCTTTGCATGCATTGCAAGAAATCGCCCTGAAAGTATTTCCAGCACAAAATCTCTTCCTGTAAATTTATCCAATCGGTAGATATCTATGCGTTGCTCCCTCAAGAAATCCACATAGTTTTGACATGCTTCCAATTGTTGGCTCGAATCCCCTTCAAATGTTTTGACAAATGAATGAAGAATGGAGCGATCGAATTGGAAAGGTGTCCTCCTCGTTTGGCGAATGGCCGCAATGAGTAGTAGTTGCCATTCACAATCTGACTCTGTAAATGCCGCTTGCCCAAATGTCGGAACACCAATCCATGCGGGTAATTGAATAGGTTGCACACGCATTTCATAACACGCACGCAAAAAGCGATGATGGATACCTCTTTGATTATACCCAATTACCGACCGGAGATACTTTCGACGTGCAGATTGATAGTGACGTGCGAGATCTTCTATATCTTTTGTAGATGGAGTCGCAGGAATAGCGAATGGAATCGTTTGATGTTTGATGCGCATAACGGAGTGACACATCGTAAATGTAGTACCACGAAGGTGAATGAAGTGACTGAGATAGTGAAATTGTTGCTTTGACGGATTATATGTTAAAAAAATTGATAATGTTTCTTTCGTACTTGAATGAATGTGGCGAATAAAGTGTTGGTGGAATTGAGTCAATCGATAGGTAAGAACAAATGCTAACGTGTCTTGAACTTGAGGAGGTGTTAGTACGATCCATATAGGGAGCATATTTACGCTATGGTAGCCTGCGTTACGCTCGAGAATACGTGCAATGGGGATTGTGCTGCATTGAAACTCGATAGGAATTTGCTCGTTTTGCCATGTGACCAGCAGATCAGGACGTTGCCGAATAGCAGGCAGATACGGTTCCATTTCAGTTTGTAAGTAAGGTTGTGAAAATAGTTCATAGAGCTGGATTTTACCGAGCAGATGGGTTGGGGACTCCCCTTCTGAAAAGCTGTCTCGGCAGGTGGTTTGCTTCAAGTGAGCAAAATGTGGGATTATGATGTCGCCGACTTTCAGGAGTACTTGTTCTTTGCATTGAGGACAATGAAAGGTTTCGTTTTTACGCCACTCTCGTAAGTTGGACAGGGACAACTGCCGTGTTAGCACGACTTGCTTCCCGCCACTTGTAAGAGCTGTTAACAAGGCCTTCACACTCCTTCTCTTCTATACTACGAATTTTCTGTTTAGTTGGCAAGAGGCAAGCCACATGTTTTGAACTGGGTTAGTACATTGAGGAGTTTTCCGCATTATCCAACTAAGAAATGCGTTTGACGGAAAGACTATGCGGCTGCAAATCTTTGGTACTTTTGGTTGGGGTCGTTGCGTTACTGGTTGTTGGGTACTGAAGTCACTGAGAGTTTGCTTTCTGGACCCGCGCAGGCACGTGGGGGATTGTCTACAGCCAGGAGCCAGCTGGCGATAGTGCCGCCAGTTGTCTCCTGGCCACGGCCTACCCCGCAGTTGTGCCTGCGCTACTAAGTGGTATGTATTTTGGTTGTGGTTCTAAGAATGATAAATTGCAAACCTTACCCAGCCTGCAAGCGCGGTTGGCGGAGTGAATATGTGGTTGCGGGTCTCTGCCACTTTTGGTAGGAGGCGTTGCTCGACAAGCTGTTGGGTCTAGAAATCTCTCAGTGTTCGCTTTCTAGACCCGCGCAGGCACGTGGGGGATTGCCTACAGCCAAGAGCCAGCTGGCAAAGTGCCGCCAGTTGTCTCCTGGCCACGGCCTACCCCGCAGTTGTGCCTGCGCTACTGAGTGGTATTTATTTTGGTTGTAGTTCTAATAGGAAAAAATATTAGCTACATCATGATATCTAGTATGTATTGCTTGCGAAATAAGTCTACGAACCACCCCACACACGATGCAACGAAGGCGACTGCTGTGGTAGGCGTAGCGAGGAGACAGAGACAGGCGCACTTTCCTGTCTGTGGCTCCTCGCGAAAGCCATCCACCAGCGCCGTAGTGGCGACAATGAATTTGCCACTTAGACTGCCAGCTAAACCACAACCTCTTAATTGAACAGGAAAAAGAAAAGCACTTGCAAGAACCACAACCCCATGCCGCTTATTACACCTGCTTTACAGAAACGTAACCCGACAAGTACTTGACCTAGCCCCACTTACTACCAAACAAAAAGCTAGCGTTAGTTGGCAACACAAAAAAGGCTACCAAGATACTGGTAGCCTTTTAGAGTATTATGAGAAATATTTAGTTACTTGTTCAAATACGTCAGATCCCATGACTTCCTTGCCGTACTCATCTATACGATGAATAGACATCTTAGACACTGCACCGTATTCTGTTACCATGCTGGCAATGTCCTTCGCACGTTTTTTCTCAATTTGAGAATAGTCGAAGCGTAAGTTGAGATAATAACGATCCTCGAATGCATATAGTTGCGAATCAAATTCGTCTTCTAGTGACATCATCTTCTTAGCTAATGGTATAATCTGGTCAAACTCATTGAAAACAAATAATCTATCTGTAACTTGCAACTCTTCTTCACTTTCCTCTTCAGACTCAGTAATCGCATCGAAAATTGGGTCGAATAATTCTTCTGGATCTTCAATTCCAAAAGGAAACTGTGATGATTCTGCGTTCTTCGGAAGATGTGCGCGCGTTACAATCACTTCAATGCCTTCATTCATAGCGTTGACTTGAATCCAAAGTGGTCCTTCCACTTCAAATTCCGTATCATCACCAAGTTCATCCATCATATCCCAAAAGAGCTCTTCGCTTTTGTCGCGGTTATACCAGACGTCTTCTTTACTAAAACCACGGGCTTCAATATCTCCATAGGATAAATTAAACTTTACCGTGTTTTCATTAATGCGCTCTATTTCCATCCCTTATCTCTCCCTTCTGTAGAACAGGCCCTCCCCTGTCATATACTAATACACACTTGCAATGCTTATTACTACTATATGTCGACTTCGACGTTTTCGTAAGGGTTAATTGTATTTCATTTTACTAATGTTTGCATTGAAGTGGCTCATCTAGAGGAATACAAGGGAATATCAATTCAAAAAAGCTGATAGGCACAATTGTATCCCGTGTCATCCCTATCAGCTTTTGTTATTAAGATTAGTTTACCATTCGCCGCGCTTCGAGCAGCTGATAGGCTCTAACTTTTCTCGGTAGGAAACGACGAATCTCATCTTCATTATACCCTACTTGGAGTCTTTTTTCATCTAGAATGATTGGTCTTCTTAAAAGACCTGGATGTTCTTGTATCAATTCATATAGTCTTTGAAGTGGAAGACTTTCCACGTCAACATTTAGCTTTTGAAAAATCTTGGATCGTGTTGAAATAATTTCGTCAGTACCATCTTCTGTCATGCGAAGAATTTGTTTGATCTCTTGAATATTTAATGGTTCAGAGAAGATATTACGCTCTGTATACGGAATCTCATGTTCCTCCAACCATGCTTTTGCTTTTCTACAAGATGTACAACTAGGCGATGTATAAAGTGTGACACCCATTTATTGACACGTCCTTTCCCACGGCTTACGCTCATTAGATTTGGTATATTTGCAATTCGTGTAGTTCACTTTAGAATTATTATAATTAATGTCTATACTGTTCATTATACACATAATCATTCTCAATTAATATAGTTTTTCGAAAAAACTTTTACGGAATTCACAATTTCTTATTTTTCAACATTTCAGTAGAGAATCATGCAGTTTTCTGCGATAAATGAACATCTTCTCCTTTTATACCCAGGGTAGAATTGTTTTAAACATCTCATTTGTAAATACATGTATTCTCATTTAGAAAATACTTCTGCTAATTATTCCCTCACTGTATAGTACGTACAGGTGTACTGAAAGGTTTCATGTTGTACAAATCTTTTTCATTTCATCTAATCAAAGTTGCATTTTTTTTAAGGTATCGATATAATCTTAAGCAATAAGTGAATGGCATTGAAGGAAAAAGTATTTTTGTGATAGTTTTTGTAGAGAGCTTGTATAAGGTGAAAACAAGTAAAACTGCACAAAAAGAATGGGCTCCTGAGCTTGATGGATGAAGAGAGTACTCCATCACGTCTTCCCACGTTACGGGAATTGAGCGGCTACTTAGTAGCAATTCGGGTGGTACCACGGTTACCTTTCATCAATCGTCCCTATGTCTAGGGGATGACTGATGTTTTTTTTATGCCTTTTTTCACGTACGATTCAGACTGTTTCGTTCCAGTCGACAATTAAAAGGAGGATACATGATTATGAAAACCATTTTTTCAGGCGTACAACCAACAGGTGTCATCACATTAGGAAACTACATTGGCGCATTTCGTCAATTCGTTGAACTACAAAACGACGAGGAGTGTATTTTTTGTATCGTAGATCAGCACGCAATCACAGTACAACAAAATCCTGATGACTTAAAACAAGCGATTCGTTCATTAGCCGCAACGTATATCGCAAGTGGAATTGATCCAAATAAATCCACATTGTTTATCCAATCAGAAGTTCCAGCTCATGCACAGGCTGGATGGATCATGCAATGCATTTCGTACATTGGCGAACTCGAGCGTATGACACAGTTTAAAGACAAATCAGATGGAGCAGAAGGTGTCTCTGCCGCACTTCTTACCTACCCTCCATTAATGGCTGCGGACATTTTATTGTATAACACGGATATCGTGCCTGTCGGGGAAGATCAGAAGCAACATTTAGAGCTAACTAGAGATCTAGCAGAGCGTTTCAATAGCCGTTATGGAAAAGTATTGACCATTCCAACCGTTCGTATTCCTAAAAATGGAGCTCGGATAAAATCTTTACAAGATCCACTGAAAAAGATGAGTAAATCTGATCCAAATAAAAAAGCGACGATTACGATTTTAGACACACCAAAAGAAATTGAAAAGAAAATTAAAAGTGCAGTAACCGATTCAGAAGGTATCGTGAAATTTGATGTAGAAAACAAACCAGGTGTTTCTAATTTATTAATTATCGAATCTTCATTGAGTGGTTTATCCATAGAAAAATTAGAAGCAAAATACGAAGGCCAAGGCTACGGAGCATTTAAAGCGGGTGTCGCTGATGCGATTAACGAACACTTAGCTGGAATCCAAAAACGTTATCACGAATTAATCAACTCTCCTGAACTCGATGCAATCCTCGACCAAGGAGCTGAAAAAGCAAACACCATCGCTTCCACCACACTCAAAAAGATGGAGGCCGCGATGGGCTTGGGACGTACACGGTAAGTAGCAATAAAATAATCGCTGCTACCAACATCATAAAATCCGTCGACTGCAATATAAAAATTAAAATCTGTCGGTAATTATAACCAAGCGCGGAATAGTTCAAGTAAAATAACAAATTAGCCAACGTCACGACAATCACACAATAACTACAAACAAATACTAAAAATCGCGTCACAGACATCTCGTCCTTTACCCTTTTCATTCATTCTATGTTCAGACTAGGTGTAATTAGACGAGTCCTAAAAGTCATAACCAAAAAAGACTGAAAACATCTCCCGAACCAAGGAGCATGTCTTCAGTCTCTTTTATTGTAAATTGATTTTATTTGGTTCGGGTTTTGGCTTTAAGTTTTTTAACGCTCCGATGTTCACTTGATAGAACAACACACTAGTTGACCGTAAGTGCAAGGCGACTCCCGATGGTTCAGCCCGATCAGGTGAGATAACTATAGGGAGCTTGCGACCTAGTTGGCTCACCGCGGGCCCATGGGAAAGCGTCCGCCTGGAACGTCGGTCAACGGCGCTATACACCTTGGCCATGGCCTTTGACCCTGAATTTCTTCCATTAAAAAAACGGAAAGAAGTCTCAAAGACTCTTCCCGTCCAACTTTATATCTTCTTAAACACCAACGAAGCATTATGTCCGCCAAAGCCAAGAGAGTTACTCATAGCATACGTAATATCCGCCTTGCGCGCCTCATTCACTACGTAATCCAAATCACACTCTGGATCCGGTGTCTCATAATTCATCGTAGGAGGTAAAATCCCTTCCTGCAACGCCTTGACAGTGAAGATCGCTTCAATACCGCCAGCTGCACCAAGCAAATGACCCGTCATTGACTTAGTTGAACTCATCGCCAACTTATATGCATGATCACCAAACACGGCCTTCGCTGCCATTGTCTCAAATAAATCATTATACGGTGTGCTCGTGCCGTGCGCATTAATATAATCCACTTGCGTAGGTTCAACACCCGCTTTTGCTAATGCTTGTTGCATCGCACGCGCGCCACCTTCTCCGCCTGGCGCTGGCGCTGTAATATGGTGCGCATCTCCAGTGGAGCCGTAGCCAACGATTTCTGCATAGATCTTCGCGCCACGCGCAACCGCATGCTCGTATTCTTCCAATATCATAATTCCTGCACCTTCACCCATTACAAAACCATCACGATTTTTATCGAACGGACGGGAAGCTTTTGTAGGATCATCATTTAAAGATAATGCTGTGCTTGCGATGAAGCCCGCTACTGCAAGTGACGTGATGGGTGCTTCAGTTCCACCTGTGATCATAACGTCTGCATCTCCACGCAGAATTACTTCAAATGCATCTCCGATAGAGTTGGTACCTGATGCACAAGCTGTCACAGAACAAGAGTTGATTCCTTTAGCACCTGTGAAAATGGAGACTTGTCCTGCAGCCATATCCGGAATCATCATGGGAACGAAAAACGGACTGACACGTCGATAGCCTTTTTCAAGGAAAGTATTGAATTGTGTCTCATGTGACTCCATTCCACCGATCCCAGAACCGATCCAAACGCCTGTACGAAGCGCTAGGTCACCTTCTAGTTCCAAGTTCGCATCTTTCATTGCCATCATCGCGGATGCGACTGCATAGTGCGTGAACCGGTCCATTTTACGAGCATCTTTACGTGACACGTATTCTTCGATATCAAAACCTTTAACTTCTGCCATTACACTGACTGGAAATTTCTCTTGATCCAGTCTTGTCATGACGTCAATACCCGATTTTCCTGCTAACACTGCTTCCCATGACTCTTCAGCTGAGTTACCTACCGGAGAAATTCCACCTATACCCGTTACTACTACACGTCGTTTTTCCAATTTCAAACTTCCTTTCTATTATCAGCTTTTATTTTCCAGGTTATTTACTTACCCCATTTTATACATAAGCCGCCCCATGTCAAGCCGCCGCCAAATCCTACCAAAACAATCACATCATCGTCTTTCACACGACCTTCAGCTAAATCGTCTGTCAATGAAATCGGTATAGATGCAGCCGATGTATTACCGTACTTATGAACGGTTTTAGACATTTTCTCAACTGGCAAGCCTAAGCGTTCACGGGATGCTTCCATAATACGAATATTCGCTTGGTGAGGAATAAGGTAGTCTACTTCATCTGTCTTCAAACCGGCTTTTTCCGCAACACTAACTGCTGTCTCCCCCATTTGACGTACCGCAAATTTGAATACTTCACGGCCATTCATTTGTAAATATTGATTGTGGTGGAGATGTTTTCCGCCCGAGCCGTCTGCTCCCAATTCAAATGACAGTATTCCTCTTCCTTCACTCACTTTACCAACGACTGTTGCGCCTGCACCGTCACCGAACAAGACCGCTGTGTTACGGTCTTCCCAGTCAACGATTTTCGATAACTTTTCCACGCCTACTACAAGAACATAATCATATGTGCCTGATTCAACAAATTGCTTTGCTGTTACTATACCGTAGATGAAGCCTGCACATGCTGCAGAAATATCCATCGCCGCTGCATTTTTAGCACCTAGACGTTCTTGGATCATCGTTGCGACAGACGGGAAAATATTATCTGGCGTAACCGTAGCTACCAAGATGAGACCGATTTGATCGGCACGAATATCTGCTGACTGTAATGCGTCTTTTGCTGCTTCAAACGCCATGTCCGATGTATCAATAGTATCTTCTGCAATTCGACGCTCTTCTATTCCCGTACGCGTGCGAATCCATTCGTCTGATGTATCTAAACGTTTTTCTAAATCATGGTTTGTTAAAACAGTTGGTGGAACATATTTCCCCATCCCTAAAAGTCCAGCTCTCATCTCATCTACCCCGTTCCTTATCATCTAATATTAGTACCTGGTAGTAATTATAGAAGAAAAAATAGGTTTTTTCAAGACGAGGACACGTTTCCGTCAAATATAATGTATAATTTCATTTCAACGTTTTAGCTTACTATGGTATGATGTACTATGAAATAGACTAGTCGAGGTGAAAATCATGCACTATATTATGACATTTGTTTGGTCGTTCCTCTTAGTAGCTATGTTAAACTATGTTGCCGGCTCCATTGGGGGCAATGCATTTGACTTCATGGCGGGCGTTACCGTCTCAATCGTTTTGGCTATCCTTGTATTGATTATTACTACAATCATTCCAGACGAATCACCAGCAGACGTTTGATTTACGACCAAAAAGCGTAAGAACTGTTCAACAGTTCCTACGCTTTTTATTTTGATCTTATCGAATAACTTCCACAACCAATTCTCCTTCTTGCATAGAGAGCTTGATTTGCTGTCCTTCCACAAGACCGCCTCGTATAACCTCTTTCGCAACTTTCGTTTCCACATGTCGCTGAATAAATCGTTTCAATGGCCGCGCACCGAAGTCCGCATCTGCCCCTTCTCGAACAATCCAGTCGAGTACGTCGTCGTCATAGACCAACACTACATCTTGCTCTTCCAGACGCTCAACCAAATCACCAAGCATCTTGTCAGTGATTGCTTTAAATGAATCAGTAGTTAATGAGTGGAAGATAATGATATCATCCATTCGGTTCAATAACTCCGGTTTGAAATGACTACGAAGTGCGGCCATGATCAAATCTTCTTTGGCATGCTCTGAATCGTCTAACTCATTTTCAAGTAAATAAGCCGACCCGATATTCGATGTCATGATGATGACAGTGTTCGTAAAGTTGACTAAACGTCCTTGACTATCTGTAATGCGACCATCATCTAAAATTTGCAGTAAAATATTCGCTACATCAGGATGCGCTTTTTCAATTTCATCCAATAATACAACAGCATATGGATTCCGTCGTACCGCTTCCGTTAACTGACCGCCTTCTTCATAACCGATGTATCCTGGAGGTGCACCGACTAGACGTGACACACTGTGTTTCTCCATATACTCGGACATATCGATTCGTACAAAGTGGTCTTCCGAATCAAATAACGTCGCAGCCAATGTTTTCGCAAGCTCTGTCTTCCCTACGCCAGTCGGCCCAAGGAATAGGAACGATCCAATAGGCTTGTTCGGATCTTGAATCCCAGCACGCGCACGCCAGACAGCTTCTGTGACGAGTTGGACTGCATTGTCTTGTCCAATGACGCGTTCTTTCAATGTTTCATGCAAACGCAATAACTTCTCACGCTCTCCTTCAACCAGTTTTGTTACCGGAATACCTGTCCAGCGAGCCACGATGGAAGCAATCTCTTCTTCCGTCACTTCTTCACGTAAAAGACGTAAATCTTTTGTTCCTTCTAATGGACTTTCCAATGCTTTCAATTCTTTTTCCAATGCTGGAATTTTACCATACTGTAATTCAGCAGCTTTATTCAAATCAAAACTGCCTTGCGCTTCCTCAAGTTCTCTACGGTAGCGATCCAGCTCTTCACGTGTGCTTTGAATCGTTTTCAATGCCGCTTTTTCTTGATCCCACTGTTCTCGCATACCTTGTGAAGAATCTTTCAAGTCTTGTAGCTCTTCTCGCAAAGTCTGTAGACGCGACTGACTCATCGTATCTTTCTCTTTACGCAATGCTTGCTCTTCAATCTCGAGTTGCATAATTCTACGAGTCACCGCATCCAATTCAGATGGCATCGAATCGATTTCCGTACGAATCATGGCGCTCGCTTCATCAATTAAATCGATTGCTTTGTCCGGCATGAAGCGTTCCGTTAAATATCGATCTGATAAAGTTGCGGCCGCAACAATTGCACGGTCATGAATACGCACACCGTGGTGCAATTCAAAGCGTTCTTTTAATCCACGCAAAATCGACACCGTATCTTCAACAGACGGCTCACGTACCATCACTTGCTGGAATCGTCTTTCCAGTGCCGCATCTTTTTCGATATACATTCGGTACTCATCGAGTGTAGTCGCACCAATACAGTACAATTCACCGCGCGCCAACATCGGCTTCAACATATTCCCTGCGTCCATCGCACCTTCTGTTTTCCCAGCTCCAACGATCGTATGAATCTCATCAATGAACATGATGATTTCACCATCGCTATCTTTTACTTGTTTCAAAACACCTTTCAGACGCTCTTCAAACTCTCCACGATACTTTGCACCCGCAATCAGCGCACTCATATCCAGTTCGAAAATTTGGCGGTCTTTCAACCCTTCCGGCACGTCACCTTTTACAATACGCTGTGCCAAACCTTCCACAATCGCAGTTTTACCGACTCCCGGCTCCCCGATGAGAACTGGATTATTTTTTGTTTTTCTTGATAGTATTCGGATGACATTTCGAATTTCTTCATCCCGGCCAATAACCGGATCCATTTTCCCGTTTTTCACTTCTTCCACAAGATTACGACCGAATTGCTCTAATGGTGAACGCTGATCTTCTTGCATTCCATCCATGCGCATATACATCCGCCTTTCATTTATTTGACTTTGACTATCTTTGATTAATTAAATTATAGTATATCTTTTGGGTAAAGTAAAAGATTAACACTCGAATTAGCCAACTATTTTTAGATAGAAAAAGCCGCTCGCAATTATGCGAGCGACGTGTATTACACTAGTTGGCGAGGCGCAACGACTACCCCATCTTCGTCTGCGTAGACATAGTGGCCTGGTGTCCATTCCACATTTCCGAAATGAAGCACCTCGTCTTTTTGTCCTTCGCCACGTTTGATACTTTTGACCGGCATGCTACCGATCGCCATGACACCGATTTCCTGCGTGCCAAGATCCGCTGTGTCGCGTGCACAGCCATAGATAATGACGCCCGCAAGTTTACGGTCTTGTGCGATTTCGCCGAGCATGTCCCCCATGAGTGCGCAGCGCTTTGATCCTCCACCGTCTACAACCAATACATGGCCTTGTGGAATCGTTTGCAGTGCTTCTTTGACGAGTACGTTGTCTTCAAAGACTTTCACTGTCGAGATCGGCCCCGAGAATCTTTTGTGCTTTCCGTAGGATTTAAACTCTACTGTGCATACTTGCAGTTCGTCGATGAAGTCATCGCAAAGGTCTGCTGTTTTAACTGACATTTCCCATTCCCCCTAGAACATTCTGTTTGACGCTACCCTATTCCTATTCGACAAAATCCTGCATTTCCTTTTTTAAATCTATATATTGTTATAGAAGTTGCAGATATTTGCTAAGGATAATTACTGACCATAATGGGATTACAACTCCAGCTGGTGGACGCTTTCCTGAGGGCGTGGCCTTGCTCAAAAGCAGCCTACAAAAGTGCATGCTCCTAACGCTTCGCTTTTACTCGCAAAAGCCGTCCTTCGCTACGGCTTTCGCTGATCCTCCAGGAGTCGCCACCAGCTTCCGTTGCAATCCTAGATACAAAGTTAAGATAACAAGATTACATACTGCAGATAGGAAGTGAATGATTGTTGTAGTTTCTATTAGTTCAAGTTAAAAGATAGTCAATTTACAAAACGATTACAAGCCAAATTTCACTGAATAACAGAAAAATATCACCCACTCAGATTGTAAAGGATTGGCGCGTAGGAGGGGCGACTCCTAGAGGATCAGCTCGACAGGTGAGACAACCAATAGGGAGCTCGCGACCTGGTTGGCTCACCGCGAGCCCTCAAACGCGTCCCCTCTGAAGCGCCAATCCCCATCCCAACAGCCCGTCAGCCGTCCCGTTCCACTTGAAAAACCACACCATGTTACAGTTAAGGTAACAAAATTACATACTGCAGATAGGAAGTGAGCCATTGTTGTGGTTCCATTAGTTCAAGTTTAAAGAGTCCAAGTTATAAAACGATTACAAGCCAACTTTCACTGAATAACAGAAAGTGTCACCCACTCAACTTGTAAGGGATTGGCGCGTAGGAGGGGCGACTCCTAGAGGATCAGCTCGACAGGTGAGACAACCAATAGGGAGCTCGCGACCTGGTTGGCTCACCGCGAGCCCTCAAAAGCGTCCCCTCCGAAGCGCCAATCCCTATCCCAACAGCCCAACCGCCCAACAGCCGACCCTTTCCATTAAAAAAACCACACCGTATTAAAACGATGTGGTTTGTATGATAAATTAACGTACGCCTAGGGCAATCTTGGCATAACGTGACATCTTTTCGCGGGACCATGGTGGATTCCAAATGATATCTACCACTGTATCCTTCACCTCTGGAAGTTCCATTAGCTCCTGCTCAATATTCGCTACAATCTGTGGACCCATTGGGCAACCCATTGACGTCAGGGTCATTGTAATTTTTGCGACTCCTTCGTCAAGCAACTCCGCATTGTACACCAATCCAAGATTGACGATATCAATACCCAATTCAGGGTCGATGACGTTTTCCAATGCACCAAATAAATACTGTTTGATCTCTTCTTCTGTGTTCATCGAAATGCTCCTCTCTGCTGTGTAGTAATCTTATCTTACCAACATACTACCTTGCACGCAAATGCAGTGCAAGCCAATCGACTGCTGCCAGCATCCCTGGACGTGAAACAGCGTGCCCCGCCTGTTCATTAGGCATCCATTTCAATAGCTCCGGCTGATCTTCATAATCCTCTTGTATTTCTTCGTAAAACTCTTTCGTCAACGCGAACGGCACCATCGTATCTTGTTCCCCGTGCCACATGAAGAGTGGACGCTGATGCAGTCTGCCTGGATTTTGCGATAGATCCACTTGGTCAAGGGCTGCGAATAGTTGCTCGCGTTCTTCTTGAGACACGGGAATCTCCTTACCGCCACGCTCTGCGTAAGAAATTTGTCCTTTGGCTAGGCGCGTGAATGCAGGTGAGCCCATCATGACGGAAGCTGCGTCGATCCAATCGTAATTCGCCAGACAGCCGAATGTCGTGATTCCACCCATTGAAGTGCCCCCCATGCCAATGGGTGTATCATCACCGATCAATTGTTTTTCATATAGTTCATCATGTAAAACATCTGCTTCTTTAATAGAAGTCAATACGATATCCCAAAAACTTAATGCTAATTGAAATTCATCTACTGATTCCGAGCGTTCACCGTGCAGTTTTGCTTCAGGTAATAGTACTCGAATTCCTTGTTTCGCTAGATTATATGCGTAATGTAAATTATGTTCTTTCGCACTAGTGAATCCATGAAAAAATAGTACAACAGGAATATGTTCTTTCTCTTTTGACTCTTCTACGATGTGAAGTACCGGGATCTCTTGCCATTTTTCTGAACGAATAATCATGACGTTTCCTCTTTTCCTACAATCATTTACTGTTATGTTAGAATAACAACATATACCAAATAAGACAAAACCTTCGCCTTATTGCTCATTCTTTTGACTTACTTACACGGTTAACGATAAACTATAAAGACATAACACTCTGATAGTAAAAGCAGTAATAGGAGAGGATTTCTTGAAACCACATTTGATAGTAGTAGACTTAGATGGAACATTATTAACGGATGAAAAAGTGATTTCAGCCAAAACAGAACAGACACTTCGCACAGCTGTGTCACAAGGACATCATGTCATGATTGCGACTGGACGACCTTACCGAGCTAGTGAAGTATATTACCAACAGCTTGGTTTGACGACACCAATCGTCAACTTTAACGGAGCTTTTGTCCACCACCCTACCGACCGTTCATGGCAAACAATTCACGAAACGATTGCATTGCCAATCGTCAATGAAGTAGTAGATGCCATGCAGAATTTCTCAGTCGAAAATATCATCGCAGAAGTGAAAGATGATGTGTATACCCACTATCATGATGAGCGATTTTTGGAGATTTTAAACTTCGGCAATCCGCTCATCACAGCGGGTGACATTCGGAATTCATTAAAAACCGACCCAACTAGCTTGTTAATCCAAGCCGATTCAGTAACAGTTAATCCGATTCGACAGCATCTAGAAGATTTGCATGCAGAAGTCATCGATCACCGCCGTTGGGGAGCGCCATTTAATATTATAGAAATAGTTCGTCACGGCCTCAATAAAGCAGTAGGCATTGATGCAGTTTCGAAATGGATGAATGTGCCGCAAGATCGGATCATAGCATTTGGAGATGAAGACAACGACCTCGAGATGATTGACTATGCAGGTACAGGTGTCGCGATGGGAAATGCCATCGACCGTTTAAAATCCATCGCGGACGAAATAACCGACACGAACAATGAAGACGGAATTTCACGTATACTGGAAGAACGATTATCCTTACAGAAAAACATCGTCGTATAAGGGGGAAAAGAAATGAAGATTTTTGCGGATAGCGCATGCGATTTACCACTAAACTTCTTTACAGAAAACGAAGTTGAACTATTCCCATTAAGCGTTCTTCTAGACGGCAAAGAATACGAAGACATTGTCGAGATCAACTCAAAGGAAGTGTTTGATGCGATCCGTCAAGGACAGCAACCAAAAACTTCCCAAGCTTCACCCGATCAAATGATGACCGCTTGGAAAGACCTTGCAGCATCGGATGAAGACGGCATCTATATCGCCTTCTCTTCCCAATTATCAGGAACGTACCAAACGGCAGTCATGACGAGCGACCAAGTAAAAGAAGACAACCCTTCTATGAACTTAGCGGTCATCGATACGCACTGTGCTTCACTCGGCTACGGTCTACTCGTTAAAGAAGCTGTACGCCTACGTAATGAAGGCATCGGTATGCGAGAGATCGAACAAGAAATTCGCACAATGGCCACCCATATGGAACATCTCTTTACAGTAGAAGACTTAGACTACTTAGCCAAAGGCGGGCGTGTATCCAAAGCAAGTGCGTTCTTTGGAGGACTGCTCAACATCAAACCGCTACTTCACGTAGAAGACGGTAAACTCGTCCCCATCGAAAAACACCGCGGACGCAAAAAGGTCTTACGGCGCATGATCGAAATGATGGAAGAACGCGGCAGCAATCTACAAGAACAAACCATCGCGATCAGCCATGGCGACGACCTATCCACCGCCAAAGAGTTCCAAGAAATGATCCAAGAAGTCATCCAACCAAAAGCCATCGAAATTCACCAAATAGGCTCCGTCATCGGCTCACACGCCGGCCCCGGAACTATCGCTCTATTCTTCCTTAACAACACAAAAAGCGAATAAAAAAACAGCCCGCATAAACTGCAGACTGTCTAGAACCCAAGATGAATTCCAGATCAGGAACTTATCTTGGGTTTTCTTCTTTATGAAGTACCGCATGAAGTTTACTGTGCTAGCTTAGTTGATTGCAAGTGCAGGAAAGCGTCCGCCCGGAACGGTCGTTCAACGGTTCCTTACCCCTTACTTCTTCTCTCCAACAGCTTCCTCAGTCCGACTCTGCTTGCCCTTCCGTATAACCATATACAAAAATAAGCCAAATAGAATAACGACCAGAATAGAAGCAATCAGATAAGGTGTATTGAAGCCCTTATCCTCCTCAACGATATAAATCTCCGCTAGCTCACGCTCAAGTACTAATGGATATTTGTTATCCTTCGTCATTTTGATCAAATCCTGACCTAGCACACCGCGAAACTTCTTTTTATCTCCAAATACTGCAGGATCTAGCTCGAACTTCTGCACTTCCGACGTATTATTGAGCGCAATAATCCATGTCTCCTCGTCAGAAGAACGTTCAAACACGACAAAGCCATCTTCATTATGCAAGAGTTTGAAATCACCTGTACGAAGCGTTTCCGAATCATTGCGAAGAGTGTTCAAATCTCCAATCCAATCGTGTAACTCCATATCCGTCTTAAAGTTAAAGAACGGATGGGATTCCGGTGCTTCTTTTCCATTCACTGCTATTTCTGTCGCATAAGGTACTAACGGAACGCCTGGGAGCATGAATTGTGCAACCGTCGCTACTTTCCAACGTGTCGGTGGGAATTGACGAAGCTCTACCATTTTATATGTAAAACGTGGTCCTGTTAAATCATCGAACTGTAGTAATTTCCCTGTATCTTCATTGCTAAACTGGTTTAATGAAGACGTATCCGGGTCTACTTGCACAAACGATTCTTGGATCGCTGCACTTCGTTCTTCAGCCGGCATACTGTCAAATGATGCATCGCTCTGTTCATTTGTAATGACGTATAGACCAGCATTGGCTTCCTTCACTGCTTCAATCATATCGTTTAGGAACCCCGTATCCGCCTGATCCAGTAGTGTCAGACGAAGCCCGTCCAATTCATAATCAGAAACAAATTGTACAGCGGATTCTAGCAGTTCCTGCTGTACAGCCGGATTGCTTACTTCACCTACTAAAGGGAAATCTGCCATGATCTTCAAATCGTTCGCATGCATTTCTTCAATTAATGCAGTGAATTCTTCCGCTGTTCCGAAGTGCGGCTCAATCTCATCGTAATCTAATACTTCATTGCCATCATACGAAGCCGTTTTGAAAACCGGTCCGACAGAGATCATGGTAAAGTGCATATCGATCAAGTGTTGCAATCGATTGCTGATTCCAGCGAAGTCGCCACCGTTAAAAATTGCTGGATTTTTTGCGTCGGCATCGAAATCATTAGATTCAATCCCATTATTGAAACGGTCGACAAGTAAATCATAGATACTTTCATCGCTGAAAGATCGATCGGTATCTGCAAAAGCGGATGGTGCTATCGATAGGGCAAGCATACAAGTTGCCAGTAGTCCGATTATTCGTTTCACTTTAGTAAATCCTCCTCATACAAACTCTTCTTTTAGTTTATCAAACGGTAGCAAGCCATGCCATTCTTTCTTGTGAAATCCATGGAGGCGTTCTATAAATAAGACAATCTTGTGAAAGTAT
Source organism: Sporosarcina ureae (assembly GCF_002082015.1). Taxonomy (GTDB): domain Bacteria; phylum Bacillota; class Bacilli; order Bacillales_A; family Planococcaceae; genus Sporosarcina; species Sporosarcina ureae_A. Next base: position 2,889,049 of record NZ_CP015109.1, on the reverse strand, counting down.
GACGCTCATGTCAATAAAAAAAGCAGTAGAGAAAAATCTCTACTGCCGAAGCATAATTATTCGCGATCTTCTTCAGTTAAAAGTTTGAGATCCCGCTGTTTACGCGCACTGACTACAACGGAGACGGCAAACAGTCCCATCAGTACCAGGATTACAAGTAAAAATATCCAGCCGACCTGTGTTGCCATTTGCTCATCTCCTTTAGTAGTCAGTAGTGATTATGCGAAAAAGTTGAAGCCCATTGGCAATTTGAAACCTATGAACAGCGTAGCAAGTAGCGCGACGATGAAGAGAATCCACATAAGACCTGTATTCTTCCCTTTATTTCCGCGAACTAAAACCATTTCCATAAATCCGATTGTCAGAATACCCAGGACAAATTTGATACCATACAGCATGGAATCAATGCTCATATGCTTAAAGAATAACGCAGCTCCTGAGATAATGATCAATACATAGAACAGACGCAAAATCATATGTGTAATCTTTTTTCCTTTTGTTCCTGTTGCCATACTGGCTGCTACTAAAAATAGTACAATTCCTACTACCCATGTAAAAATATGCATATGGGTTGTATCAGTTAAAAATCCCATTACTTCCACCTCATTATTAGTATAGTCGATTGATATTCTACCATATCTTTCAAACTACGACTATTCTGTTGCTTATTTCATAGACCTACGTATCATTCGAAACGGTTAACTAGTGTGCCGATTCCTTCAATGGAAACTTTGACTGTATCGCCTTTTTTCAAATACGTTGGTGGTGTCATACCTTTACCAACACCAGCTGGCGTACCTGTTAAGATGACATCACCCGGCTCCAATGTGACGTACTTAGAGATTTCCGCGATCAAGTCATCGATTTTGAAAATCATGTTGGACGTATTACCGTTTTGGCGTACATCATCATTCACTTTTGTGACGACGGATAAATTTTGCGGATTTGGAATTTCGTCCTTCGTCACCACATAAGGCCCCATCGGACAAGAGTCGTCTAAACTTTTACCTAAGAAGAACTGTTTGTGTTCTGTCTGGATATTGCGTGCTGTAATATCATTACCAATTGTGTAACCAAATACGTAATCATATGCCAGTTGCTTTGGAATATTTTTGCCTGTCTTGCTAATTACGACAGCCAATTCTCCTTCATAATCCAATGAATCCGTCACTTCACTATGGATCGATAACGTTTGCTCGTCCCCTGCGATGGCTGTTGGGGACTTGGTGAATAGCATCAATTTCTCAGGTGCTTTCGATCCAAGTTCCTCTGCATGATCGAGGTAGTTCTTTCCAACGCATAACACGTTTTTCGGTGTGCGTGGAATGGGAGATAACCATTCGATGTCAGTGAACGCATGTTTAAACTGCTCTACGTTTCCTTCAGCTTCCGTTTTCTCTACCAATTTACGAACTTCCTCTACAAAATCCATACCGTGGGAAACGCCTTCGATCATCGTTTTGGGGAAATCAGTTTGTTCCAACGCTTCAGCCATTGCGATTAGATCCCATACAGCTTCCTCGCGTTTAACTTTTGGTCCGAATAAAGTCTGTCCTTCGTAACGGAATGACAATAATTTCATTTCAATACCCAACCCTTTCCATGTGAATTCACATACTCCTATGGTACGACAAAATCTACTTTTTTTCCTCTTTCACGACGAAATTCTTTCCGTACGACCACTTCCGCCACACAGCTTCAAGCGGCCCCATTCGGAATTTCGTCAACCAAACCTGCGCTACAATAAGCTGAATCGCAAAAATTCCGATTGCCAGCCACGTGCCGGTCACTATATCTACTTTACCATACAGACCTACTCCATATGAATAAAATATCATCGTCGCAAACACCGACTGCATAATATACGTTGTAAATGCCATTCTACCAACATTTGCAAAAGGTTGCGTAATATTCTTTAAAAATGGAATTTGAAACAGTAATAAAAATAATGCCCCATATCCAAGCGTCAAAATTGGTCCACCAAATATGGATTGAACGAGTAAGATATTTTCGAATTTCGGATCGTCCCAACTCGGGATGTTCTTCAATACAACGCCAATCGGAATGAATACTAGCATCGCGAATAGCAACTTTCCTTTCAACGCATACATACGCTCAATAATCTTGAATTTCGATAACGCTGCACCGAACATGATCAATGGCAGAATGATAAAGACCGCTGTGATCGACCCGATGATTTCAAACGTGAAAAATTCATTCAAACGGAAAGCGAAAATATCGCCGAACGCACCGTTTGCATAAGCAGCAATCGCACGTTCGATTTGCTGAACATCTTCAAATCCATCCAACATATTTGATGAAGTTGCACTACGAGTAAGTGCCAAAATACTGTATAACAATAATGTCGGCACAAAATAAATAACGAACGAAAGTGCCAGTAACCATTTCTTCGGAATTCGAATCACCGCAATCATGATGAATCCCATGAGCGCATACGTAAACAAAATGTCACCTGACCAAATGAGTACCGCATGCAACACGCCAAAGATCAGTAGAATCCCCATTCGTCGTGCCATGAATGGTGCGAACTGTGTATTGTTTTTCAATGATTTTTCATACTGCATATTCACACCATAGCCAAATAACATGGCGAATAGTGGATAGAAACTAGCTTCTATAAACACATCGATAAAATGAAACATCGACTGCTCATGCGGAACGGTAAACCACGAATATGGATCCATATACGCATACGGCGAATGGAAATGAAGCATATTCGCAATCAAAATCCCGAGTAACGCAATTCCTCTCAAGTAATCGAGTGCTTCCACCCGTTCGGTTAGAGGTGTAGGAGTCAATTTCAAATGAATTCCTCCTGTAAGCTAATAATTTTTGCTCCGCTGAATAAATAGAGCAACATTTCTTTAATCTCAATTGAAAGAATGGATTCCAGTACGTTTTTATACAAATTCAACTGCGTGCCATAACGGACTTGCATTTCTTTTGCAATCGCCTGATCGGAATGAAACTTACTGATATCATCCGTTTTATAATCAACGAGTACCCACTCGCCGTCTTCATGGAACAGACAGTCAGCAATACCTTGTAGCAACTGGAACTCTCCTTCAACAGCAGGAAGTGCATAGGTGAACGGTGTTTCACGCAACACTTGATCGGCTTGCATCATTCGTTTGCCGAGTGTCGTTTGGAAAAATGCCACAATCGCTTGAATATCAATCGCAGCCGCCTCTTCTTTCGTCAGCAGTTCACGTCTTTCAAGTTGCTTCACAAATTCCGTTGCACTCGCCTGATCTAGTTCCACTTTCAAATCCAGATGTTGCATGACCGTATGCATCGCGGTTCCGATTTCTGCTTTCGTTAATGAACGCTTCTGCAAAAACGACGGTCGTTCATGGAGATTCGCGATGCGTTTTGTGACGTCAGGTTCCATTTCTTCAAATGGATCGGCATCTCCTCGTTCGAACTCTAGCAACGCAATCCGTTTCAACTCACTGACCGATTGTTTAGAAGACAGCTCCACCGCATATTCAAACGGATAATGCGCGTCAAAACGACTTCGCACTTCTTCCACCAACTTCGGATCCGCCACGGCCGCTTCTTGATCAACAGGTATCCAGTCCTCTATCTCCACTTCATTTGTACTATGGAAAGCAGAAAACGGGTAAGCATTTACTTCCCATGATGACGGATCATCCATCAGTTCTCCACCCGTCGTCTTACCGAACTTCCCAAAGTCCATATGGCGTGCAACAGCTGGACCGATCCAGTCGAGATAACCGGTTGCCCGTGAACGGGTATATTCCGGCAGTGGTTCATGTTCATCCAATAACTGTGCTTCTTGCCACTTGTTCATCGTCTTTTCAATATCTTTAACGGAGGCAATCAATTCCAAATGCTCTTTAGCACGCGTCATCGCTACGTAGAGCACGCGCATTTCTTCCGCCCGCATCTCTAACTCCTTTTTCTCTTTGATCGCTAGAAACGGTAGTGATGTGAACATAATACGTTTATCCGGATCAATCGCTTTGACCGCGAGTCCGAAATGTTGATCAAATAAATAGGGGTTATGGAAGTCCATTTTATTGAACGGACGTCCCATGCCCGCTAAAAACACGTACGGGAACTCCAACCCTTTAGATGAGTGGATCGTCATGATGCGTACAACGTTTTCCTTTTCGCTCATGAACCGTGCTTCCCCAAGATCATCCCCACGTTTACGCATGCGATCGATAAAGCGAAGGAAACGGAACAAACCACGGAATGACGTCTTTTCATAGGCCATCGCTCGGTCATGTAACGCACGTAAATTGGCTTGGCGCTGTTTACCGTTCGGCAAAATTCCAACCATTTCATAATAATGCGTATCTTGATACACTTGCCAGATCAATTCCGATAACGAACCGTGGCGCGCCCTATTCCGCCAGTCTTCAAGTAGTAGGAAAAAGCGTTGCAGTTTTTCTTGTGTAGCAGGATTCACTCCCGCACCACCTGTCTGCATGAATACTTGCAGTGCTTCATAAAATGTCACATTCCGATTGACGAGACGAATTTGCGCTAGTTCATTTTCGGTCATCCCTACAAACGGCGCACGCAGTACAGACACAAGTGGAATATCCTGATATGGATTATCAATGACACGCAATGTATTGAGCATGATCATCACTTCAATGGCGTCAAAATAACCGGAGGATAACGAAACGTGGACAGGTATCCCAGCGGCCTTTAGTTCGTCCGCAATTTCACTCGACCACGTCATCGAGCGCATGAGAATGACAATATCGCTATATTCGAGCGGACGTTGCTTCCCACTAAATGCATCTGCTACTTGCGCTTGCTCTTCTTTCCATGCCTTGATCTTCTGCGCAATACAGCGCGCTTCCACTTGAGATTTCTTCAACTCCTGCTGGGCCTCTTGCTCTTCTGACATGTCCTCTTCTTCATTCTCATACAAAATGGTTAGTCCCGCTGAAACGTCTTTTTCGGGATATCGCGCACCGTACTTTAGCGCGGCCGCGTCGTCATACTCAATTTCTCCCACACGTGTCCCCATAATCTGCTTGAAAATAAAATTCGTTGCATCGAGCACTTCTTTACGGCTTCTGAAGTTGGCATTCAAGTCGATTTTCAATCCTTGATCTTCTACATCTGATGAAAAACGCTCATACTTCCCTAAAAACAAGCCTGGTTCTGCCAGACGAAATCGATAAATCGACTGTTTGACGTCCCCTACCATGAATAAATTGCCGTCTGTTTCTCCGCCTTGCTTCACTAACTGCAAAATTGCTTCCTGCAAGAAGTTCGTATCTTGATACTCATCCACCAATACTTCCGCAAATCGATTTCGGTAATCGTTCGCAATATCTGAAGGAACGCGCTTCCCGTCTACTTCTTCGGATAAAATCTGTAATGCATAGTGCTCAAGATCCGAGAAATCCACTAAGCCGCGCTCTTCTTTGAGCGCTTGGTACCGCGTCGTAAAATCCTTTACCAAACCGACGAGTGTGTGCATAAGTGGTGCCATCAAACGGATTTCTTCTAATAATCTTGCAGGTGTGCGAGTAAAATACGTATCTTTTAATGCCGTGACGATTTTCTTCACTTGATCTCGCATCGACTTCCCACGCGTAGCCAAGTCCTCGTCACATGAATCTTTACGAATCGTACCCGCTTTCACCCACTTCAACGTCTGGAAATACGCAAAGGCATCTTCCCACTTGCCGTGCAACATATAATCAAGCGCACCATCAATCCATACTTCATCTGCTTTCGCAGTTTCTAGCAATGGTAGCGGTCCATCATTCATTTCCGCCACTCGCTGCAAATCACGCGCGATCGTTTTTGCTTCTTCAAGCGTATGTTGAATCGATACTTTCAGCGAATCGATGAATGACAAGCCGTCAATCGTCGCATCCTCTCCAATTTCATATTGCTGTGGGATGAGCTCTAACCACTGCGATGGGTTTGGATGCACTCGGGAATAATCATACAGTTTATCAATTAACGTCTCGATCGCCTGATCATTCCGGTCTGCGGTGAAACTATCACTCAGACGATAAATCGCTTCGGGATCTGGCTGACTATAGGCATCCTCCAAAACGAGTGCAATCGTGTCATCACGTAAAATCGCGGCCTCGGTTGCATCGGCAATACGGAATCCAGGATCGATATCGAGTACATATGAATACTGCCGAACAACTTGCAGACAAAATGAGTGCAAAGAGGAAATCTGTGCTTTATTTAGCAGATTCAACTGTCTACGTAAATGCACGGAAGAAGGATCTTGTACGATCGCTTCCTCAAGCGCACTCGCCATGCGATGACGCATTTCGGCCGCTGCCGCATTTGTGAACGTCACCACGAGTAGCTGATCGACATCTATCGGCTGTTCCGTGTTCAATACTTTTTCGATCATCCGCGTGATGAGGACTTTCGTTTTCCCTGAACCTGCCGCAGCCGATACGAGAATATCTTTACCGGACGCGTGGATTGCTTTCCATTGATCGTCCGTAAAGGTTTCATGTGGCGGCTTATCTGGAATTCGCATCTGGATCGATCTCCTTCCTCATCTTTTCTAATGACTCTTCCGGCTTATAGGCCGAATAGTTCCGTGTCGGTTGTGTCGGATCGGTACTATCGAACTGACAAATTGACTGATACGAACAGAACGTGCACGGCATATGGTCTTTCAGACGGTACGGATAGACACGCGTATCCCCTGACAACATGCCGTCGCCTGCTTGCTGATGTTTCTTACGGACATAGGAACGTAGAATATTAATATCTTCAGGTGGCACGACTTTTGAATTGGAATAAAACGAGCCATCTTTCTTTAAGCGTGCCGGAATAATCAATGACTCACTATCGATGTGCTCATCCATTGCCAACGCAACGTCTGCATCTTCTAGTATATAGCCTTGCATTTTATACGATTTCAATAACTCTTTTTCCACAGCCTCTTCGTTCAATTCTTTCGTTAAACGCAACATCGGATTGTGGACGTACATATACAATACGCCTGCAGGATTTGCGTAGACTCCGAGCCAATCTTCTGCATGCTCGAGTGCGACGTCTAAATACGTTAGCATTTGCAGTGATAAACCATAGTACACTTCGGTCAAATCAAGCGCACGAGCTGACGATTTATAATCGACTACTCGCAAATATGTCTGGTCATCTTTTTTCATCGTGTCGATTCGATCAATTCGACCTCTAATATGCATTTGTTGACCATTTTTCAAGTTGATTTCAAGCGGTGCAATTTCTTCATTCGGACCAAAACCTGCTTCAATCGCAATTGGCGTGAAGCTTGAATTACGCGCCTGCGACTGTAGTGCACGAATTGTCCGTTGAATGATTTGCATCAATTTTCGTTGAATATACGCATAGCGTTGACTCGATAATAAAATTCTATGGAAGAACTTCGGCGCCAGTGCATCAATCGCATCCCGGCCTAACTGCCAGCACTGTTCTTTCGTCAACGCTGCCCACGACAAACCTTGGCGCATGACTTCATCGGATACCCACTTCAATGCTGCGTGGAATAAATCCCCGATATCCGGTGCTTCAAGCTGGAATTCAAAACGGTCTTGTAAATTCAAACCATACGTCGTGAAATGTTGGAACGGACAACTATAGTACGATTCTATCCTCGAGACACTCGTCGTAAAGGATGATCCGTATAAACCTGTCGTTAGTTCCGTATCCAGTAATTCGGTCTTCTGACGCTTCAAAGCAGGTTGGACGATCGACTCTACAACGGAAGACCACAGTGGATCTTCTTTATAATAGGCTAGAACCGCTTGCCATTCAGGTGCGATTTCTTCCTGAGTTGAAGCTTGCCGCATAATCCGAATCGCGTAAGACAGCGCCACTTCAGGATGTTCAATATAGGCAAGTTTGTCTCCTACTTCGGACAATTCCGTTGGCTCCATGACGGCGATTTCCATCGGTATATTCGAAACCATCTGCTTAAGCCTTGGAATATAAAGAGAAGGTATCAACGCCTTTCCTTCTTCATCCGCAATGGGGTAGCTGACAGTCAAATGCGCACTCGCTCCGGTAAACGCCCGATACGCCATATACGATTCGCGCATAAGCTGAAGCTTTGTCGTAGGGGCTAGCGTAATGCCAATTTCACTAAACAACTCTCGGTCACTGTCCGACAGCAACCCCTCGTGATCATTGCGCAGAGGCAATATCCCTTCATTCGCGCCGAGGACAAACACCGCTTCGACCCCCATCGAATTAAACAACTCCATAGTCGTCACCGTCACTTGATCGAGCGAAGGCGGAATCAATTTGAATTCAAGTGTATCGAATCCTTCATCTAATATTTTAATCGCCTCAGCAATCGGCAGCTCCTTCTCTCCAAACATCAGAACAAACTGATCCAACACATTAATCCAACTTGTCCACGCTTGTTCATGTTCTGCCGCTGCTTGCAACCGATTATGTTTATGTTCGGATTGTTGTAACTCTATAATCTTATCGTAGATACGAAGTGATTCTATCGTATAAAACAACGCTTCCGCCACGTCTCGACCGGTGCGGGCAGATTGTAACTTCTGCTGTAACTGCTCAATTGGCTCGCGAATCATATCACGCGTCTCCGCAAACTCCGCCTGCGTCGCAAGTTCTTCATCGGTCTGTACAGTACGAACTTTTTCTAGACCTCTATAGCGACTGACCTTCCAACGCTCTTCATCTTGCCAACGAGATTTGCCATGGATTCCTTTAGCTAGCACAAAGTTCTCCAAGCGGTCTGCCCGCTCTCTCCATACTTGCTTGCTTTCATTGACAGGGAAAAACAGGTCCGTCTTCACTGACCTGAACACCGCTTCATACGACCAATCAGTTCGCACCGCCTCAAGCAATGAACGCACAAACTCGATCAATGGATGATGAAGCATCGGTTTCTTCTGATTAATGAACACCGGAATATCATATTGCGTGAATATACTCTGAATCAATTCGTTATACACATCCGGTTGTCGATTTAACACCGTCATTCCTCGATAACGCTTGCCTTCACGCATCATCTTGCGAATCGAACGTGCCACTGCATGAACTTCCGCACGGCGATTCGACGCTTCGATAATTTGGATCGCACCTTCCGATTCAAACGATTCAGGAGGATAGTGATCAAACTGCTCTTCTAAATGGGCCAATTCTTGATTTGAAAAGCGTTGCAACTGCGTCAAATGAACGCGTTCTTCACGCTCCACGGACTCACTATATGCCAGTTGTTGCAGCGTTTCGTACTGTTGCTGAGCTGTATGGAATAATTCGTGCTCGCTGTTATGCACTTTTTCTTCCATTGGCAACACGACGGTCACTCGTTTCGTATATTTCATTAATTGCGTAATAATCGTATATTCTTGTGTCGTGAAATCACCGAAGCCGTCTATGTAGATCGACGCATCTTGCAACCACTCCGAATGCGGCAACTGATCAGCTAGCGCATTGAGTTGTCCTTCACTATCCATGTAGGTCGTGCCAAGACGTTCTTCAATTTTCTCCAGCAACAACTGCAAGTCATGCGCTTTGTCCTGCAAAATCCGAGGAGCTTGCTGATCCACAAGCGAATTTTTCAATTCACTAAACGCCTGCTGATCAATACAATATTTACTGCACTCCTTCATGACGTCACTAATCTGCTCAGCAAACCCATGTTTCGAAGCCGCTTGTTTAAAAAGCTTAAACGACTCCTTATTGTCTTCTAACACACTACGCACAAGCATGCGATAGCCAAAACTATCCACTTCCTCACGCGTAATGCCCCCGACCTCTTGCAACACCCGCCAAGCCAATCGTTTAAACGTCAGCACCTGGGCCCGAATCATACCAGACAGCCCCGACTTAACCGATAGACTATATTCCATAGAATACGATAACTGATCCGGCACAATCACCACAATAGGCGCCCCCATCGGCCGCTCCTTCAATTCTTGCGCAATCTCCCGTTCAATAAAAGTCGTCTTTCCCGTTCCGGAACGTCCCGTAATAAAACGCAATGTCATGTTTTTCTCCCCTTTCGTTGGAAGTTGAATGTATATAGAGTCAATTATTAAATAAGTTAGTAGCAGTATAGTGCCGTAGTTCTTGCACATAGTTTTTCTGTTTGATCAGTAGTTCTTTATTTAGCAGGCAATGCTAAAGCGGACACGCAGCGACTGCAGTATCCAACAACCAGTCGAGCAACGCCCCCAACGCCGTATATCTTTATATTCACTTGAACTTTCTATGAGAAGATAACTTTTCAAAACACAATCCTAAGAACCACAACGTAGTTGATCTGCGTGGAAGGCGGCGACTCCCGCGGGAATAGCAATCACTTCTGCGATTAAAAGCGAAGCGTTATGAGCATGAGCCTTGAGACCCCGCAGGGAGCGAAGCGGACGAGGAGGCTCAAGCCATGCCCGCAGGAAAGCGTCCGCCTGGAACGCAGATCAACGGTGCTTCCCCCACCATGTCTCACTATTTCAGAAAGCAGAAACTCACTAACTTCAATACCCAACAACCAGTCGAGCAACGTCCCAACACCACATATCTTTATATTCACTTGAACTCTCCAAAAGAAGATAATTTCCCAAAACACAATCCTAAGAACCACCATGTAGTTGATCTGCGTGGAAGGCGGCGACTCCCGATGGATCAGCCCGATCAGGTGAGACAACTAAAGGGAGCTCGCGACCTAGTTGGCTCACCGCGGGCCCATGGGAAAGCGTTCGCCTGGAACGCAGATCAACGGTACTTCCCCCATCAGTTCTCACTATTTCAGAAAATAAAAACCCTGCCACCCTTTCCTCCATTGTACCGAAAGAAAAGAAAGACAGGAAACGTTAACCTTTATTCTTTTTCACCCTCACCCTGCACACGAGAAAAACTCCTAAAATCATCCTCCACCTTCCGCGTCAACCTACGCTCAAACCATTTCCCCACCAACCACAACAAGAACATCACAACAAACATAATCAACGTCCGGATCGGCTGCGTAACAAGCGCCCGCACATCATAGCCAATAAACGTAATCATCATAATCATCACAAGCTTACCAAGCATCAACACAAACAAATAATTTTTCTTATTCATATTCGACAAACCCGCCACAAGATTCACCAAAGCAGAAGGCGTAAACGGAAAACAAATTAAGACAAACAACGGACCAAAGCCATTACGCTCGACCCACTGAATCAGCTGTTGTACTTTCTTAGGACGCGTTAAAAACGAGAAAAACTTGTTGCCACCAAATCTACGAATGAGCAAGAACACGACATACGAACCCGCTACGGTTCCTGCCCAGGAAAGCACAAAGCCTAGCCAAAAACCAAACGCGATGGCATTGGCAATAACAAACACGAAGAGAGGCAGAAATGGTAGGAACGCTTCCAAAAATGGCGGAATTAATCCCATCAAAAAACCTAGCGCCTCATACTCCTCTGCTAGATCTTCCACTTTATCAATTGTTAGCCATTCATTCATCGCTGACACCCTCACTGGTTTTCATAATTTTTAGTCATAATGCTGTAGAATATGTTGAATTATAGTATACTAGCTCCTAGATTCATAAAAAGAAAGATGGGCTGCCTAGTGAATACAACCTTTTCTCATGGCCTGAAAGCAGGCTCGAGTATTGCCATCGGGTACTTTCCCGTTGCGTTAACGTTCGGACTGCTCGCTAAAACGACTGGCCTCTCTATTATGGAAGCGACTGCAATGAGTCTATTCGTCTACGCAGGAGCGGCTCAATATATGGCGCTTAGCTTACTCGCGTCCGGCGTTGCTCCGTGGCTGATCGTGACGAATACATTTATCGTCAATATCCGGCACTTCCTTATGACGGCTGCCCTAAATGAAAAAGTGGAACCCGCGCCAAAATGGAAGAAAGCTATGTACGCATTCGGGATCACCGATGAAACATTTTCCGTGCTCGCCACACAAAAGAATCGACAAGTCACGACCGCCTTCACATTCGGTGTCGCCCTGATCGCCTATAGCAGTTGGGTGATCTTCACAGCGGTAGGTCACGTCATCGGAGCCAATTTACCGCAATTTCTACAACAAGCGATGTCTGTGGCACTGTATGCCATGTTTATCGGCTTGCTCGTCCCGTCTATGAAAGGCAATCGCAAGGTAGTGTTGCTTGCAGCGATAGCGGCAGCCATTCACTGCGTGCTCTATTACACGCATCTATTGTCTACTGGATGGTCGATATTGGTCGCGACGCTCGCTTCCGCAATCTTTGTTGAAATTCTATATGTAAAAAGTAATAAAAACGTCGATCGCTTTACTGAACAAAAGGAGGAAAACTGATGGGATCTACTTATTGGTGGATGTTGCTCGGTATGGCCATCGCCACCTATGTGCCTCGAATGATTCCGTTAACCATTCTCGATGGCAAGGAATTGCCGCCAATTGTCAGCGGTGTGTTGCGTAACATTCCTTATGCAGTACTCGGTGCACTTATTTTTCCAGCTATTTTACATATCCAAGATGATATTCTTTTTGGCATAATAGGTGCCGTCATAGCGTTCGCTTTAGCGTTCATCGGCCTCGACGTCATGTTTGTCGTGATTGGGACCATTGCAGCGCTCGCTGTCTACAGTTTATTTTAACTCGTACTCTCACTATTCCCCATAGCGCGGACAATTAAAACAGCTACTAACTAGTATTCCTAACAAAAAGCGGTTTTCAAAGCATATATGCTCTTTGAAAACCGCTTTTCTTCACTCTTCGGACTGATTCAGCCGCGCATTCTTCACCATGCGCGACGCAAACCAAAAACCTACTGTCAGTGACACAGCATCCGCCACATACAATATCCAGTTATGCGTATATCCTGCATAAACGGAAGCCGCAATGAGCGCTACTGTCAAAATTAATCCAACGACGTGATGAAATGTCACGCGCGTAAAAAACACAACTAAAATCCCTGGCAACAACATCGCAAACAGCAACTTCGTTTCGAAATCATGCATAGTGTTCTCCCCTTTTATCGCACAACTACGATACCTAAACGGAAGTGATCATGACGGAACAGCACTTGTTGCTTCAGACGTACCTCTTGGTCGCGGCCGATTACTTGTAAACGACAGTGTGCAGCGTTGACTTGGATGGCGTCATACAATTGATCTTCGTTGTGAATCGAGATTCCGTTCACCGACTTGATCAAATCACCTGGCACAATGCCCATCTTCTCTGCTGGTGAATCAGCAAGAACGGCTACTACATACACGCCTTCCGATTGAGGCACTAACAACACTTGCTTATTGCGTTCTGATAGTGAAATCATAGCGCTCAACAAGATTCGGCATAGAACACCTGCCAGTAATGCCGCCCAGCCAAGTACTGGCATCCAGATTGCGCCAATACCTACAAGCGCTACCGCTACACCAAGCCAAGCAATGGCTTTTCCCATCTTAGGAAACAGCACGTCTGGGAACGTCGAACGCACCAGTTGCGAGAATCCGATCACGACAGGCACCGGAATGAATGAAAATTGCTCTGAGCCTAATGTGAATTGCGGCCAGTAAGGAGCAAATTCCGCCACCATATGTCCCGGCACTAAAAATACAACGGGCACGAGCCAAAGTAATTTAGATTGATAAATGGCTCCACGCATTCCACGTTGCGTCGAAACGAATGTTGGAGACGTATGACGCGCCGCGTGACGACGAACCAATAACCCTTCCGAAATTAACAATAATCCTGCAATAATCGGTACCGTTATAGCCAATGTACCGAAGAAGTCCAGATCTTCTTGAACGAACCATGTGCCGATTGAAAAATCACCTGCAAAACGATCCAATGCCCAGAGCGCAAAAAACGCGAGAGCCACATAGTAGATCGGTGATGCTAGTTTATAAGAGAATGAGACAATAACGAGCAACATAATAACGGATAAAAGGATAATCCAGTTAAAGTCGACGATCAACCCTATACCTGCGATCAGAATCGACAAGACGAGCCCGTGCAACCAACCTACTGAAAGAATGTGTTTCATTTCAGTAGAACCTTTGTGTATGCCCACATTGAAATCTGTTCGTTCGCGGCTTACCCGTTTACTGCCCAGCATATAGGCAGCCACTAAAGCGATTAGCCAGACTGGATTCAGAAAAAAGTAAAGTAATGCTTCTTGTAAATTACGTAATAGTTCGCTAGACATCTTCTGTCACCTTTCTCGCTTATCTTTACAGCTCTTTTCTTCATTGTACAAAAAAAGATAGAAAATAGCGAGTGAGTTCTTAGCGAAGTTCCAATTTAAGCTAAATTACACAATAAAAAAAGAGGCTGTCCGCGCGTGTCTTGTTGCCAAGACCTTGCCGAACCGCCTCTACTATTATTTTTCCAGTTCATTGACGAGGAAATCGACCGCCATTCGCAATTGTTTATCGTTCTTTGACTCTGCACGATATTCTTCAGTAGCTGTTTTCAATGCCGTGAAGAATTCTCTGTCCATATCATAGCCTTCTTTGATCTCTTGCTCCGCACGGAATGCATGTACAGCTTCTGCCGTTTCACTGTCAAAATAGCCATCTGTTCTACCTGGACGGAAATCAAAAGCTTTGAGCATGCGTTGCGCATAAGCAACTTGATCATTGAAATGCCCTTCTTTCATCGTATCCGTCACCATCTGTAAGTGCTCCGTGAATAAACTGTTCTGTTTTACTTCAATATCCGCTGCGACCCCTTTACCATGGATCCATTTCTCTTTAGGTGTCAGCCACTTACTCGTGGACAACTTCAACTCTCCGCCGTTCGATAATTCCATCGTTTCTTGAACTGTTCCTTTTCCGAAGCTTGTCGTGCCGATAATTTCACCACGTTTCAAGTCTTTGATCGCCGCACTCAATACTTCGCTCGCCGATGCGCTGCCGACGTCCTGTAAGACCACAATCGGAATTTGTTTCAATCGTTCATTGAATGAAAGTTCTTCGTCTTTCTCCGTTGAAATAGGCGTCAAATTTCCCTGTGCATCTTGCATCACGACAAATGTTCGATCTTCTTCTAACAAACTACTGGAAATTTCAGATACTGCCTTCAAATAGCCGCCTGGATTACCTCGAAGATCGATGATGATCGCTTGGGCACCTTTTTTGATGACGTCAGACGTAGCCTGTTGCCACTCTTTTGCGGTCTCTTCACCAAACATGCTTAGCGCTATGTACCCGAGCTTAGCATCCCGTTCTTTCATCAGCTCATGTGACACAGACTGCACGGGCATATGATCGCGCGTGATCGTATATTCCATATGCTTATCCGCTTCAGGTCGAAAAATCGTCAACTTCACTTCTGTTCCCTTATCACCGCGGATCATATTCACTACATCGCGAAGTGTTTCATTGGCCAAACGCTCCCCATTGACGCGCACAATTTCATCATACGGCTGTAATCCTGCCTTTTCTGCTGGTCCTCCTTTAACTGGGGCTACAATCACATACTTACCGTTCGTCCGTGTCATTTCCGCACCGATCCCTACACGTGATCCTGCAAGTGATTCCCGATGAGACTCCGCTTCCTGTCCCGTTAGATACGTAGAATACGGATCACCGATTGTATCCGTCATTCCCCGCAATGCCCCTTCAATCAGCTCGTCCTTTTTGACTGGGTATACAGCTCTCTCCTGAATCTTTTCAAACACCTCATCGACTACAGGTAGCTTACTGACCGATTCATTCTTTGCTACCTCCTGCTTACCACAACCATTTAGCCATATGGCGCCGATCAGTAATAACACCCCCACCAAAAAAAGCCTGCTCTTACGCATTCATAACCTCCTCCTCTCTTCACTATATGAAGGGAGACAAGAAGTTACGACACGAGAACAGACTCTTTTTTCAGTCCATCGAATCGACTAATTCATTCAATGCTTTTTCATCTAATGGTCCAATGATTTTTTGTGCTATGCGTCCTTGCGTATCAACCATATACGTGGTAGGCATCGATAACACACCATATGTATGTGTGACTTCCGCCGTTTTATCTAGTGGAATAGGGAAGCTTAATCCATAATCATCTACAAACGTTTCCACTTCACTTAAACCAAGCCTCTCTGATTCCGTCACGTTGATTGCGATCAGTTCTACTTGGTCTTCATCCGTTAATTTCGAATAAAAACTTTCCATATGCGGCATTTCCGCTTTACACGGCGGACACCACGTCGCCCAGAAATTCAAAATGACTTTCTTTCCTTTTAACTCGGAAAGCGTCACCGTTTCGCCAGCTAATGTTTCCAATGTAAAGTCCGGTGCAACTGAATTTTGCGCCAAACCTTCCTCTTCGCCTGGCAATGCATCTTCCTCGTTTACTTGTGTAATCGGGGCTTCTACAGGGTCTTTCTGTCCGACTGTATTTTGTACCATAATGAAGATTAATGTTCCGATCACTAATGCCGTAATGATATACCCAAGTGTTTTCTTACTCACTCTACCTCTTCCTTTCCGCTAAACGGTTGTGCTGTAGCTCTCTCTATTCCCCACATGAACAAGCCGATGAAAATAGTCGTGATGAATGCTGTATTCAGTAGATTGCCTTGAATGGCCGATCCGAGAAAATGAACCGCTACCAAGACGCCAGCAAGTTCGCTCACTGTATTGACTTTCTTTCGTTCACTCCACCATGTCAAGACAAAGATGGCCACAAATAATAGAACCGTTGCACTTTTCACTACTATACTGCCTTCATTTAGAAAAGTCATAGCGATTTGATAGACAGCTTGCCAACAAATCAACGCAAGCAATAGCGACCATTTATCGATACGCTTCCACTTCTCTTTATATACTTGCCGGAGCATCAATAAACCAGCTACGACGAGTCCCAGTATCCAGCCAAACATCCCGCCATGAAAATAAAGAATAGAGAGTGGATTTTTTAGGACCATGGTGAAATCTGTCAAAACCACGGATAACTTCCAGACAATCACCACATTAAAAAATACATCACCGACTCGTGCGCCATGTACTTTACCAAAATATAAGCGAATGAAAAGATAGGTGACTAGGAAACCCGCAATGAACGCAATCCATGAGGAAGGCATTGTAATAGAACCGATTGGGTAGTACTGCGTAACCCGCATTGTCAATCCCCCTGTTCTTTCTGTAAACGTATGAAAACCCACCTTTTCAGGCAGGTTTTCATTTCATGCTATATTAAAAAGAAACGTAATGCAAAGGGTTGACTGCACTTGGACCTGTGGCAGAGAAGTTGCCTACGTGCACTTCAAAGTGCAAATGTGGACCCGTAGAGTAACCTGTCGAACCGACTGCTCCAATTAATTGACCTTTATCGACAGATTGTCCTGAACTCGTACCAATCGTGGATAGGTGAGCATAGACTGTCGTCAAGATTTGACCTTTTACGGAGTGCGTGATCATGACCACGTTCCCTAGGCCCTCCATAGTACCTGCATAGGAGACGACACCATTTCCTGCTGCGACAACTGGAGTTCCTGTAGGTGCGCTAATATCCATTCCACGGTGTTGTTTTTTCACTTTCGATATCGGATGAGTCCGCCAGCCAAATCCTGAACTGAATCTACCCGTTGTCGGCTTTGTCCATGATCCGCTTGAAATAGGCGGAGCCGCATTTGCGCTTGTAGAACTACTATTAGCCGCTGCTGCCAATCTTTCTTGCTGCAACTTTTGCTTTCTCGCTTGCTCTTTACGAGCGACTTCTGCTAAGCGATTTTGTTCTGCGATAATTTTCTTTTCGAGTTTAGAACTGAATGCTACCGTATCGCTATATTCTTCTTCTAATGCGCCTTTTTCACTTGAAAGTTTTTCTTGACTCTTTTCAAGCTCATTGACCACATCTCTTTTTTCTAGCTTTTGGTTATGCAGTTCATCTTTTATTGCTTGAATTTTTTGCTTGCGTTCTTTTTGTTCAGCCAATTTCTGCTCGACAAGTTTCTTCTCTTCTTCAAGTAACGCCATATCTTCTTCTTGCTGTTGAATGATTTTTCGATCGGCATCCATCAATGTAGATACTGCCGAGAAACGGTCAATGAAATCTGAGAAACTGTTAGCGCCAAGAAGTACATCTAAATAACTGACTTTATTCCCCTTGACTTGCATTACGCGAACGCGCTCACGCAATACTTCGTCTCGTTGTTCGATCCGAATCTCTAATTCTTTAATAGATGCTTGAAGTACATCAATTTCCTTTTTCGTCTGATTCATTTCAGCAAGGATGCGATCCAAGTTTTGGTTAGTCTCTTCAATCTTATCATTCAGCTTTTTGATTTGGTTGATCAGCTGATCGACTTTTGACTGTTTTTCCTGTATTTGCGTTTCTTTCTTTTGGATAGTCGAATCTAAGTTTTTCTTCTTCATTTCTGCAGCCTTTTTTTCATTCTGCAAATCTTTCAGAGAGTCCGCGAATACATCTATACTACCAACCGTTGTGGCCAGCAAACATACCGCAAGGACACTTGAAATGATTCTATGTCTTTTTATCAAATCCGTGTTCTCCCCTTAGTAAAAATTACGATTTTAAGAATTTCCTAACTGACATGAAACTACCCCAGACGCCAATAAAGACAGCGACGAATAGTAGTAAGAAGTTTAATTGTAATAGGAAGGGGTTAGGATCGAGCAAATGGAATAACTGATTTTGCAAACGACCTTCCCAGAATTCGTACAATTTCGAGTAAAATGTGGTCATGAGGGCCATTGGAATAATCGCACCAAAAATCCCCAACCACACACCTTCGAGCATGAAAGGAATCCGTACGAAACTATCTGTTGCCCCAACCAGTTTCATAATATCGATTTCAGTCCGTCTCGCCACAATCGTGAGTCGAATCGTGTTCGATATAAGGAACATGGCAGTAAACAGTAAGGCCAATATTAACCCTAGTCCTACATTTCGCCCTATTTTTAAGACATTGAAAAGTTTTTCTACTTTCCCTTCACCGTACTCTACGTCAAACGTATACGTATACGTAGCGATTTCATTGGCGATGGATGCTGTGTTTTTGGGATCATCCGCTTTGACATATAAGGCATCACCGAGGGGATTGTCTTGTTTGTAGAGCGCTAACTCATCACCGAAAGATTGAATCATTCGCTCCAATTCTTGTTTTCGTGAGGAATACTTGACTTCGGCAACACCTGGGGTTTCTTTAACTTCCTTCAATAGTTCCTGGACTTCTACTTCACTCGCTCCTGGTTCCGCGACGACTTTGATCTCCACATCGTTCTCGATGTTATCGGCCAGTTGATTTAAGTTCATCATAATCACGATGAATACACCAATCAATAGTAAAGTCACAGTCACAGCGCTAACTGAAGCAAAGGTCATCCAGCCATTTCGACTAAGACTTTTGAAACTTTCCCGAATATGACGTCGTACTGTTCTAGATTTCATTGGAGTATTCTCCTTCGTGCTCATCTCGTGTGATGAGTCCGCCTTCGATCTGTATCACGCGATGTGGTTGATTATCCACAATTTCTTTATTGTGTGTAGCCATAATGATCGTTGTACCTTGTGCATTTATCCGTTCAAAAATCTTCATGATTTCCCATGAAGTCTCTGGATCTAAATTTCCTGTCGGTTCGTCTGCAATGACCAGCTTCGGTTGATTGACGATTGATCGTGCAATCGACACGCGTTGCTGTTCTCCGCCAGACAATTCATTTGGAAACATTCTCGTTTTCTTAGTGAGTCCCACTAATTTCAACACGTCTGTCACTTTTTGACGTATGACGCTCGGTGATTCTTCAATTACCTCTAGTGCATACGCAATGTTTTCATAGACAGTCAGTTTCGGCAGTAGTTTAAAATCTTGAAATACTACGCCAATTTGTCTTCTCAAATAAGGGATATCTCTTCTTTGCATTTTCGTCAGATCGGTATTGTTAAAGTAAATCAATCCACTAGACGGGACTTCTTCACGATACATCATTTTAATGAACGTAGATTTACCTGCTCCACTCGGCCCGACAACATATACAAATTCCCCTTGATCGATTTCGACATGAATTCCGTTAGAGGCTACAACACCATTCGGGTACTTTTTGTATACATTTTTCATTACAATCATACATCATAACCACCTGAATTTTGTTTTTCTCTCATATTCGCCATTTTTATTATAGCATGGGCTTAACTCTACCATGTATTACAGTTATGTATCAATTGATTAAGAAAGCAAAATTGTAAAAATCTAGTTTATCTTTTGGAAATATGTACAAAAAAAGATCGCCCCCAAGAAAATCTTGGAGACGACCGGACAGTTCATTATTTCTTTTCAGCTAACCAAGCAGCAACTGCTTCTGCTTCTTCGCCTTGAATAATACCAGGAGGCATTGCGCCTTTACCGTTAATGATAATATCATGGATTTCTTCTTCAGAGTGTGTAGCTCCAACGTTTTCTAGTGCTGGACCTGCTCCACCTTCCAAGTTTCCTCCGTGACATGATGCACAGCTTTGTTGCACAACTGCTTCTGCATCTACATCAGTAGTAGCTGCGCCGTTGTCGTTGTTTGCGTCATCTTTTGGTTCTGAAGCGTTATCGTCGCCTCCACCACAAGCGCCGAGAACTAAAGCCGCTCCGAAGAGTGTAGCCAATAGTTTGTTCTTCATGTAATATCCTCCCTTTTACTTAAAATTTTCTAACACAACAAGTAGTATACCAAATACCGACCGAATTATGGTGAAAATAGATGACAAAGTTATAAACTAACGAGGACCATCGCGTTCCTTTTCTATTTCAAGCCATAAAAAGCCCTTTTGGTAGTGAATACATATATAGTATTCACCAGAAAATCCGTTCTTAAACATAGTATTTTGACACGTGGGTAAAATAACAAGGAAATTCAGCGTGTACCACATAATTTGAGTTAAATAAAAATCACTCTTTGTCATAGTCTGTAATATTGTAACGTCTTTGTAATATACAAGGACGTTACAATATTACAGAATGAATTTTCATTTACTATGATCTACTTTCAGATCCACATGACAAAAATCTTTCCATGTACTTTTTTACATGTGAGCTACTCTGTGAAAATTAACAGCTCAGCCAACTTAAAGTGAACCGCACTGAGTGTCACCCACTCAAATTATAGGGATTGGTGCGTAGGAGGGGCGACTCCCGATGGATCAGCCCGATCAGGTGAGACAACCAAAAGGAAGCCTGCGACCTGGTTGGCTCACCGCGGGCCCATGGGAAAGCGTCCCCTCCGAAGCGCCAATCCCCATCCCAACAGCCACTCCAGCCTCTCTACCTTAAAACCCACAATAAACATACCCATTTTAATTAAAAAACAGCCGCAACAAGTCATTAAAAAATGACCTGCCCAGCTGCCTAAGTATACTTAAGAAATTCTAGAACGCAAATACGCATTGATGAACTGATCGATCTCGCCGTCCATCACAGAACTAACGTTACCCGTTTCCTCGTTCGTACGGTGATCTTTGACCATCGAATACGGATGGAACACATAGGAACGAATCTGACTGCCCCAACCAATCTCTTTCTGCTCGCCACGAATATCCGCCAAACGCGCTTCCTCTTCCTCTACGCGAATCTGGTAAATCTTCGCCTTCAACAGATTCATCGCACGCTCACGGTTTTTGATCTGTGAACGTTCCGTCTGACACGTAACAATCGCGCCCGTTGGAATGTGCGTCATACGTACAGCAGAGTCCGTCGTGTTAACGTGCTGTCCACCAGCACCACTCGAACGGTACGTATCGATCTTGATATCTTCCGTTTTCAGATCCAATTCGATGTCGCCATCAAATTCGGGCATGACCTCAATAGAAGAAAATGAAGTATGGCGTCTACCTGAAGAGTCAAATGGTGAAATCCGAACGAGTCGGTGCACACCTTTCTCTGCTTTCAAGTAACCATATGCATTATGTCCTTTGATGCCAAGCGTGACAGACTTCACGCCCGCCTCGTCACCTGCTTGGTAATCGAGAGTTTCGACTTTAAAGCCGTGGTGTTCAGCCCAGCGAGTGTACATACGAAGCAACATCGATGCCCAGTCCTGAGACTCGGTACCGCCTGCGCCTGAGTGTATTTCAACTACTGCATTATTTTTATCAAATTCGTCGCTCAATAACATTTGAAGATCGAATTGCTCCATCTTATTTTTGAACTCTTTTAATTCGGAAATAAGTTCCTCTTGTAACTCTGCATCTGCTTCTTCTCGCAGAAGTTCCAAGGTCATTTCCAAGTTTTCTTGTATTTCGTTCAATTCGTTATATTCGCCGACAATGTCTTTCAATGCATTCGATTGTGAAATAACTTTCTGCGCCGCATCCTGGTCATCCCAGAATCCTGGCTCCATCATCATTTCTTCTAATTCCTGCATGCTAGCCTCTTTGTTTTCTAAGTCAAAGAGACCCCCTAAAGTCCGCTAATTTCTTAGCTGTTTTGTCGAGATCGTTGCGCACATCGGATAATTCCATCATAATTGTTTCCTCCTGAGTGGTTGTTTCTTTTTATGATTTGCCGTGGCAGTTTTTGTACTTCTTGCCGCTACCACACGGACAAGGTTCGTTACGTCCGATATTGACCGTACGTCGAATCGGCTTTTTAGCAACCGGCGCGCCGTCTTCTTTCGGGTTGTTCGCTTGACCTTTTGCTACTTCTTCGCGCTCTAAGTTATTGCGGATTTCTGCCTTCATGACATACTTCGTCGCATCGTTTTCGATGGCCATCAGCATATCTTCAAACATTATAAATCCTTCTGCTTGGTATTCACGAAGCGGGTCATTCTGTCCGTAAGCACGTAAATGAATTCCGTTACGGAGCTGATCCATCGCATCGATATGATCCATCCACTTGGTATCAATCGCACGCAACAAGACGACCTTCTCAAATTCACGCATACGCTCTTCGGACATTTCTTGCTCTTTCTCATTATAGCGCGCAATGACCAATTCGTGAATAAATGTTTGCAACTCTTCTGGTGTTTTACTTTCTAAGTCTTCGATCGTCACCGTATCTTCAGCTAGTAAGTTTGCTTCCAGATAGTCTTTTAAGCCTTTTGAATACACCGTATTGTCTGCAGTGTGTGTCGCCACTACGCGTTCAATTACGGAATTCAACATATTTTCAAGAACGGGGCGAATATTTTCTGAACCCAGTACTTCATTACGCTCTTTGTAAATGACTTCACGTTGTTGACGTAGTACATCATCATATTGCAATAAACGTTTCCGTGAATCAAAGTTATTCCCCTCTACTCGTTTCTGAGCAGACTCCACTGAACGTGACACCATTTTCGATTGGATCGGCGTTTCATCGTCCATGCCGAGTTTAGTCATCATCGATTTCATTTGCTCCGAACCGAAACGTCGCATTAATTCATCTTCCAATGAAAGATAAAACTGCGTAACCCCTGGGTCACCTTGACGTCCTGAACGTCCACGGAGCTGATTATCAATACGTCGTGACTCATGTCGCTCTGTACCGATGACCGCTAAACCGCCAACATCTTGGACGTGTTCACCTAGTTTAATATCCGTACCACGACCGGCCATATTGGTTGCGATCGTTACGGCACCTCTTTTACCCGCGTCTTGAATGATTTCGGCTTCTCGCTCGTGATTCTTCGCATTCAAGACATTATGCGGAATGCCGTATTTTTTTAGAAACGCGGAAATAATTTCTGACGTTTCAATCGCAACCGTACCGACAAGCACCGGTTGGCCTTTTTCGTGGCGATCTTTAATTTCTTCCGCTACAGCTCTATACTTTCCATCCATCGATGCAAAGATCAAGTCTGGACGGTCATCACGAGCAATCGGTCGATTGGTAGGAATCGCAATGACATTCATATTGTAAATATTGCGGAACTCTTCTTCCTCAGTTTTCGCAGTACCCGTCATGCCAGACAGCTTTTCATACATACGGAAATAGTTCTGGAACGTAATCGTCGCAAGTGTCATCGACTCGTTCTGAACTTCAAGTCCTTCTTTCGCTTCAATCGCTTGGTGCAGTCCATCACTATAACGACGGCCTTTCATCAAACGACCCGTGAAGGAGTCAACGATGACTACTTCGCCTTCTTCTACTACATAGTCTACGTCATTATGCATACTTACATGCGCTTTCAATGACTGATTGATTGCGTGGTTAAGTGTCACGTGTTGCAGATCGAATAAGTTTTCGATGCTGAACGCTTTCTCAGCCGCTTCGATCCCTTGCTCCGTCAACACAACACCTTTCGTTGATTCATCGAATGAATAATCTTCTTCTTGTTTCAACGTGATCACAAAGCGATTGGCTAAGCGATATAATTCTTGCGCTTTCGCTGCTTGGCCTGAAATAATGAGCGGTGTCCGTGCTTCATCGACTAAGATGGAGTCGACTTCGTCAATAACAGCGAAATGAAGTGGACGCTGAACCTTATGTTCATTATATAGCACCATGTTGTCACGCAAATAGTCGAAACCGAGTTCGTTGTTCGTGCTGTAGGTTACGTCTGCTTCGTACGCTTCACGTTTCTCTTCTTTGCTGAGGCTGTTCAAATTCAAACCTACGTTCATGCCGAGGAATGAATACAACTGCCCCATTTCTTCCGCGTCACGACTAGCCAAGTATTCGTTGACGGTTACGACGTGGACGCCTTTGGAAGTCAGTGCATTTAAATAAACGGCGAGTGTAGAAGTCAATGTCTTCCCCTCACCGGTCTTCATCTCTGCGATATTCCCTTCGTTAAGCGCTGCAGCACCCATGATTTGCACGCGGAATGGGTAGAGTCCGAGCACGCGTCGTGAGGCCTCACGCACGACAGCAAACGCTTCAGGTTGTAGGTCATCGATTGTTTCGCCTTGTTGGTAGCGTTCTTTGAATTCGGCTGTTTTGGCTGTTAGTTGTTCGTCGGATAGCTTTTCCATGTCGTCTGCCAATAGTTCTACTTGATCGGCAATTTTTTCGAGTCGTTTTAGGTCTCGTTTGTTTGGGTCGAACATTTTATTTAGTACGCCAAGCATTTATTGTCACATCCTCATAGCTTCTTTAATTAGCAGGACGTGCCTGCTAGTTGTAAGTTCGGTGTCTAGGTATTTTTGAGTCACAGTCCATTTTAGCATTGTAAAAAGCTAGGTGCAAATGGGGCGCTGTATCTTTTTTCCTAAGTTTGTCTTGGGTTCAGCTGGAGGTGCTGTTGGGGATGGGGATTGGCGCTTCGGAGGGGACGCTTTCCCATGGGCCCGCGGTGAGCCCCCTAGTCGCTGTGCTCCTTTAGTGGTCTCACCTGATCGGGCTGATCCATCGGGAGTCGCCCCTCCTACGCGCCAATCCCTTACGAGCTGAGTGGGTGACAGTTTCTGGTGTGCATTGTATGTGGGATTGTAATCGTGTTTGTATTCGCTTTTGATTCATCTTTGAATTTAAATATGTTGGAGCCAACATTGGTATGCTAACTACAGTGAATCACTTATGTATTTCCACCTTACACGTAGGATTGTAACAGAAGCTGGGGCGACTCCTGAAGGTTCCGCGAAAGCCTTAGCGGAGCGTTAGGAGTATGCGCTTTTGTAGGCTGCTATTGAGCAAGCCACGTGCTCAGGAAAGCTTCCCCTAGCTGGAGTGGAATCCCTTTGTACCCACTGATTGTGTTTAAAAGGTAACACTTCTATTGGGGAATGAAAAAACAAGCCCAGCTTGAGCTGGACTTGTTTGGGTTGTGTATTAGTTTGTTTCGATGAGGCCGTATTTGCCGTCTTTACGCTTGTAGACGATGTGTGTGCCGTCGGAATCTGCATCTGTGAAGATGAAGAAACTGTGGCCTAGCATGTTCATTTGAAGGATTGCTTCTTCTTGGTCCATCGGCTTCAAATCGAACTGCTTTGTGCGTACTACG
Source organism: Sporosarcina ureae (assembly GCF_002082015.1). Classification (GTDB taxonomy): domain Bacteria; phylum Bacillota; class Bacilli; order Bacillales_A; family Planococcaceae; genus Sporosarcina; species Sporosarcina ureae_A. Next base: position 2,863,244 of record NZ_CP015109.1, on the reverse strand, counting down.
TCGAACTCCGCGTCGTCCTCGAGGTCTTGCGTATTATTGCTTTCAGTTGATTGGAAGAAAGCGGCTACGCCTTCGCGCTCACGTGATTTACGATTCACGCGTGTTTTATATTTACGAATTTGACGCTCTAGCTTGTCGACGATTAAGTCAACCGCTGCATACATATCGTTGTGACGCTCCTCTGCGCGAAGTGTCAAATTCTTCATGGGAATTGTAATTTCCACTTTTGTTTGTTTATCACTATAAACTTTCAAGTTCACATTAGCTGTAGCGTTTACCCCTTCAGTAAAGTAACGCTCTAGTTTCTCAACTTTCTTTTCAACGTACTCTCTGATCGCCGGAGTTACCTCGACGTTTTCACCGCGAATATTGAAGTCTAACATATGAACTCCTCCTTTATTTAAACCCTCATTACCTTACTTCTTCATAGTACCCGTAAAACCCTTTTCAAAACTTAAGAAATATGTGGAATTGTAAAGAAACTTCTGGTTTTTGTTGATTTCACTCTGTTTCTTTCACTTTTCGTGCATGATGTTTTAATTCTTCCGTAATCAGCGTATCCACATTTTGATCTTCTCCAAACTCAAATCCATACTCAAAACCAAATTCGGTCTCTTTTTTCCAAGCCACATTTCCTAAAATTTCAAAGGGATGCTTAACAATTGTAAATTCTAATTGTAGAGCTACCATTTCGGAACGCACAGGCAAATCTAGATGCGTCACGAATTTCACGCCACCCGTGCTAATATCCAAAATTTCACATCGCCCTTCATTAGACAAGTTTTTCTCTTCATTTTTCAATTGAATACGGAATGTGGCCGGTATGTATGAATTGAACGAATACCGAAAGTAATCATGACGATTATAACGCATAGGACGATTCCTCTCTATTGAATACCTATATGTAAAAAAGCCGAAAGAGATTCCTCTCTTCCGGTGGTCAATGCTTCGAATCGAAATAGGCACCGTCTTGAGACATCTTACCGTATGGATTTACATAGCTATTCATATTTTCTTTTTTGGCTTGAGATTGTGAAATATTTGCGCGTATCGTATGGGTGAAACGTTCCAGACTAGTCTGTACATCTTTCTCCAAACGAATCAATTCTTTACCGAATGCATCTTCTTCCGCAGTAAAAGGCTGGACTATTTGTGACTGCAACACATCGCGTTCATTCAGTATCTTGTTGATTTGCTCGATCACGTCGTCACGCTGTTCTTCATCCACTGCCTGTACAAGCGCAATCAATTGTAGAGAACGATCACGCCACATCGTCATAGCAGGTCGAATCATATCTCACTCACGTTCGAATATTGTTTCGAGCGATTAATTTGGATGACTTGCTTCCACGTATCACGGAATTCCGTAATGATGCCTGCCGCTTCTTCAAACATCGCGGGATCATTTTGGATATTGCCTTCGATTAAGCGACTATTTACGAATTCATATAGCACCAGCATGTTTTTGGAAACGTCATAGGATGTATCCAATGTCAGCATTAATTCAGTCACGATGGCTTGCGCTTTTTGAATCGCAATATTCTTTTGCTCCAAATTACCTTTAGCCAGCTCCATCTTGCCTTGCTGAATAAATTTAAGACATCCGTTATAAAGCATTAACGTCAACTCGCCAGGGGTGGAAGTAATTACTGAATTATTTTGATATGCTGCATATGGGTTGTTAGTAGCCATTTTTTGTTATTCTCCTTTTTCTCACTAAGTTGCGTTACATGCCGCCAAGTGAATTCATCAACTGTGTAGATTGGTCGTTTGCACGTTGGAATGCCTTCTCCATTGCAGTAAACTGCTTCCAGTAACGGTCTTCCATCATCTGCAACTTCCTTTCAAATCGTTCAATTTGTTGATCCATACTTTTCATAGAACGACCGATTGCAAAACTATCATTTACTGTTGTTGAACTACCTGCTTTTAAAGTAATTTTTTTCTGTGCATCTTGCAGTTCTGTACGGTACTTTTGTGCAATTCCTTCGTCTTTTCCACCAATTAAATCATAGACTGCGTTGGGGTTTTCTGAAATTTTGGCGCGCAATTTATCTTCATTGATCGTCAATTTACCGTTATCTAAATAATTACTTGTTGTTTCAATCCCTAAATCATTAAGACTGATTGTAATTTGTTTTCCATCTTTGTCGAAACTTTTACCGTCTTTATCCGTAGTGTTTACAGATATAGACATAATAGAACGCAAATTATTTAACATAGAAGAAAGGGCTGGATCACCTTTTAACGTACCACTCATAGCCTTTTCTTCCCACAGTTCAATTTCTTTTTCTTTCATATCAGCTTTTTGTTCTGCCGATAGTGGATGGAAGGACTTGAATTGCTTCTCCTTGATCTTACTGTTCAGTTTTTCAATCATTTCATTATAATCATTGACGAATTCTACGACGGAATCTAAAACTTTTTCTGTATCTGTAGAGGAACTGAATGTAACTGGCGATGTTGTAGCTTGTTTAAGTGACACTTCAAATCCATTGATAGTAAATGTATTAGATGAACGAGACGTATCGAGTCCATTTAATATGAATTTAGCATCTTCACCAGCTGTTGATTCAGGACCATCGTAGTCATCTGGACGAGTCGGAACAGCTGGAGGTTCAAGTGCTGGTTCAGCATTTAACCTTAAACTTTCGGCTGCACTACCCGAAACTACAATTTCACCACTTCCACTACCCTTAGAACTCATAGCGATTTTACCTGATGTAGAATCATAAAATGCAGTTACACCTGTTTTTTCATTTATTTTTTTCAATACAGAGTCTAACGTATCTTCAGCTTTAATTTCAATAGTAGCTGACTCTATTCCACCAGGCGCTTTTATAGTAAGCGATTTGATTTCACCTTTTGCAAAAATAGATAATCCTTCAAGTGTTTTGGTTTTTAATTGTTCATCGGTAATCTTGTTTTTCTTATCATCTGTGGTTGTGCCATCCGTAAGAATGCCACTCTGTAGGTTAGCTTGCGTAGCCAATTGTTTTACTTCAATAGTCCCCGAAAAGTCAGAAGTAGAAGCTTTTGCCGTGATACTAACAGCCTTCTCATCCGAAACACTGACGTTTTTCTTCATATACGTACTTTGCTTCATGACGGTATCAAATAGCTTGTCGCTCGATTTTCTTAAATCGCGGTTTGTGGAACGATAGTCATCGAGTTGCCACTGTGTGTATTGTTTCTTTTGTGTAATTTTATCAAGAGGAATCCGATGCGCTTTCATCATGTCTCTGATAATTGATTCTGTATCGATTCCCGATGCTAATCCACCGATTCTCATCGTGCCTCACACCTTTATTGTTAAATTTTATGATCGATTAGTAATCCAATGAAGTCTTTCATAGCTGCGTGTATGTCGAGCAATTTTTTTGGTGGTATTTCACGAACTACTTCTTCTGTGTCTGGATCTACAATCGTTACGTAATATTCATTTAACTGTTCGTGAAATTTAAAGCGCAACTGGACATTTGCACTTTCGAGAAATTTGTTCATGCCATCTGTTAATTCTTTCGTTTCACTCTTTGACAACTCGGCTTGTAACTCCGGTGTCGACTGTTGAGCTGGCTGACCAATAGGTTGACTGTTTGAAACTTCTCTTTTGTTTTCAACGGACCCACTCTCGTAAGTTGTTTGCACTGGTTGCATTGCGGGGCCATCGCCTGTTCGGCTGATCATACTGGTACCCCCCGTCTTCAATGAACAATCGTTATGTATAGTATCGGATGAAAATATAGGATGTTGAGTATAGCCGCAGTTTTTCTTCTATAGCTTACTTCTTACACGAATAAATTATTTCAACGTTATGAAATTCAGACTATTATAACAGTCGAAAGTAATGTATGATTAGAACAATCTATAAGAATAAAGGAGCATACATTCATGTTTCATTCCATTAAAACAAAAATAATTCTTCTTGTTGTCGTGCTAGTTGCCGGTGGCGTTCTGACCATGACGGGAATTAGTAGCTGGTTAGTCAAGGAACGAACAGAGGAAAACCTCATACAATCGAGTAGTACGCTGCTAACTGAAATGAGTGCTTCCATTGAAGCGGATTTGCAACAATACAGTAAAGGGTTAGAGTTGCTGACTGATTCGTCGGACTTTACGAATGCGACTGCCACAGAAGGCGAAGCAGAACTTGCGAAGGCACTTAACCACACATTGGAGACGTATCCTGACGTATCGAGTACATATCTTAGCTTCGCGACCAAAGAAACGATGATTCGTCCTTACGTGGATTTGACCGACTTCGATCCATCTACACGTGAATGGTATCAAAATGCCGTGACAGAAACGGAACAAGTACATTGGACTAAACCGTATATTGACGAAGCGACAGGTAATTTTGTCATTAGTGCTTCAAAAGCCGTGATGAACGGCAACGATCTAGTGGGTGTAGCGGGCATCGATATTCAGTTATCGACGATGTCTGAAGATATTTCAACGACCGCTATTCCACATGACGGTTATGCATTCATTCTCGATTCTGAAGGAACCGCCATCGCTCACCCTTCGCTTGTTGGAGAGAATGCGATGAATCGTGACTATGTAGCCAAAATGTATAAAGAGTCGGCTGGTCACCATACATTCGAGCAAGAAGGCGTTAAAAAGGTCGATATGTTCACCACAATTCCGAATTTCGACTGGAAACTGGGTGTCATCTATGATCAGAAAAATATGCAATCCCTCGCCACAGGTTTACGCAACGTCATGATCGTTGCAGCTGTCGTGACTTTGGTGTTACTTGCGATCATTCTATCTATCTTTATCAGCCGAATGCTGAAGCCGATTTTCCGTTTACAAGAGACCGTGCAGCAAGTAGCAGACGGTGACTTGACGGTTCGGGCGAACATTCATTCCACAGATGAAATTGGAGATCTAGGCAAAGGTTTCGATCAGATGCTTAATCAAATGAACGGTTTGATTACGACCGTGACACATTCTGCATCCAATGTACTCGCTAGCTCACAAAACTTGAGTGCTGTCTCCGAAGAAACGAATGCGACGAGCGAAGAAATTGCAAGTGCTTTGGCAGAAATCACTAAAGGAGCTGTCCAGTCTGCGGAAAATGCGGACACGGTGACTACCCGTGCGGAGCTATTAAATCAGCAAATCCAAGAAGCCAATGTTACCGCGGGTGAAATGGCAAGTTTGGCAGCAGAAGCCGTAACCTATAACGCAGAAGGTCGCGCACAGATGAATGTGTTAAGCTCTGCATTTAACAATTGGAATCAAGACTTGCAACAAATGGGCGGCATGATCGGATCATTAGAAGACAAAGTCACAGCGATCAGTTCCGTCATTGACGCTATCACATCGATCTCTTCGCAGACTAATCTACTCGCGTTAAACGCCAGTATTGAAGCAGCAAGGGCTGGTGAACACGGCAAAGGCTTCGCAGTAGTCGCAAATGAAGTCCGTCAATTAGCGGAGCAGTCTGCGAGTTCAGCGGAGCAAGTACGCTCAACGATCCAAGAACTGCAAAACGGCACGCAGCACGTTATCGAGCAAATGGACAATACGCGTAATACATTCGAACGCCAAAGCACTGTCGTACAAGACACAGAAGGCATTTTTGAAAGTATTTCTAGTTTCATTGGCGATATGCAATCCCGTATCCATCAAGTCACTACCGCACTCCAAGAAATGGACGCTCATAAAAATGATGTATCCGAACAAATTCAAATTTTATTGTCGACGACAGAAGCATCGGCAGCGGCTTGTGAAGAAGTGAATGCTTCTTCTGATGAACAGCTTCACGCAATCGGCTCGGTTGCCGAAGCGGCTGAAGCCTTGACGCAGTTGAGTGAAGACTTGAGTTATGCCGTAGAACGATTCAAAATCTAACACGATCCGCCAAACCTTATTGAAGGTTTGGCGGATTTTTTTATAAAAGCCAAGGCACTCTGAGAATCTCTGCATAGAATAAGGGTAGTTCCACATTTGGAGGTGAAATCAATATGGGAGAATCAGTTAAAGGATCTGGATACGGTGGCGGTTATGATGGAGGCTTCGGCTTTTCCATGATCGTTGTGCTGTTTATCTTATTGATCATTGTCGGTGCAGGATTTATGGGTTACGGTTGCTAATTACTTAAAAAATGGAGGTGGAGACATGTTTGGATTCGGTGGATATGGACACGGTGGCGGCGGCCACGGAGGACACGGGGGACACGGCTGTGAGTCTGGTGGATCGTACGGCAATTGCGGTTCTTATGGAAACGGATTTGCATTGATTGTCGTACTATTTATTTTACTCATCATTGTAGGCGCTGCTTGCCTATAAGACTTTACAAAGAAACCTGTCAAATCGACAGGTTTCTTTGTCTTTCTTTATAAAAGAATGAACTTATAGGAAATTTAGCCGATAACAAGTTAGGTACAATATAGCATCACACATCTTAGAAGGAGTTGAACCTGCGTGTTACGATCAATAAAGACAAAGATTATCTTTACTGCTATCATTTTATTCATTCTAGGTATTGCACTCATGACTTGGATGACCAATGATCAAGCAAAGAAACAATCGATGAATAATGCCGTTGATTCAAGTAATGCCATCATCAATGAAATGAGTTTCGGAGTGTATCAATTTATGGACAAGTATGATGTAGGATTGGCATTGCTAGCGACAACCGATGCCATCACTGAATTTACCGGAGAAAACGGGAAAGACGTTTCTGTGACAGAAATAGAAGAACGTTTACAAGCTTTCTTGTCTATGTATCCAAGCGCAGATGCGGTGTATTATTCATTGACATCCAAATATACTGTCATCAAACCGGATGAGGATTTAACAGATTATGATCCGACGACGAGAAACTGGTACAAGTTAGCGCAAGCACAACCAGGCGACGTGCAATGGACGGAGCCGTATTTGGATGATACAACCAATCAGTTTGTTATTACGGCTTCCAAAGCCATTATGATCGATGGTACGTTTGTCGGTGCTCTTGGACTCGATATCGAACTGAACGCATTAACAGACCAAATAGCAAGCCGCGATATCGGATATAACGGCTATCCAGTGTTGCTCGATGAACAAGGATTGGCTATTGTACATCCTTCCAAAACAGGAACGGACGTTACAAACGAAGCCCATTTCAAAAAAATGTATGAGGCGGATAGTGGTGTCATCCAATATACCGACGATCAAGGGATCGACAAGCGCAATATCTATACGACGATTCCCGACTTCAACTGGAAAGTTGGCGCTGTTTATGAAGAACGCCATTTAAGTGCGTTAGCGAGTTCATTACGTAGCTCTATGCTACTTATTGCGCTCCTTACATTAGTTCTCACATTCGTCGGTCTATTTATTACGATTAGCCGTATGTTGAAGCCACTCGACACAGTCAAAGATTTGATGGCCAAAGTGTCTGGCGGCGATCTAACCGTACGTTCAGATAACCAAAGTGCAGACGAAATCGGTGAACTGAGTCGTGACTTCAATCATATGGTGCAAAATATGAACGACATTATTACAGTCGTCCATACATCAGCAGACCATGTCCGATCAAATTCCGAAAGCCTTAGTGCCGTATCAGAAGAAACGAGTGCCGCAAGCAATGAAGTCGCAATGGCTGTCGGAGAAATTGCGCAAGGTGCCGCAAAATCTGCCGAAGATGCCGAAACCGTTACAGAACGTACCGACCTTCTCGGACGAGAAATCAATGAAATTCGAGAAAAAGCAGAAAACATGTTGGATATCGCGAAACAAACTGGTATTCAAAACGACAATGGTCAGCAACAGATGCATGCGCTGAAAACTTCATTTGTGACTACCGGGAAAACGCTAGAAGAGATGTCCAACGACATTGATTCACTCGGCGCAAGAGTACAAGCGATCGGTAGCGTCATGGAAACGATCATGAACATTTCCAAACAAACGAATCTCTTAGCACTTAATGCAAGCATTGAAGCAGCTAGAGCAGGCGAACACGGCAAAGGATTCGCAGTCGTAGCAGAAGAAGTCCGCACCCTAGCCGAACAATCCGCCCGCGCGACAGACGATGTCAAAGTCACGATAGAAGAATTACAAAAAGAATCACGCATCGTCTCTGAACAAATGCAGCAAACGATCCACACATTCCGCGACCAAGGCATAGTCGTCGGTGATACAGAAAAAACGTTTGAAGAACTCTCTTCACTCATGGACACCATGCAAGAATCGATCCATACCGTATCCAATGAAATCCAATTTATCGTCACACATAAAGACGACGTGTCCTTAACCGTTCAAACGATGTCCGCCACCTCCCAAGAAACCGCAGCAGCCTGCGAAGAAGTGAGCGCATCATCAGAAGAACAACTCCGCGCAATCCAATCGGTGACTGAAGCAGCCGAAACATTGACGGATCTGAGCGAGAAACTATCAGAAGTCATTGCACAATTTAAGATGTAATGTTTTTTAGGGAAGATCTCCGTCATGTTTTTTGATGGAGGTCTTCTTTTTTTGTTTGGGGGCTCATTGTTTTGGTGGGTGTGCTCTATTGAGTGGGTGATTTGCTCATTGTTGTTGGGTGAGCGCTCTATTGGATGGGATATCCGCTCATACTCAACGTGTAAGCGCTCTGTCAAACATGATATCCGCTCTATCCCAACACGCAAACGCTCTATCGGACATCATATCCGCTCAATCCCTCCCCACAGTCGCTCTATCACACATATCACCCCGGTTACGCTCATAGTCACAGCGTCAGCGCTCTATCCAACACTGTATCCGCTCATACTCAACGCTCAAGCGCTCTATCAAACATGATATTCGCTCTATCCCAACACACAACCGCTCTATCGGACATCGTATCCGCTCAATCCCTCCCCACAGTCCCTCTATCACACATATCACCCCGGTTACGCTCATTGTCACTGCGCAAACGCTCTATCCAACACCGCATCCGCTCATATTCAACGCGTAAACGCTCTATCAAACATGATATTCGATCAATCCCAACACACAACCGCTCTATCAGACATCGTTTCCGCTCAATCCCTTCGCGCAGCCGCTCTATCACACATATCACCCCGGTTACGCTCATTGTCACTGCGCAAACGCTCTATCCAACACCGCATCCGCTCATACTCAACGCTCAAGCGCTCTATCAAACATGATATTCGCTCTATCCCAACACACAACCGCTCTTTCAGACACCGTATCCGCTCAATCCCTCCCAACAACCGCTCTATCCAACCCAACATCCGCTCAATCAACCAAACCATCCACCCTCCCCCATCCCCCAAAAAAACAACCAAATCCCCCTAAACTCCCCCCAATCAAACCGCACTCTTTCCCCTAACAAAACCACCCACTTTCCCCAAGCAAAACGACAACACACCGATTCGATATCTCCTTCAAAACTTTCTATTATATACATACCCAGGGAATACAAAGTGTCGTGCACGACCTGAAGAGGTCGCTTTTATGGAAAGCAAAACGAATGAAAACTTTGAAGAGGTAATGGAACAATACGAACCGATGATTTCAGCCGTCATGAGAAAATTACACATCTACCGTGATTTTGACAACTTCCGCCAAACGGGACGTTTCGCACTTTACCAAGCGTGGACGCGATTTGACGAAACGAAAGGAAACTTCACTCCTTTTGCTTACCGCTCCATCTACGGCGCGATGCTTGATGACTTAAAAAAAGAAAGTCGATTTAGCGAAGTCAATACATCCGTCGAAACCGAGACGTTAGAAAACCTAACACAACACGACTTCATCGAAGATCCAAACAACGAATTACACGAAATCCTCACCGCACTCCCAGCAAATGAACGCGAACTACTCGTCAAACTATACGTTGAAAACAAAAGCCAAGCCGAATGCGCCACCCACTTCGGCATCTCCATTTCAGGAATCAAAAAACGTCGAGCAAAACTACTGACGAAATTAAAAGATCAACTAACCGCCAAACGAAACGTAGAAAGCTAAAAAAGCAAGAGCCGCCCGAATGGGTAGCTCTTGCTTTTGTTTGCTCTATTGAACTTGTCTTGATCTTTGCTTTTGAACAATCATGTTATACTCGAAAACGATTTCAGTGAAACGTCAGCCCTTCCACTTCCGAAACCCACGACGCTGCGCAAAACGCGCACAAGACGAACACACTTTAATCTTCTTATCATTCGGCAAATAATATCCTTGATAAACAGACGTCCGCTTCTTACAATATTCACACTTCGGCTTAAAGAAATCAAACAACATACTCTTCCCTCCTGACCGCTAACGAACACAATTCCAACCCAACGATTCATAATTACACTGATTATACCACCCCGCCAACCAAAACAGTGAATATTTCATGAAACCATTCGACAGAAAAAGCGCTCCTCCGCAGAGGAACGCTATGTATAATTTTATTTACTCATCCGTTATTTCGTAATTCCCACGCTTATGATTCTTTCGGATCAGATACGTCTTATATCCTTTTCTTACACCGAGCGCCATTTGCGTGAACCTGGCCGCCAGCCCATTCTTCAACATGCACGCTCGCTGGTATTTTGTTTGAAATACTGAATAACTACATTTCACAGTGAAAACATTCCCATCCCGGAAAATCACTTTTGTATGATGTTTATCGAATGGCAAGAATGTTAGGACGTGTGCCAATGAAAACCACACGCATTCATTACTCGAAGGCGAATTACTTGGGAAAAAGTACATATCCAATCGCTCGTTGACCATTACAGGCGTCATATGGATTTCACCCATCAATGCCTTGCCACCGTCGATCCCACCGCGCAAACTCGTCCCGTAAAACTTCATGCTCAAGTCCACTACTTCAGTTGGGCTTTTATCTACCCGTATAAAATCACCGTCTTTCAGTAACACCGCACATAACTTTCCCTCATCGTCATAATACGGATATACCAGACTCGTACCCGGTGAAATCACTGACTTTGTCTCTTCGTCCATGCCCCAATATCCTCCTTTTTTATAGAAACTCCTTTCGGTTAGTGGAATAAAAGAGTATACTAACGATATGTTGGTATACACCAGCCAGTAAATCCTCGGGTCTGTCTCCCATGACATGAAGCACTCGGGGATTTTCTCTATCCACTAGGTGACGCATTGCGATCTCACCTCCCTTCAGAACCTTACGTTAACGCACAAAAAACAGGCCAATAAACAGAGCTTTAGTTATCGACCTGCGTGCATTCATTTTGAAAGACAGTAAGCGTTTACATAGCGTATCCCGTACAAAGTACCTGTCTTAAGGACTAGTATATAGTACTATAATGATTTCGTCTACCTTCATTTCCATTATTCTGATTTTATTGTTGAAACTCTATATAATATGGCAGATTCTGTATGTTGATCAGGCATTTTGACGAAGCATTGCGTTTAGCGAATGAAGTGAATTAAAATACAAATCGAAACATTATGCAATTTCGAAGAGCACTAAGGAGGATTTTTGTATGGTTAAAGATAAAATATTGCTCATCACAGGGGCTGCACAAGGAATAGGATTCGAAATATCCAAAGCGTTCGCAGAAGCTGGCGCCGTCGTCGTGTTGACCGATGTGAATGAAGACAAGGTAATAGAAGCAGCTGGCGCGTTAGGTGGCAGGGCATTCGGCTTGAAATGTGACGTCACGAAAGAGGAAGATATTCAGGAAGCAATCGATGAAGCAATCGCTCGTTTCGGCAGAATTGATATCCTCATTAACAACGCAGGTTTGCAGCATGTCTCAAAGCTCGAAGACTTCCCTACTGCACGATTTGAACTGTTAGTAAAAGTTATGCTCACTGCCCCGTTCATCGCGACTAAGCTCGTCTTGCCGCATATGAAAAAACAGCAATTCGGTCGGATCTTAAATATGGCGTCCATTAACGGACTCGTAGGTTTTGCAGGAAAAGCAGCGTATAACTCGTCTAAACACGGCGTAATCGGATTGACAAAAGTAGCCGCACTCGAAACAGCAGCTGACGGCATTACCGTGAACGCGATTTGCCCGGGCTACGTGGACACACCGCTCGTGCGCAATCAATTTGAAGACTTAGCGGAAGTGCGCGGTGTCCCTCTCGAATCCGTACTCGAAGACATTATTTACCCCCTAGTTCCACAGAAGCGTTTATTGGATGTGAAAGAAGTGGCCGATCTTGCGCTATATCTTTCAAGTGATAGCGCGAAAGGAATTACCGGTCAGGCGATTGTACTCGACGGTGGGTATACGGTGCAGTAAATATAGAAGCTAGTTGTCGAACCACGCTATTCATTCAACAACAACTCCAGCAACCAAAAAAGTTCTCAACCGACCATTCGTCGCGTTGAGAACTTTTTTCATATTACAACACACTTAATTCCGAATCTTTCCTATCGCTAATGAACATACAACCCGGCGAATGCGTGATCATAATAGACGGCTTACTCTGCATCGCTACGGCTTGCGGCGTCACACCACACGCCCAGAACACTGGGATTTCGTCATCATGAATCGTCACGGCATCTCCAAAGTCCGGTGAGGAAATGTCGTCAATTCCAATCAAACTCGGATCGCCGAGATGAATCGGTGCACCGTGAACGTCTGGGAAACGCGTCGTAATTTGAATCGCGCGAATCGCGTCTGACGCTTTCATCGGTCGCATGCTGACTACGGTCGGTCCTTCGAAAATACCGGACTTCGTGCAGGCAATATTCGTCTTATACATCGGAACATTGCGATTCTCTTCGATGTGCCGAATAGGAATTCCACCTGCAAGTAACGGTGCTTCAAACGTGAAACTGCAGCCGATTAAAAAGCCCACCATATCGTCTTCCCAGTAATCTGTAATATCGTGTACTTCTTCGGCCAACACACCGTCTCTATACACACGGTAACTCGGTAGTTCACTGCGAATATCTGCGCCTTCAGCAAGCTTCACCGGACGATACGAACCCGGTTCTGTGACATCTAGTAACGGACAAGACTTTGGGTTGCGCTGGCAAAACAGCAGAAAATCAAGTGCATGCTCTTGTTTTAATATGACCAAATTCGCTTGTGTAAAGCCAGTCGCCATTCCAGACGTCTGCCCCGTAATGACTTGCTCTCGAATTAATTTCCGAACTTCTTGCGCTTTCATTGAACGATACGCTTCCATCCATACACCCTCCTAACGATCACTTAAAAAGTAACGGAATCTGTTCGATCAACGTGATAATACTCAACACGCCCATCACGACCACGACAATCGCGCCGCCAATCGTCAACCATAGTGGATGCTTGTATTCACCCACAATATTCTTCTTATACGCCGCAATGAGCAACGTACCTAGCGCGAGTGGCAGAATCAATGCATTCAATGCCCCTACTAATAAAAGAATTGTGACTGGTTTTCCAACGAATGCAAACGTTGAAGTCGAGACGATGATGAATAAAATAATGATCCAGTTGTGGTACTTTTCGATGATTGGGTGGAACGATCGGATGAATGAAACCGATGTATACGCTGCACCGACAACGGATGTGATCGCAGCTACCCACATGATGACGCCGAACAATCTCAATCCTAATTCTCCTGCTCCAAGTTGGAACACAGATGCTGGTGGATTGTCTGGATCAATTTGCAACCCTTGTGAAACGATGCCAAGTACGGCTAGGAACAATGCCACTCGGATAATGCCCGTTACGACAATACCAGTGACAGAACTTCTCGTAACCAATGGAACGGAATCAATGCCTTTAATGCCTGCATCTAACAATCGGTGTCCACCGGCAAACGTAATATATCCACCGACTGTCCCTCCGACCAATGTAACGATCGCGAAGAAGCTGATTTCAGAAGGATTAAACGTTCGGACGATTGCCTCTCCGACTGGTGGTGACGTTTTGAACGCGACGAATACGACCAAAATAATCATGATCACACCCGCAACGGCAACGACCTTATCCATCACCTTGCCCGCTTCTTTCACCATGAATATCAAAATCGCAAAGACCGCACTGATGACCGCGCCCATGATGGGATCAATTCCAGTCATCGCGTTCAGTCCTAGCCCTGCACCTGCCACGTTACCGATATTAAACGCAAGTCCTCCTGCGACAATGAGGAAGGCCAGAACGAAACCTAGACCGGGTAACACTTTATTGGCAATTTCCTGTCCACGTAAGCCGGACACCGCGATCACTCGCCAAATATTCATTTGAGCAAAGACGTCTAGAATTAATGAAATCAAAATGACGAAACCGAAACTTGCGGCAAGTTGCTCAGTAAATACCGTCGTCTGTGTTAGGAATCCTGGACCAACAGACGAAGTCGCCATAAGGAATGCGGCGCCTAGTAAGACGCCACGCGTTACTTTTTTCTGTTCTTGCTCATGAGTCAGTCCTAACTTCTCATTTTTCATACAGCATCCTCCCGATCAGCAATAGCCGTTACCGTAATTTCCTCACTGTTTAGCCGGTCTGTAATATATTTTGCAAACTCGACTGCATGCTCTCCGTCTCCATGAATGCAAATTGTGTCTGCGCGTAGAGCTACATCTGTCCCTTGTTGCGAACGCACTTTTCCTTCTTTGACCATCGTAATGACTTGCGAAGCCGACTGTTCTTGGTCGGTAATCATCGCGTCATCCTGCGAGCGAGAAGTGAGCATACCGTTTGATTGATACGTACGATCGGCAAACACTTCATGCGCCGTCACGAGTCCAATCGCTTCCCCTGCTTTCGACAATTCACTATCCGCAAGAGCAAACAGTACTAGTGATGGGGATACATCATATACAGCTTGTGCGATCGCTTCTGCAATTTTCTGATCTCTTGACGCCATCTGATACAACGCACCATGCGGCTTCACATGTTGCATCGGTTCTTGATGTACAGCAAGGAACGCTTGCAATGCACCGATTTGATAGACGACCATGTCATACGCTTCTTGTGGCGTAATGTTCATATCTCTCCGGCCAAATCCGACTAAATCCGGCAACCCAGGATGCGCACCGATTCGTACGCCGTTATCAATCGCCAGCTGGACCGTCTCCCGCATCACAGATGGATCACCTGCGTGGAATCCACAGGCTATATTGGCAGAGGTTACATATTTTAAAATCTCTTTTTGTTCTCCCAATGTATACCGACCAAAGCTTTCTCCTAAATCACTATTCAAATCTACTTTTGCCATGTGTATGACCCCCTTTGTTTTTTACGAAACGAATCAAACCCACCAAAATCCAGATGATTCGTCCAATTCACCAATATGAAGTAAGCGTTTGCACGTCATTCAGTTCCGTAATTCGAAACCGAGGTTTTGAACTTGGAACTTAGTCTATCATAAAAATCTTTTGCTGAATAGACCATTGTCGAAAAATGGTGAGTATTTTTATTAACTGAATAATAAGCTTGTAATTTCATTTTAGAAATCTATAATAGAACTACGATTCGTTTTTCAGAATAACAGTTTCGAATTTCGGAATTTGAAGGAGATGTTACGATGAGTGATCAGAAATCTCTCGATATAAAAGTACTTGGCGATTCCGCCATCATTATAAAACTAGGCGAAGGCATCCACCCTTCCATCCACCAGCAAGTGAAAAACCTGTCTTACCTTTTGGATGAATACCCATTCGACGGATTTATCGAGTCAGTTCCTGCCTATAATAGCTTGGCGGTATACTACTCTCCGTATCTCGTCTATCAATCAATGAATGGCTTTCAGATCGACGGCACACCTATTGAAAAAGTCACCGATTATATTAACCAGCTGGCTATCCAAATTTCCGACCTGCCTGTTACCGAAGGAAGAGTAGTCGAGATTCCTGTTCTGTACGGTGGAGAATTCGGTCCTGACTTGGAAATCGTGGCGGAAACGCATGGCATGTCTGTCGAAGAAGTCATTACCATTCATACGACACCTGAATATCTCGTCTACATGATTGGCTTCGCACCAGGGTTCCCCTTTCTCGGAGGTCTCGATGAACGAATTGCAACTCCAAGAAAATTAACGCCACGGACATCGATTCCTCCTGGCTCTGTCGGGATCGCTGGCAAACAAACCGGTGTCTATCCACTCGAAACGCCAGGCGGCTGGCAAATTATAGGACGCACACCGACCGACCTGTTCGTTCCGGATATGTCTCCCCCGTCTTTATTGCAGTCAGGAGATAAAATTAAATTTTGTCCAATGACACAAGAAGAGTATGATGAGCAAAAGAAGGTGATGACATGTCAGTAAACGTACTAAATGCAGGACTTTTAACTACCGTACAAGATATCGGTCGCACCGGTTCGCAAAAATTCGGTGTTCTTGTAAGCGGTGCCATGGATAGTTATTCAATGCGTATCGCGAATCTACTTGTCGGCAATGATGAACGTGAAGGCATTCTAGAAATTACGCTATTTGGAACGACGCTACAGTTTGAGGAAGATACATTGATCGCGATTACTGGCGGAGATCTTCAAACGACAGTTGACGGCATACCGGTGGCGAATTGGCGGCCTCTCATTGTTAAGAAAGGTTCGATACTAAAATTCGGCTTTGCGATTGAAGGTTGTCGGGCGTATTTGGCGATTGCCGGGGGGATTGATGTATCGGTTGTGATGGATAGTAAAAGTACGTATATGGTGGCGGGAATTGGCGGTTTTAACGGAAGAGCACTGCAGCAAAATGACCAGCTTTCATTCGGTCCATTAACGGAATCAAACGCGAAAGTCTTTGCGTTGATCGAACGCGAAGGCACGCCAGACTGGGCTGTACCGCATCATCCGCTAATCAGTTTGGCATCGACACAAACGATTCGCATGATTGAAGGCACGGAATATCAGCACTTTGACGAAGCGAGTAAACAACGACTTGTGAGCGAGCCGTATGTGGTTACACCGCAATCGAACCGGATGGGCTTGCGACTCGAAGGACAGGCACTTTCATTAACGGAAAAACTGGAACTATTGTCAGAAGGCGTGACGTTCGGAACGGTTCAAATCCCTCCTAACGGCAAGCCGATCATTTTAATGGCGGACAGACAAACGGCTGGCGGCTATCCGAAAATCGGACAAGTCATCACCGCCGACTTAGGCAGCTTGTCACAAGTGAAACCGAACGCGAAACTGTATTTCCAGCTCATTACACATGCACAAGCAGAGCGTGAACTCATTGCTAAAGAAGAGTTGATCAAGCAAATTAAAATCGGTATTCAACATAAACTCCACTACTAAAACAAAAACCTTTGCGTTTCAGCCTAACTGAATCACAAAGGTTTCTTTCATCCTGTATAGCCAAGTTGCCTGGAAATCTCCAAGGCAGCTTCTTTCACTTTAGGAACGAGGATTTTCAAATTCTCTTCTTGATAATTCGCTTCAATACCCGCGATACTGATCCCCGCAATGACATCTCCATTAAAGTCAAAAATCGGCGCCGCCACAGAAGAAGTGAAATTCTCAAGCTCTGAATTACTGAGCGCATAGCCGTTCTGTCGCGTCTCCTCAATAGACGCAAGCAACGACTCCCGATCCGTGAACGTACCGTTACCTAACTGCTGTAATTCGATCTTATCCAAATACTCTGCGATATAGCTATCCGAAAGATACGACAAAATAATGCGCGAACAAGCCCCTGCATACAACGGGCTGCTTCTTCCAATCGCCGTATACAAACGAACTTTCTGGAACGTATCAATCTTCTCCACATAAATCGCCTGATCGCCTTGGCGAACAATCAAATTAATCGCTTCTTTCACATCGTTATGTAGCTCTTCCATAATCGGGTACGCAATCTTGCGAATATCCAACCGCTTCGAAACGAGACTGCCGTATTTCAAAAACAACAGACCGAGACGATACTGTGAATCCGCGCCTTTCTCGAGAAACTTCATTTCTTCGAGTGAAGACAGCATGCGGTAGACCGAAGACTTTGGGATGCCGGATAGGTCGATGATTTCTTGGAATGTTAGAGCGGGATGATCGACGAATAGGTTGAGTATGTCTAACGAGCGGACGACTGTTTTGTTGTTTGTGCTCATGTTGGCTCCTTTCCGAACGTAATATTCTAACTAGATTCTATGGACGAGTATACCATTATTATCCTACCTACGCATTATACTCTTTCAAACATCTCATACCTTTGGATCTTGATTTTCTATTCATAATCGGCAGTCCTTCCATCTATCGTTCACATCATGGTATACTAGTATTTATTGTAAAAAAAGGGGGTTCCTTTATGCCATACGATGTACTATTATTCGATCTAGACGATACATTATTCGATTTTGAAGAAACAGAAAAACATGCACTCGGCAATACATTCAACACGTTCGGACTACCAAACGGCCTAGAAGCGTACCGCGATACATACCGCGCGATCAGCTCCGTCATCTGGGATGATCTCGAACAAGGACGCATCTCACTTGAAGAGTTGAAAGTGGAACGCTTCCGTCGATTATTCGCACACCATGAACTACAAGTAAATGCCTCAGATTTCGGTGAACTATACATCGAAAATTTAGGCCACGAATCCCATATGATCGAAGGCGTAGAAGAAATGATGGCTAAGCTAACGGATTACCGATTGGCGATTTTAACAAATGGCTTCACACTCGCCCAACACGCGCGCATAGCCGGCTCGCCTTTACACAATACCTTCGAAGCGATCATTGCATCCGAAGAAACAGGCTACAAAAAGCCACAGCCTGAGATTTTTGACTACACGTTTGAGAAACTAGGCATCACGGATCCGTCCCGTGTCCTGATGATTGGCGATTCTCTCACTTCCGACATACAAGGTGGGATCAACGCTGGCATCGATACTTGCTGGTTCAACCGAAATCGTCGCGAAAACCAAACGGGAATTCAACCGACATATGAAATTCATTCATGGGCAGAATTCAGCGTGGGCCGTACGCCAGTAAAGAATAACTAAACTAAAACCAGTAACCCCTCCAATACATTGCGTTGGAGGGGTTACTCATCTACTTATTCAGCTACTAATGAAATGACCTAAGGACTTTTTACCTTTTCTCACTCGCCGCCTCAACAAATTTCTCAAATAACGTCAACGACAAACGATCTTCCCGCTTCACCATCGCTTCAGGATGCCACTGAACGCCTACGACAAAACGATGCGCGGTACTCTCTAATGCTTCAATGACCCCGTCCTTCGCAACCGCGGTCACGACAAGTGGTGCCTGGACTTCCTTCACCGCCTGATGATGCAGTGAATTCACGCGGACTTCTGATGTGCCTGCCCACTCCGCCAATTTACTATCGCTTACAATAACAATTGAATGAAACGCAAAATCTAAATCCGTTAGCTGGTGATGCTGCAGTAAATCCTCCGATAGCTGCGCATACATATCTTGATAAATCGTTCCACCAAACGCCACATTGATCAACTGATACCCTCTGCAAATCCCAAACACCGGCTTATCTTGATCTGCCATTCTCTTAATCAATGCAAGCTCCGACTCATCCCGCTCAGGTAACACTTTCCCAAGCTGCCGATGTGGTTCTTCACCATACAAATACGGATCGATGTCTTCTCCGCCGATTAGCAATACACCATCTAATCGATCGCACACTTCTTCAATTGCATCCAGTCCTACCGGCAAAATAACCGGTACGCCACCTGCTTGTCGAACCGCTCGTATGAACCGAGTCTGAACGAATGTATCTCCGTTTTGGTCTATATCTGATGTTACACCAATTACTGGTTTCATGTACCGCACTCTCCCTTTTACATTCTTACAAGTGATGAAATATGGTATACCCGAATTTGTGGGAAGTTACTCGGGGGTGGGTACATTACTAAACAGGTAAATAGAAAAACCAGATTTCAATTCATGTAGCGAATGGAAGTCTGGTATAGATGGAGTATGGTTATGTTCTATAAAAAGATGTTTATTAAATAGCCTCTTCTAACGAATTGATCGATTCTAGCTTTTATTTTAAAATACTAACCACCAATTTGAAAGCGTATACAAAATCATTTATATAGAAGAGACTCCACACATTCTCAAACCGTTTTCGTTACAGCAAACAGTTTTCTTCTACTACTTCTTCTTCCGGCAGAATAATCTTATACGGGATAGGCGACGACAATACAATGGAAGTCGTTAACGTGCCAAATGGAATCAGCCGGTCGATCAGCTCACTCATTTTGGCCATACTAGACGTGGCGGCTTTTAAAATATAATTAGTCGTTCCGGTCACACGGTGACATTCAAGAATGGAGTTTTCTTCTTTGATTTGTTCCTCAAACTCAGTCGGCTTCTTTTTTAATTCACTGACCTGGATGAATAGTAATGTGTCCAATCCAAGTGCCTGCAATGAAACTCGCGTAGTGAATTCTTGAATAATACCTTTTTCTTGCAAGCGAAGCAAACGCTCCGAAACACTCGGACGGCTAAGAGATAATTGTTTAGAAAGATCACTAATTGTCACACGGCTGTTTTCTTGCAATAGTTTCAATAATGTAATGTCCGTTTTGTTCAAAACCACACCTCTTTCCAAAATGAAGGATAAATGCACCAAAGTTATTCAAAATTGTGTCGTTTTCGTGAAAAACACTTTCTTCTGATATGTAAATAAATTATAACTTACTCTAATATTAAGTCAAAGGGAAAACAGCAACCGAGGGAGGTACGGAACAGATCACATGCATCCCAAAATCTATGTATACATTTTTTTACATGAAAGTGTAAGCGGTTTCAAGTTCTAAAAATGATCTTCTACTTAGTAAAAACTATAACACAAAAGGAACGTGACGCATGCATACGAATAATCAATGGTCTTCTAAATTAGGTTTTATTTTAGCAGCAGCAGGCTCAGCAATCGGTTTAGGTGCTATATGGAAATTTCCTTATGTAGCAGGAACAAGTGGCGGTGGAGCTTTTTTATTAATCTTTTTACTTTTCACCTTCCTGATTGGACTTCCGCTACTTATGGGAGAATTCATTATTGGACGGAGTACGCAAAAGAACGCAATTGATTCCTATAAAACGATCGCACCGGGTACATCGTGGCATTTAATCGGTAGATTAGGAATTGTTACCTGTTTCATCCTTCTATCATTTTACAGCGTGGTGGGTGGTTGGGTGCTTATCTACATCTGGAAAGCTACCACGGGAAGTCTGAGTGGTCTGACACAGGCTGACTATGGAAATTTATTCGGCAATATTGTATCAAGCCCCTATGTAAGTGTAGGTGCCCAGCTCCTATTCATGATTATGACAACATTTGTTATAGCAAAAGGAGTGACAAGTGGTATAGAGAAGGCCAGCAAATATATGATGCCTGCACTGTTCGTCTTGTTTATCATCTTGACTATACGGTCATTCACTCTCGACGGAGCGATGGCAGGTGTTAGCTTCTTCTTAAAACCTGACTTTGGCAATATAACCTCTGAAACCATTTTGTTCGCGATGGGGCAATCCTTCTTCGCACTTAGTATCGGTGTTTCCGTCATGGTGACATACAGTTCGTATTTATCCAAAAAGGAAAGTTTGCCACAATCCGCTATTTCTATCGTATTAATGAACTTGCTCGTGGCCGTTCTAGCAGGATTGGTTATTTTCCCAGCCGTCTTTGCATTCGGTCTCGAACCGGACGCAGGCCCTACATTACTCTTTAATGTATTGCCCACCATCTTTGGGCAACTGCCGTTTGGCACATTGTTCTTCTTAGCATTCTTGGTTCTGTTCCTGTTTGCAGCGCTCACTTCCGCATTTTCCATGCTGGAAATTATTGTAGCGGCCACTTCCAAAGGCGATCACAAGAAGAGAAAAAATCACGCATGGTTGATTGGCGCGGCCATCTTTATTGTTGGTGTCCCATCCGCCTTATCGTACGGCATATTATCAGACTTTACGATTTTCGGTATGATTCTGTTTGACGCTTTCGACTTTTTAGTAAGTAATATTCTCATGCCACTCGGTGCGTTGTTGATCGCTATATTCATCCCCATAAAAATACCGAAAGAAAAGCTCTATGAAGAATTGAAGGCAGGCTCCAACATCAGCACAAAGTTATTTTCTGCCTGGTTTTTATTAATCCGTTACCTCGCACCGGTAGCTATTCTAATCGTTTTTGCAGATGTACTTGGACTATTGAACTTCTTGAAATAACTAGATAGATTGCTGATCCCCTAGGTTTACAGCAATAAAATAGAGGAGGAAATGAATTTGGTAACTTTAGAACAGACTTTACAAGACGACAAGGCAAGTGTATTGGATAAAATGGTCGAGCATGAACAAGTTTTATTTTGTAATGACAAAGCAACTGGTCTTCAAGCAATTATTGCAGTCCACGATACGACTATGGGACCTGCACTCGGTGGATGTCGCATGGCACCGTATCAAACTATGGATCTCGCATTAAAAGATGTTCTTCGCCTATCCAAAGGGATGACATATAAATGTGCGGCAGCTGATGTCGATTTCGGTGGCGGTAAATCCGTCATCATCGGTGATCCATTAAAAGATAAAACACCTGAAAAGTTCCGTGCTTTCGGTCAATTCATCGAATCATTAAATGGACGCTTCTATACAGGAACAGACATGGGCACAACGCTTGAGGACTTCGTGCAAGCCATGAAAGAAACAAACTACATCGTAGGCAAGCCGGTTGAGTATGGCGGTGGCGGAGACTCATCCATCCCTACTGCACTCGGAGTATTCTATGGTATCAAAGCGACAAACCAGAATCTGTTTGGCGACGACAAAGTAGAAGGCCGAAAATACAGTATTCAAGGTCTTGGAAAAGTCGGTTACAAAGTAGCGGAACATATTATTAATGAAGGTGGAAACGTGATCGTCACAGATATTAATGAACAGGCGATTGCAGATATTCAGCAGCTTGGTGGAAACGCAGTCAAAGTCGTATCAAGTGAGGATATTTACAGCCAGCAAGCAGATATTTTTGTTCCTTGTGCATTTGGTGGTGTGATCAATGACGACACGCTCAACGTACTGAAAGTTCGAGGAATTTCCGGTTCCGCAAACAACCAGCTCGCGGAAAGCCGTCATGGAGAACTGCTCCGTGAAAAAGGGATTCTGTACGCACCCGACTATATCGTTAACGGTGGCGGTCTAATCCAAGTGGCGGATGAACTGTACGGAACGAACCCTGCACGTGTACTCGCTAAAACTGAGAACATCTATAACTCGCTACTTGAAGTATTCAATCAAGCAGAACAGGATCATATTACAACTGCCACTGCTGCAGATCGTATGTGTGAAAAGCGTATTGCAGATGCTAAGAACCGCAACAGCTTCTTTACGCAATCCAACCGACCAAAATGGAATTTTCATCAGTAATAAAAATAGCTGAATGGGGTGAAGGATTCATGGAAGAATTATATCCAATTACACAATATGTAAATGAAGAAGGTAAGTTTACGGATGACTCGATTAAAGAAGATCTAACAGCCGAATTAGTTCATTCATTTTACTATAATATGCTGCGTATCCGAACGTTCGACCGCAAAGCGAAGAGCCTGCAACGTCAAGGTCGCCTCGGTACGTATGCCCTTTTTGAAGGGCAGGAGGCTGCACAAGTTGGAAGCGCTCTGTCTTTGAAAAAAGATGACTGGGTGTTTCCAACCTATCGTGATCACGGTGCTATATTGACGTTCGGTGCAAATATGCCAAAAGTGCTGCTGTACTGGAACGGGCGCGCAGAAGGTAATCTGCATCCCAACCGCAATATCTTCCCTCCAGCGGTTCCCATTGCCACACAGCTTCCGCATGCAACAGGTGCTGCGTGGGCAGATAAGCGTAAAGGCAATAAAAATGTTTCTATCACCTATTTTGGTGACGGAGCTACATCTGAAGGCGACTTCCACGAAGGCATGAACTTTGCTAGCGTCTTTAAGTTACCAGTTGTGTTCTTTAACCAGAACAATGGATATGCCATCTCGGTGCCAATCGAGAAGCAAATGAACTCGAAAACCATCGCTCAAAAAAGTGTTGCATACGGCATGCCTGGCATCCGTATTGATGGGAACGATATTTTCGCCGTGTATTTTGAAACAAAAAAGGCATTCGACAGAGCGAGAAACGGTGACGGACCGACTTTAATCGAAGCCGTTACCCAGCGGTTCGGTGCGCATACAACAGCTGACGATCCGACAAAATACCGCGACCAAAACGAAGTGGATGCCACACGTGACCAACTAGATCCCCTATTGCGCTTAGAACGCTTCATGAAAGAACAAAATTACTGGGAAGACAAGTGGGTGCAAGAAATCAGTACGCAGATCAACGAGGAAATCGAAGAAGCAATCGTGGAAATGGAGAACTTCCCTAAAGCGAATGTAGAAGATTTATTCGACCATGTATTTGCAGAAATGCCATGGCCATTACGGGAGCAGAAAGAACAGTATCTACAATCCGTTAGGAGTGATCAGTAATGAATCCAGTCGCTGAAAAGTCAACTGTTGAAACTAGTAAAACGACACGTTCATTAACGCTAGTGCAGGCTGTGACAGATGCACTCGGCACGATGCTCGCTGAAGACAACCGCGTCATGCTGCTCGGTGAAGACATCGGAAAAAATGGCGGTGTATTCCGCGCAACCGAAGGCCTGCAAGAAAAGTTCGGCGAAGACCGTGTCATTGACACACCGTTAAGTGAAGCTGGCATTGTCGGCTCCTCTGTCGGGCTGGCAGTGAACGGAATGATTCCGGTCGTGGAAATACAATTTCTCGGTTTTGTCTATCCGGCATACGAACAAATCGCAACGCATGTGAGCCGTGTCAGAATGCGGACAATGAGCAAGTATACAGTGCCAATGGTGATTCGTGCGCCGTACGGGGCGGGAGTGCGCGCACCAGAAATTCATTCAGACAGTCCCGAATCTCTCTTTACACATATGCCAGGCATTAAAGTCGTCTGCCCTTCATCCCCTGCCGACGCTAAAGGTTTACTAATCGCAGCGATTAAAGATCCCGACCCGGTTTTGTTCATGGAGCCGATGCGTTTATACCGCGCGTTCCGTGAAGATGTTCCAGAAGGAATGTATGAAGTCGAAATTGGAAAAGGGAAGAAAATTACTGAAGGTGATGATGTAACCGTCATCACTTGGGGCGCTATGGTGCCTGTTGCGAAGAAAGCGGTTGAAAAAGCGAAGGCAAAAGGAATTCAGTGTGACTTCATTGATATGCGCACTCTATTTCCATTAGATCAAGATATCATCGCAGAATCCGTACAAAAAACCGGCCGCGTAGTAGTGGTGCACGAATCACATGAAACGACAGGCGTCGGAAACGATATTCTTTCTATTATCAATAAAACTTCATTCTTATATATGAAAGCACCGATTGAAAAAGTCACAGGATTTGATGTACCTGTGCCCTTCTTCGCACTGGAAGATGATTATCTTCCGACTCCTAAACGGATAGGAGAAGCAATCGAAAAAGTGTATACATTCTAAGGGGGTCTTACATTGTTAGAAGTGAAACTGCATGATATAGGAGAAGGAATGACAGAAGCCGAGATTCTTCACTACTTCGTGAAGCCCGGCGACTCCGTTGTTGCTGATCAAGCACTTGTAGAAGTACAGACGGATAAAATGGTGGCGGAATTACCGTCACCCACAACTGGAATTGTAAGAGAACTATTAATCGATACTACTTCTACTGTAGAAGTAGGTACGACGATCTTACTAATAGAAGCGGAAAACCATTCAGGACGAGCGGAACAAGAAACCGCCATCGCTACTGCCGAGACGGTACCCGCAAATCAGGCTACATCGATTGCAACGAAAATCAAAGGACCACACCGGATCAAGGCAGCTCCGTACACACGGAAAATTGCCAGAGAAAACGATGTCGACATTACACTTGTCAACGGAACAGGTCCTGCAGGCCGTATATTAGAACAGGACGTGTACCACTTTATGGAGACGGTAAGCAACCAGATTTCCGAGTCACAGGAAACTGCGACAACGGATACTGTGCAACCTGCTTCCCCCTCCCCTGCGGATAAAGTAGCATCGATACCGGCAGAAGCGGAGACCATTCCTTTCACAGGCATCCGCAAGCAAATTGCGAAGAAAATGACACACTCACTGACGACCATTCCGCATGTTACACATTTCGAGGAAATCGATATGACGAATCTCCTTGCGCTGCGCCAGGAATTAAAAGCAGACGGTGTCTCTGTTTCCGCAGTCGCATTTTTCATCAAAGCACTAGTCGTTGCCTTGAAAGACTTCCCCATTTTCAACGCTAAGCTCGATGAAGAAAATGGAGTCATCATTTTGGAAAAAGATTATCATATCGGACTTGCTGTCGATTCAACACTCGGACTCATTGTGCCGGTTTTGAAAAATGCTCACAAGAAAACATTGCTAGAAGTCCACAATGAAATGAAAGAGCTGAATGAAAAAGCACGGCTCGGTACATTGTCAGGTAATGAAATGCGTGGCGGCACTATGACGATCACGAACGTCGGACCCCTCGGAAGTACAGGTGCGACGCCCATTATCAATCACCCTGAAACAGCGATTATCGCATTCCATAAGACAAAGAAATGTGCAGTCGTCACGGATGAAGACGAAATTGCGATCCGCTCGATGATGAATATTTCCATGTCATTTGACCACCGAGTAGCAGACGGTGCAACAGCGGTAGCCTTTACAAACCGCTTTGCAGATTTGATTGAACATCCTAAAAAGCTTTGGCTGGAGTTGATATAATCGGTATGGAAATTGTAATGCGTGCGGCAGATTTCACTTTCCCGAATTATGCACGTCCCAGTAGTAACGAATCACTAGTAGAAGCTGTTGAAGGCTTGGCTAGATTAGTGATCCACATGGCACCGACAATGAATTAATGCCTTAACCCGGTTTACATTAACCGGGTTTTTCCATGTCCTATTTCATTTACTTCACAAATAAAAAATCTTCCCCTATTATAGGAAAAGATTTTTAGTAACCGTTTTCATGAAGCCGCAAAGCTGCTCACACAATCTGTACATAATGGCAATGTTGACTTCTATTTGTAGCACTTGCTCGACTTACTTAGTCAAGATCATTACAGAAGAAACGACGTCCCCGACTTTCTTATCCTGTTGAAACAGACTAGCCACTACATATGCCATCTTGCGTCCAAGCCGTTCTACACGCGCTTCTACTTGCACAGTTCCTGCGAATACAGGTCGGTGAAACGTCGTATGTATATCCACAGAAGCAAATGTCTGATCTTCGGTTATTTTGGAAGCCACTGCATAAGCTATCATAATATCTGCTGCGGATGTTAAAAATCCACCCATCGACACTCCGTTTCCGTTCATGAACTTCTCGTCCACTGTCCAAACACCACGGGCCACTCCATCCTCCGCTGACAATACTTCAATCTGCAAGGTTCCATCACAATTCGGCGGTGTCGCTTCCCCTTTTACTACCTCCATCAAATTCACTGTTTTTGGCTGTGTCATATATTCATTCACTCCTTTCCCTAATTCCCATACACACGGTAATATTGCTCCAACCCTTCAATCAAACGCTCTGTCCGCTTCGCAGTATACTGTTCAAACGAAGGATCTTCCAGTTCTTTAACGAGCGACCATAACGACCAGAGAAAATCTGACTTCAACTTTTGCAAATCCAGCGACTGTTTCGAATCAGCTGGCAAACCGTAATAGTCGAGTAACACTTGCTCTTGCTCCTCACTCAACTCACGTTCCAAAATAAACGCAGCCAAATCCCATTCCGGCAAATAATTCGCACTGTACTCCCAGTCGATCAACAGCAACTGCTTGGCATCATTCTGTATAAAGTTACCCGTCACCGAATCCATATGACACGGCACATACTCCTGTCGCTCCCCTTGCGTCAAATTCCGCAACCGCTCTTCCAGCAACACATACAGCGAAGGGATTTCCGCCAACGCAATCTTATACTTCTCCACCTCGTCCCAATAATCAAAACGATTCGGAAACTCCTGTTTCGACGAATGAAGCGTTGCCAACACACCTGCAATCTTCTCCAAATACTCTTCCGTCACAATCAACTCTCGCGTTAAATTAGCTGTCTCATCATAATACGGAGTCATTTTAATGCCTTCATCGGTAAACACCACATTGCCAACCGTTACTCCAATTTCAGCCGCAATTCGTTGGTTTTCTTTTTCATGCTGGCGGTTAATAATGTCTTCAAACTCATGCGCTGGAAAACGTAAGACGTATTTTTGTCCTTTGTGAGCGACGAGGAAGTTCAGGTTAGTGAGTCCGCCTAGTCTTTTTATGTAGGATAGTTCTTGAATTAGATACACTTTTTCGCTCCTTTGTTTTTCATATTGTATGCTTGCCGATCTGCTAATAGATTTTCGTATGGAGTTTAATTATATCAGATATGAAGTGAATACAAACTATTGCGAGTACACGAAAATATTTAAAACAGATGAGATAGACTGACACATTCTAGCGAAGAATTATTTTAGCGTACTTGTGTTGATTCTATTTGGTGTCACCTTTCACTCTTCATATAGAGCTTTTTTTCAAAAAGGATACATGTAATTTGGAGATGGATTGTATGTGGTGGGGTTTTACTTATACAGGAGTACAAACAATGCGACCGCGAATGAATTTATGCGTAGTAGGTACTCGGGGATTGAACTGGTTTCCCGTTTCGTTATGCAACTAGTTTATAACTAATTGTGCGACGTCGAGATTCATCTCGACAATGGTCTTATTCTTTATATTTAAAGTTCTTTTAAGTTCTTTGGTTATTGGCTTTCCCAAAGTGGGATACGCCATCGTACCAGTGTGATACAACACAACGTTCCATTGTGGGTCGACAGTCATCTCATGTCGGATGGGTGCCACGTCCAATAATGAGTCAACCGGTATCTCATATAATAGGTAGGCTACACTATGAAACATAATTCTAACGATCCCATAACCTGCAACCAACCACTTTTATGTAACAACTGTTACATAAAAGTGATTGGTTTAAATAACCCCTAATTGGATGGTCTTCGAAAATGTTATATGTGATATGATTGTAGCGTATGGAAAATAGGAATTTATTTTTTAAAAGGAGGACATCATCAACTTGGGCCTTATCGTAGCCATGATTCTCGTTATTATTGTTTTGGTTGTCGGACTGATTTTGACTCTCTCTATTGCTAATTCCAGTACGGATTCTAAGAATAAAAAGTACAACAGCAAAAAATCTTTTTCCAATTTGCTGTGGATTTATGTTTTATCAGTACCTGTGATTATTATATTGACTGTTATAGCTATATTTATATTTTACTAACACTGGGAGACGGTTTAAGACTATTGAAGAAGCGCATGTTTTTTCTAGTCTTAATGAGTTCACCTGTGCATCACACAACTCCAGAACTTTTTAGAATAGCGTCTGAATTGTGTGGTGCACAGCGTGTTCTAATTTTTTTCTTGTGCCAAGAAAGGCGTAGACGAAACGTTTTGAACTCATTTACGCGACGCTAGTAAGCAATCATAGTAGTTTTATACAGTTACTTCTATTAAGTGCCTGAACTGTGTGTATTATGTATTACACAACCAATCAGAATGCCTTTCATATAACTGGTCTATCTCATATATGCTAATTTCCCCATTATCATCACTAATATTAATTTCCTCAATAACATCTGGTGTTTGATCTTCTATTAGTTAATATCTTGTTTACCTGTGCATCACACAACTCAAGAACAATTCAGAGTAGTGCCTGAGTTTTATGATGCACAAGTGCGTGTTCTAATTAGTTTCAAAAAGTATCAATATGAAGCTTGGGTTTCGTGCGGTCAAAAATCGTTTAACATAGTGCTTGACTTATTTCACATTAAACGCTGTGCACCAAACTTTCATGAGTGTTTGAACTATTGCGTTTGTCATAACATTAATGTCAGTTTTCCACATAGGTACCTTCCACTCAAGAATCAAAACCCAAATAATTCTGCAACGATTCAATAGCTGCCTGAAGGTCCACTATTTTTTCTCCAACTGCCGTGTTTCTTCCCTACTAAGATGATACTTTAATGCATATCCTGTAATTTCTTAAAAGTGAGTTCTCCTGTGCAACACAAAACTCGAGAAATATTCAGAAGGGTGTCTGATATGTGTGTTGCACACAGTACGTGTTCTTTCGCTCGATTTCTTCTGAGTTCCACTTTACTTGCCGCTCCATTAAACCTGTATGTTAGTTCTTATATTAGTTTATAAATAGCTATTTATTCCCAAATATTATATAATAAGAACATATATTCTTTATATTATAGGTGCTCACTATGAAAATTGGATACTTGATGTTCTCAGCCAGCGTTCGAACTTATGGCCTTTTTAAAAGTTTTTTAATAGCACCTTTTCACTAAAAATTCATAACTGTTTAATAATAATGTATACAACAAAAATCACCTTAGTTTTTTTATACAGACACCATTTCATTATGTCTAGCATTATTGGCATTCATTTTAACTACCTACTGATTTGACGTGAATACAGTACAAGATTTTACTAACTAATTTTTGTGAGGAGAATTTAAAATGGAATTAGAAATTAACGAGATAGTAATTATTTTAGGAAACGTTATTAATGAAATAAATAATATCGAGGAAACCAAACTTAAACAGTCGGATATAGTTGTTGAATTGCAAGGTACTTTAAGGACAGCGATTGAAAAAATTAATGAATTAAGTCTTAATAATAAAGATATTACTGAACAATTATCTGCTTTAAAAACTGGAATTACAAATCAATTTTTTAATATTTTTAATGATTTATCCTCTGCATATTATCCTGATTCCATAAAAAAGTATGAGTTATTTTTAAGTAACTCATTATCTTTATTAGCAGAAATCAAGCGCTTGGATTATTTGTCTTTGATCAACGATAAGAATGTAATATTAGTTGGAGGCAACGGAGTTGGAAAGTCATCATTTGCTAGCTATTTAAAAGATTCCATGTCGATTAACATTGTAGTAGTTCCTGCACAAAAATTTTTATTTTATGATAAGATGATTAATTTACTCCATTTAACTCATAAAGAAGTAATTAATGATATACAGAAAGATAACTTTATAAAACGAGGAAGATTTCAATATAGTTGTGTTTTGCAAGAAGAAAGTGCATAAGTTTGCAATGAAAAATACACAAGCTTGCCAGCCTTCAATTTAGTTTTTATCTTTGTCGCGATAAAGCGTTTGTAACTCTGAAACTATCTCCAGTAAAATTCAAAATGTGAGCATGATGGATCACACGATCTACTAATGCGGCAGTTAGTCTAGAATCACTAAATACACGATTCCATTGACTAAACTCCAGGTTTGACGTGATAATCAAGCTTTTCTGTTCGTACCAATCTGAAATAAGTTGGAAAAGGAGCTCAGCTCCTTCTTTGTTGAAGGGTACGTATCCCATCTCATCTAAAATAATTAAATCCACACTTTTGAATCGACCTCTAAACTGCGCTAATTTGCCGTCGCGCCATGCTTTTTCCAATGATTCAGCGAGATCAGAAACTCTGTAAAAGCGTACTTCTAATCCACGCTTACAAGCCTCATAACCTATGCCAGTTGCGAGATGTGTTTTCCCTGTACCTGGTGCTCCAGTTAATATCAAGTTCTCTCTACGACCGATAAAGTCTACCTTACATAGTTCCTCACTATCAATGTGTGCTGGAAAATGAATTTGTTCATTCCATTGAAATGAAGAAAGTGACTTCTTCTGAGTAAATTTAGCTTTCTTTATTAAACGTTCTGATTTTGCTTCCTCTCGGAATTGAAGTTCCTTTTGAAACAACTCATCTAAAAATTGAGTAGGATTCTCGAAAGGGATATCTTCGTAAATCTCATTCACATAAGCCAAGCGTAATGTTTTACAAATACTTTTCAGATTAGAAGTCATCGAGTTTCACCTTCAATCTGTGACGTACTTTGTAACTGATCATACATACTCCAATTAACATCATAAGGATGCTCTTCAGGTTCTTTTAAGACTTCAGATTGGCCACTCAAGAGGTCGTAGAATTCATCATTGATTTGGTTCATATTATGAGTTGCTAATAGCGCTATTAACCAATGTAAACGTTCTTTACGAATCGTCAGATTTGAGATATTGATGTATTCATAAATACGACCTGGAAGATACGGAGAGAACCGTGAATAGCTTACTGCACGCGGTTTACTTAACCAAGATTTTAAGATTGATTGCCAGGGAATCTCACGATTCTTATGCATATAAGGACGGTTGTCTTCATATAGAATCTCTCCGTGAGGAGATAGTACTTTGAATCGGTTCCAATATTTCACAATAGATAAGGATGGATAGTTATTTCCTCTTGGAATATAGACTCTCACTTTATCTAAAGTGATTTCACCATACTTATTAGACTGAACCTTACTCTCTTTAAACACGGGGAATTCTTCATCTGGTAGAGCCAATAAATATTCAAATTCTTCCTCCAAAAGTTTTTGTATCGAGATTTTCTTCTCATAATGAATTCGTTCTCGATCTTTTGTATGCTTTTGCTGCAATAAGTTCGTCAGATGTTCCAAGTTCTCTATAACTGGTGCGGGCGTGATGAAGTTATATCGAACATAGCCAACTTTATTTTCTACATTTCCTTTCTCGTGTCCTGAATACGGATTACAGGCTTGAGGTTCGAATCCGTAATGATTCGCAAACTGTAAGAATTCATTTGCAAACACAGTTTCTTCGTGTTTATTTCTTGGTTTAGTGACAGCGGTTACCATGTTGTCGATTCGGATTTTTCTTGGTACGCCACCTAGCTGCTGAAATATTTTCTTGAGTCCATAGAGAAGACATTCTTGATTTTCTGATGGCAACGGAATTGAATAGGCATCATTACTGAACGGTAGGGTCATAATTAAACAGTGAATATCACGATACTTACCATCTTGTACAGCTTCCATTAACCCGAAATCTAACTGCGCTTCTGCAGGCGGATGTATAAGACGCTCATAGTTTTTATCTGTAGTTTCATCTTCAATATTTTCTCTACTTTCTCGCCACTCTTTAATAAAGTACGATACGGTCCGATAGGAACCTTTGAATCCTAGAGCTTGTAGCCCAGTAAAGATCCCTTGGTTTGTTCTCCGTTTCTTTCTCTTTAGCTTTTGATCTTCCCAAAGCCAATCACTAACAATTTCTCCCCATTTTTCTTCGTACATCATACCGGATCTTTTCAACACTTTCTCTTGAGGCAGTTGGTCTTCATCCGCATACTTTTTAACAGTTCTCCAATTAAGATGTAACGTTTTTGCTATGTGATTTATAGATAATGATTTCTGATTCCTCATTAATTTGATACAATTGATTTCAGGCATTGCCAGCATTCCTCTCAACCTCCACTGATTTGATTCGACACCAATACAGTAGAGAAATTTTGGAAGGCTGGCAAGCCTTTTATTATTATTTTACAATTGCAGCGTTATGTACTTATTCCTTTCAAAACTCTGTACTTCTATCTTGCACTACACAATAGTAATAACGACTACGAAGTTGGCCAGTTTATGAAAGAACTTTCCCAGCTATTTTCTAAATTAATAACAGTAGTGGTTAACGAGCAAATTAAAGAAGAGCACTCGATTATTAATTCTGAAGTGATAGATAATGAATCCAAAAACAACACTATTTTATCTAAATTAAATAGTTTATGGAAAAATCTAATACCAGA
This sequence comes from Sporosarcina ureae, assembly GCF_002082015.1. GTDB lineage: Bacteria > Bacillota > Bacilli > Bacillales_A > Planococcaceae > Sporosarcina > Sporosarcina ureae_A. Next base: position 2,829,666 of record NZ_CP015109.1, on the reverse strand, counting down.
TATTATTTTTGAAATGGACACCACTAACCGAACGCTTATCCCTATGAAAAATAACCAACAATATTCGCTAAATGCAATGAGTGATGGAGAAAAGGCAATCCTCTATTACATTTGTCAGATTTTGCTTGCAGAAGAAAATAGCTTTATTGTAGTGGATGAGCCGGAAACATTTTTAAATGCCTCGAACTTTAATAGGCTGTGGGACACCTTAGAGAGCTATAGAAGAGATTGCAGATTTATATATATTTCACATGTAATTGATTTTATAGTCACAAGATCAAACGCAGATTTACTTTGGTGTAAAAGTTATACATACCCTGATAAGTGGGATATTAAAAACCTAGAATATGAGGATGAATTATCCAGAATGTTTCCCAAAGAACTTCTTTCAGAAATACTAGGTGCTAGGAAACCGATACTTTTTTGTGAAGGAAAAAAAGACAAATTAGACTATATCATTTATAACAGTGTATTTAGAGATGAGGTTATTGTTTGCCCTGTCGATGGACATAACCAAGTAATTCAATATACTAGAGCGTACAATAAATCTCCAATATTAAGTAATAATAGCGCATTTGGCATTATTGATGCAGACCTAATGAGCGAGGAACAAATTAGTTCATATGAAGAGGAGGGAATCTTCACACTTCCTTTCAACGAAATAGAGATGATATTATTTACCGAGGAAGTAATGTGTAGTGTGCTTGAAGGTGTTTATATGCCTGAAGAAGTGAAAGATAAAATCCAAGTATTTAAAGATAACTTTTTTAATTTAGTTGAGATTGAGAACGAGGCTATAGTTCAACAGAAATTGAAAAAACATATGGATAACGAACTATCAAACTATAGGATTAACAACCTTCAAACGGGCAACGAAATGGTTAGTGAAGTTAAGGAATGGTTAGACAACTTAAATCTTCCTATGATAGAAGAAGCATTTTCAAATATTTTACAGCAGATTAACTGGAATTCAGATTACAGAGAACTTCTAAAAGTATCTCCACAAAAAAATAGTATATCGAAGGGGTTGGCGAATAAATTTTTAGACAGTAAATATGAAGAAAAAGCAAAAAATAAAATTAAGTTAGATAAGACATTATCTAACTTAATCAAAGAGAATTACTTCTCACATATTACTTTTAAATAGACTCACTTTCTTATTCATAAATAGTTATGCATATTCTTGTACGTTTTCTTGAGTACCTGGGCACCACATAACACTGACACTATTTAGAACCTTTCCAAGTTGTGTAATGCACATGTAATCAATATTTAAACCAGCTGTTACAGTCGGCTGGTTTATTTTATTTCAAAAAATGATTGGATTATAAATGATCCATCAAGAATCCAAATTATTTATGCGGACTTGTGCATTACATAATTCAAGAAAAATTCAGAAAGGTGCACGAATCTTTGAATGCACACAGGTGCTTAATATTTCATTATTTTTAAATTAGCCATCTAGTCGGCTAATTTATTTTTTATATGATAAATGCTAATACCATATATGTTATCTTATGAACTTAAATAGTTCTGCAACGACTCAATCGCCACCCTATGCTCCTCAATCTGCTTCTCCAACTCCCGCGTTTCTCCCCCACTAAGCCGATACTTCGACGCATACTCCGCTATCTCTCTCATTTTATACAACCGCTTCTCTATCTCTTCCAAAATCCGATCCTGCTGTTTAACTTGCTCCAGTTGTTGTTTCAACCGCTCGATTTCTTCTGAGTTATCCTTCATTTGCTGTTCCTCCTTTACACTTTCCTAACAATTCTAATTTCAGATTAAAATTAGCAATCTATCCTTTAACATTATATAATAAGAACACACATTCCTATCTAATTGGAGGGCTTACTATGACGATCAGAAAATTGATATACTCTTCGAATTCACGATCTCACGGCTTTTTACTTGAAGATAGTAAAGCGGCAAAGGAACAATACACTACCAATTGTAAGAACAGCAACCCGAAGATAAATTCACTGCCTTCTGCTAATCAAAAATTAAATAGTCTGCTCTGCGCATTGCTACTTGGCAGTGGACGTATTATGTCTTCTCCAACTAACCACAAATATTTCCGATTCACTTTCCATATAAAACACAGTGAATGGGCTCATTCCTGCTATCAACAGTTACAATCCTATGTATCAGTCTTTCTTATAAAGAAGGAACAAACTACGGATACACGGAGTAAATTCGGCTTTACAGAGCGCGTGATGATTGAATCTGCACCTTGTGCTGCTGAAGCATTGTACTGCGATTGGTATCGGAAAGGCTCTAAAGTCATGCCACTAGAGTTTGTTGAACAGCATATGACCACTCAGACACTCGCGTGGTGGTACCAGGAATGCGGTCACTTGAAAGTGAAAGAAAACGGCACGCTGGAGAAACTGATTCTCTCCACCGAGCAATGGACCGAGCACGAGCTTCGGTTACTGCAATATGTAGTAAATATCAAATTCAATTTCCTGTTTGCGGTAGACGGTCAACGAAGACTTATTCTATACGACCAACTGCAAATCAAATACTTTCTAGGTATGGTTGAACCTTGGATCCACCTTGTGTTCTCCTACAAGATTAAGAATGTAGAAGTTCGCAAACCCGTTGCGAAGCGGACAACTATACGGCTTCCCAACCAGATATCTATTCCCTCTCCTACTGAAGAAATCAATCAAATGATTCAGCAATACGCTTCCTCTATCACAGTAACAACAGAGAACTTTCAAAGATTCAACTACGCTAGGCAAGAGGACAACGAATCCAAACGCTACCAAGTGAGCCTGACGGAAGAAAATCGAGACGTTCTTTGTTCCGTCCAAGCATCAACAGGTTTAACTTTAGGTGAGATTGTGCAAGAGTGTTTTCATCAACAGAATTGTATATCACCACGAACGCTGAATACATTGGATGATCTTTCTACTACACAGCAAAATATTATGCTTGGTTCTATTATTGGCGATGGCATGCTTACGCACATGCAAACAAAATTTAAAGGGGTCAGAAGTAATTACAGTGAACACTTTTCTATCGAGCAGAAGGATTATCGAGCTTGGAAAGTTATGAAACTCGAGCCATATCTTTATTTCACCTCAAAAGGCAATATCATTAGTTCAAGAGTGAATAATCTGTGGAGTGAGTTAGAAGCTGATTTTTATGATGGTACTGAAAAAGGCAAGTCGAGAGTTAAACTACTACCGAAAAATAGACTTACCAATTTGAACGATTTGCACAGTATAGCCACTATCTACATGGATGATGGGTCACTAATGCTTTCTACCCGTGTGAATGACAATAATAAAAAGGTATATATCACTCCTCATATAGCTCTGTATCTACAAAATTTCACATGTGAAGAATTAAAATGTCTCTTAGTACAAATCAAAATTTTAACCCTAGCTGAATTTACACTTACGAAACTACCTGATGGAAATGGTTATTATTTGCGCACAAACCGCACTGCAGATACTTTATTGTTTCTTCAAGATATTCAACCTATTACAATCACATGCCCTGCAATGAGCTATAAAACTAACTGGCCATATCGTTTCTATATGGAAACTCAAAAATGGCTACACAAATATCCCGAATATGAACTCATTACCAGCTCTAGAGACAGAATGCGACCTTATACATCAGATGAAATAGCAGCATTAATAGATATGAAACAAAAAGGCTTTTCTAATCAACATATTGCCGATCAGCTTGGACGTAGTTATTGGTCGATAGTGTATAAGACTCAAGATTTACGGAATCAAAATTTTATGTAAGTAAAAAGAGACTTCCAAAAGAAGTCTCTTTTTGTAATGAAAGGGTCCTATTAACGTAATAGTTGTAGAACGCCCTGCGGTTGCTGATTCGCTTGCAAGTAGTCCTATTGTCTCCAAATAGGCTTAGACTATATCTTCACCCACAGCATAACCTGTTTGGGGCTGGGCGCTTCGGACGGTGTTGCTTGTCCTACGGATTTCATCGTCATAGCCGTGAAGCCTTAGACGGTATATCCTAGTCGTTGAACCTTCTCCAGAGTTTCCTCACAGAAGCTTGGCTGCTGATTATCCATTGTTTTATCCTCATCATTTTCAAACCTTCACGCTGACCGTTTCCAGTTACGTTGTGGTTGATGAAGCTTTAGGAAGTTCCAGCAATTCACCCAGTTATGCTCTTATCCATTACCAGATAAGACGCCCTTCAAATCATTATCTCAAGAGTTGTAAGACACCTTGAGGCATTTGATTAGATTGAGCCAACATTGCTTGTGCTGCTTGACTAAGAATAGAGTTCTTAGTTTGGTTCATCATTTCTTTCGCCATCGTGCGAACATTTACTTTCATAAATGACTAGACTATATCTTCACCCTCAACATGATTTGTTAGGGGTCGGGCACTTCGGATTCACAATGCTGATGTACATTGCTTCACCTACGGATTTCATCATCATAGCTTTCGCCTTAGATGGTCTATCCTAGTCGTTGAACCTTCTCCACTCTTTCGAGACAGGAGCTTGGCTGCTGATTGCCCAATCTCACTTCTTTTCAACCATTCACGCTTGCCGTTTCCAGCTACGTTGTAGGGAAGTGAGTTTTAGGGGTTTCCAGCAATTCACCCGATAATTATCTCTAGCCGTTTCCAGCTAGGACGACTGTGCTTGTTACTGCTTAAGCAGCTAAAGCATAATCAACGTCACGGATACGAGATTCCGCAGCAGTTAGGTTTTCAGAAGATGTATTTAAGTTGTTAATTGTGTGCTCTAAACGGTTTTGAGATGCACCAAGATTAGAACGTTGTGCTGATACCTTTTCAATAGCATTATTAATAACGGTAATAGCCTTTGAAGCATTTTCATGCGTAGAAACATCAAGGGCTGATTCAACATCATCATTATTTGTACCATCAGTTACAGCATTAGTTTCAGTAAATCCTACTGCACCAGCAGTGCTAGTTAATCCAAGTGCTTTTGCTCTCATGTCATCAACTTTAATAGACATACTTTGTCCTTCATTAGCACCAACTTGGAAACTTGCTTTAAAGCCAGAGCCACCTGATTGTGTAATAGTAACAGTATCAGAACCATTAGATTTTGTACTTTCAATACCACTTTCTTTTGCTAATAATGCAGCTAGTGCATCTGTTTGTTTAGCTACATCATTAGCGTTTCCACTACTAACATTAACATCAAAGTTATCATCATTACCAAATGTAAAGGTTCTATCGCCAACTTTTAATGTATCTCCTGCAACAAATGCTTCTGTAATTTCTAGTGTAGGGTCGGCTTTTTGTTTGCTTGCTACTTTATTAGTTTCTGTTACATCACTAGCATTAGAACCACTTACCAAAGCTGCTCCTGTAGCATTTCCTGCCTTTTCCTTAATTGTAAATGTACCATCACTATTATCAGTAAGTGTATATTTCTCATTAAAACCACTATCGGCTTCTAAGGCAGCAGCAATCTTTGTGGTTTGCGTAGCAGCATCATCAGCACCGTTAACAGTTGCACCTGCAGCGGCTGTAAAAGCCACACCAGCAATGGTAACATCATCAGTGTTTGATAAAGCTGAACCTATCTTAAATGTCGTTTCTCCAGTTACTTCCTTAACAGCATCAGTAAATGTTACTTCACCAGTACCAGTTGCTGTAACTGTTAAATCCGCTGGTACGTCCCCACCATTTAATAGTTTCTGTGTGTTAAATTCAGTAGTATTACCAATTCGGTTTATTTCAGAAGTTAATTGATTAATTTCCTTTTGAATTTCTCCGCGGTCTGTTCCTGTATTCGTATCATTCGAAGCCTGTGTAGCTAATTCACGCATGCGTTGAAGAATATCATGCGTTTCATTTAATGCTCCTTCAGCAGTAGCAATCATTGAAATACCATCTTGTGAGTTTTTAGAAGCTTGGTCTAATCCACGAATCTGCCCACGCATTTTCTCAGAAATTGCTAGTCCAGCCGCATCGTCCCCAGCTTTGTTAATACGAAGACCTGAAGCCAATTTCTCCATAGACTTTGATTGATTAGTTGTAGCAGTATTCAACTGACGATGTGTATTCAACGCCGCAATATTATGATTAATTCTCATGTTAATTTCCTCCTTGAGTGTGTGTAGGGTACACATCCTTGTGTCCCTGGAATTTGTGGCGGTGTAGAGAGCCGGCCGTACTCTTTCTCCCGCTTACACTAGTAATATCGGATAGGTAGGTTAAGAGTTTAGCATATTTTACAAGTTATTTAAAATCCGTAGAAAAAAGTAGCTTACATATGTCTTAAGTTTGTCTAAACATATTTCCACATAAAAAAGCATCGCCACAAAACTTCTATAGCGATACTTTACTAATCAAATACTATTCTTTTTTCATTAACTGTTTTAACAGATCCATATCAATCGTCAGTGCCTCTTGATTCGTCTCTGTAATCGACTGAACTAACTCTCCCCTAAGAATCTCAATAGACTTCGGCGCTTCAATGCCAATCCGTACTGTGTCTCCTTTGACCTCCAGTATCCGAATTTCTATATTATCTGCAATTTGAATGACTTCATTTACTTTACGTGACAAGACGAGCATGTCAGTTCCCTCCCTTGTCTAGTGGGTGTCTGACTGTGAAGCGTGGGTCGTTCAAAATCATTTGTTTGGCTTTTTTATTTCGAACTTGAAAGATTAATGGAGCCTGCAAGTTGATTGTCGATTGGTGATAGGGCTGTTTCATAGATAGGATGCCAAGAACCATGATCTCTTCTGGCTGACTAATTTCAAGCAAGTCTATCGTCGCGTAATCTAGTTCAAATGTATAATCGGTTACCAGTGTATAAGGGTTAGCTACAATAAATGCCACTTCTTGCTGCTTCGTTGATTGCAATACTTGTAAGGAATCACTACCTTCAATCGGTAGCAATACGAAATCAGTTTCGTTTTCAAAGCCTGGGATTCCTTTTGGAAAACACCACTTGTCTGCTGAATCTATTTCGATCGTTGCATGAAATTTAGTTTCAATTCTCATGTTGTACGTTGCTCCTCTACTTAATGTCTTGTTCACTATTACGTTATTGATTACAAAGTTACTTGTCGTTCATTCTTCGTTACACTTTCCAATCGATTTCTATAGATGAATGTTGCTCCAGATTGACCGTTACAGTCCCTGGCGTGTAGTGATGGATGGGTTGGTTGATCTGCGCATCTATTATGGGCTTCTGTGGTGTTACGTTCATATTCAACTGACTTGGCGTAAAGCTTCTTTTTAATTGCAATGGATTTCCTACAAAGCGGATACCTAGCTCAGCTACTGGTCGATCTGTGTTTTGTTTAATCATATCGGCTAAGGGATTACCGCCATTTTCAATTTTCACGAGTTGCATCCCTTCCTGTGCTCTACGCGCAATGCCTTCTTGCACTTTTTGCTGACTGTACTGCGCGACTTCGTCTCCTCGTCTGAACATGCTCATCAAATCAAGCGCGGCTCGATTTTCTGTCGTATCAAGTGAAAGTTCCGACGGTGTGGTAGACATTTCAATAATCGCCGCTGGTTGTTCGATAGACAGAGTAGCTTTCGGCTGCTCAATTTCTTGTATAGGTTGATTAATCTGTAAGCCTAACTTGGCTGATGTTGTCTGGACTTGCAGTTGAGGGATATTCACGTCTGTCACCATCCTTTGCTTTCCTATATAAAAATAGCGGACACCATCAACGTGTCCGCACTACTTTTTACCGCAAGAAATCTGTTAAAGAAGGCTGGATAATACGCGCTCCTACCGATAATGTGGCCCGGTGGATGGACTCTGAAGTAATCAAATCCGTGATCGTTTTTTCATAATCGATATCTTCATTTTCGGAACGCTGCTTTTTCGCGGCACCTTCCTGCATTTGAAGACGGTTATCCATAAGTTCTGCGCGATTGGAACGCGCACCAATATCCGCGCGTTTAATTAAAACATCGTTCAGTAGCCCATCAATTTCTTCGAGTGCAGCACCAAAATCATACTGATCGTCCGAATCATTTTTTATATCCGTGAACAATTGATTGATGTTGTTAAACATATCCGACACATTCGTACTTACACGTAAGTCTACCCCATCAAATACTTCAATGGATACATTTTCTTTAAATGATGTGCCTGATTCATAATTGCCCGTTGTTTTATTAAATAACGGTTTATCTGTCATTTTCCCGCTGAATATATGTTTGTCGCCGACTTTCGTATTCGCGAAGTCATGTAGCTGATTTTGCAGTTGTTCTAATTCGACTTTGATCATATTTCTATCATTATCTGTCATCGCACCTGTATTCGCAGCATTAGCGGCTAATTCTCTCGCACGGTGAAGGACTTGTCCTACTCCGTCCAACGCGTCATCCGAGCTATCTAGCCAGTTATTGACTTCGCCTAAGTTCTTTTGATATTGCTCTACCCTGTTAACTTGCATACCGTAGCCAAGGCTTTTCATCACAACGACAGGATCATCAGATGGACGAGTGACTTTTTTTCCTGTATTTAGTTGTTCTTGTAATTTCCCCATATTATTATAGCTACTTGATAAGTTCCGCAGCATATTTTGAGAGAGCATCGATTGTGTTACACGCATGAAGATTCCTCCTATATTATCTGCCGACTGTACCCATTCCGTTAATGATTTTGTCTAACGCTTCATCCATAACGGTGATCATGCGGGCAGATGCGTTATACGCTTGTTGGAAACGGATCATGTCGGTCATTTCTTCGTCTAGTGAGACGGAGCTGATCGAATCCCGACGATTGGAAACCGCAAGCAGAAGGGTTCCTGAGCTTTCGGTCATTTTGATTGCTTGTTGTCCGGAGACACCCAGTTCCCCAATAATTTGAGCGAAGAATCCTTGGACGCTTGAACCCCCTAGTCCATCAGGTCCACTGAGTTTGTTGAACAGTGCATTACTTAGGTTTTTGGCGTTTTGTCCATTTCCTACTTCGGGATTAGTTGTCGGATCAGTATCGTCGTATGGTTTCGATGTAGATGCCGCCACTTTATTCGGATTGCTGATAATATCTTCATTAATTTTCATATTACTGGCGGAAATGGGTTGTGTCCCATCAATTGCTTTAAAAAATGCTTCCCCTGGTTTCCCGTCTAAATCCGTCGCATAAACCTTGTTGGCAGGATCACCTTGATGAATCTTATTGAATTCCGTCGCAAATGCATTAGCCATCTTGTCCAGTTTCGCAAGCATGTCTGGATACATTCCTTTTACAGGTCCGCCAACCGTATCACTGTAGCCATATGATTCCACAAGTGATTTTAACTCTCCGCTTTTCTTCATATCCGCGGCAGAAAGTTTTGCATCTCCAGCAGGTGCACCGCTTAATGTAAAGCCTGTGATAGCACCTGGAAGTTCACCAGTTTTCAGGTCTTTTCCATCTATCGATATTTCTGAGAATTGATCTTTCTGCAAAACAGTAATCGATTCACCGTTCGTCTTGATTTTAATCGTAACCGTACCTTCTGCTATTGCCAGTGCACGTCCGCCAGTCTTATCGTAGCTGACTTCGATCGGCAAGTAGCCGGATAGTTGATCTAGCAAACCGTCACGCGCATCGTACAGATCGTTTGGCAAATAACCATTCGGTTCGACTTCTGCAATTTGTTTATTCAGTTCAGTAATCCCGCTGAAAATTGAGTTGATATTGATTGTGGAGACATTAATTTCGTCTCCTAGATTAGTCTTTATTTCAGAAATAGATTTGGAGATATATTTAAACGAATCTGCTACCGCCACACCGCGTTCTACGACGACTGCACGCGCTCCACCATTTTCCGGACTCGTCGAAAGGGTTTGTAATGATTGCCAAAAATCTGTCAGTGTTTGCTGTAAACCGTATTCAGAAGGCTCTCCAATCGCATCTTCCATTTGAGCAATCGCTTTTGTCTGTGACTCCCAATACCCAAGCTTCGTCGATTCATTACGAAACTGATGATCGACAAATGTATCCCGAATCCGCTGAATACTTCCCGCTTCTACCCCTGTCCCAAGAAAGCCGGGAGTCGTGCCTGCGTTCAGTCCTACTCCAGGAAATCCAGAAGTCGCTTGCATGTTCACGCGTTGGCGTGAGTAGCCGGGTGTATTTGCGTTGCCTACGTTATGCCCTGTCGTATAAAGAGCGGATTGCTGTGTATACAATCCGCGTTTGCTAGTTTCTAGTCCCATGAATGTCGAGCGCATGTTGTGTCCTCCTTATGCTTGGGAGTCGAATGAGGAGAGCTTCGTTTTGGCTCTGCTTTGTGACTGCCCTTGTACTTCGTTTTTCGAATAGTTGACGGTTTCCGGACGCGGACGGACCATGTCCAGCGATAGATTCACAAATTGAAGAGATTGATAGGTCAGTTGCTGATTGAGTTCGTTCTGCTGTTTCAACTCATGAATCGCATGCAGGAGACGGTCCTTCGCCTCTGCTAACTGTTCTTTGTCCGGTTCGTTCGCTACTTCGATTAATTGCGTCATGGTCGGTTCAGCAGGCACTACACGTCCTTGTGCGGCCATATACTGCTTCACTTCCTGCAGGCGCTTCTGGTCCATTTGTACAATAGCTGCTAGGTGAGCTTGCTCCTCCTTCAACAGCTGGTCAATCCCACCGACGTCCCCGCTTTTTAGCAGTGCGGTCTTGTCGTTCGACAGACGGAGCAAGCTCGTATGCAGTTTTTCTAGGTGATTGAGCGTTGTCAAAATCGGTTCAATGGACATGTCTAACCCTACTTTCCTTATGGCTTATTGAAATACGACAGCATGCTGGAAGCGAGTTTGCTCGCATCTACTTGATATTCTCCAGATTGCACTTGCGCTTTCAATTCCTGTACACGCTGTTGTCTTGCGGATTCAATCGGTGAAGTCGCGGATAATTTTTTCGCTTCTGAAGAAATTTCGAGCTTATCCGTTTTCACTTGTGCTGCTTGCTTCGTTTGATCTACTTTCATTTGTTGATTGCGGTACGGGTTGACGGCTTGTGGTTTAAATCCATCTATTTTCATACGTCTCGCTCCTTTCAATTCTTATGGTAGATTTGGGTCCTACTCTTTACTTCGGCAGATTTCAAGAAGTTTTTAGAGGCTTTTGTACGAAAAAACGAGCAGTACGAACTGCTCGCTTCGTATTTCCTCATCTACCGTCTTTTTGAGCATAATATGTGCCTCGATCTTGCGCCTTTATAGCTTCGCGAAGCTCTTCCGCTGCGTCAAATGTCCGTAAGTCGGATTGAATCTCCTCCGTACATTTGGCACAGATCTTACCTGTCGATGTTAATGCGCCACATTTATCACATGGATAGCCAAGGTTCGGGAACAATGCCGGTTGCAGTCTTCCTTTACGCACCCAGCGATACAATAATTCTGACGTCACGCCTGTTACTTCCACGATTCGGTCGATATTCGCCGCACGGTTTTCCCGCTTGCGTAAAAACCGATACACCGTTTCATACATTTGCTCTTCCGCTTGCGCACACGTTCCACACACATCCCGAAGGCCCGTGTAATTAAACATACCGCCACATGTCGGACAATTTCGTACTTCCGCCATCTCTCTCACTTCTCTCTCATAGGTCTAAACAACGTCACAGCTTCCACACGTTGTACACCGCGCTGTTTCAACGCCTCTGCTGCGTGACGCAATGTCGTGCCAGTTGTATAAATATCGTCAACGAGTACATACACCGCTTCATTACATGGTATATCGGCCGTTACTTGAAATAGTTCAGTCATCGCGAGACGTTCGCTACGAGATTTTTCCCCCATGACCGATTCCGTCGTCTTTTCAAGTAGCGATTGATACGGAATCTTCGCTGCTTCTAGCAACGCATCCACTTGCGAAAAAGTTCGTTTCCGTTTATTGATCGGATGCATCGGAATCGGCACGACAATCTTTTTGGAATCATTCAATACGCTTCGCAATGAAGACGCGAAAATTTGCGCGAGCGCGACGTCTTGCATGAACTTAAATTGATGCAAGAACTCTCTCGCTGCTTCATTATATGCATACAGCGAATGAACAGAATCGAGTACATCGTCTTCTATAATTTGATCGATGCGCTCGAACTTCTCAAAACAAATCGGACAAGCAAAAGCGTCTTTTTGAATACCTAGAAAGTGTTGCCAAGTCGGCTGATCGTGTAAAAATTGATCACATAGCAAACACGTCATTGCGGCACCTCCGTGCGATTCAGCTTCTGGATTTCCCGTTTCGCTTCGTCCATCGCCTGTGTGATCCCTTGATGAAATAACACGAAGTCGCCTGACGTGTTCGGTACAGAACGCCCCACTCGTCCACCGATTTGAATCAGCGCACCTTTATTGAAAATCGTTTGCTCCGCTCCCACCACCGCCACTTGCACATTCGGTATCGTAATCCCGCGCTCGAGAATCGTCGTCGTCAGCAAACCAGGAATTTCTTTCTGCCTCAGCAACTGCACGCGTTCTTTGCGGTCCTCATGTTCCGCATGGACGGCACAAATTCGCTCATCCAATTTCTGAAATAACGGTTCCGCCAGTTCCATCAGTTCAATTTGATGGAAGAAGATGAGAAACGGTTGCTGTTTGTCGAGACGTTGGGTAGTCCAACGTAGTAATTTCGCTGGAATCCGTTTCTTTTTCAGCTGTTTCTCGTAATTCCACAACGCTTCATTACGCGGTACAGGTAGTGGCTGACCGTGATAACGTCTCGCGAGAACGGATATATTGCCTTGCCTTTTATTCATCGCAAGTAACTGACTCGAAGGCGTCGCCGTGACGAAATGGATCGGTGCGTTAGGTTTTGCGGCTTTTCTAACGGCTCGCTGTAACGTTTCATCCGCTGTATACGGAAACGCATCGGCTTCATCTACGAAAATCACGTCGAACGCCTCGTGAAAGCGATAGAGCTGATGGGTCGTCGCGAGGATTAATTGTGCGTCGAAATGTTCTACTTCTGCCCCGCCATATAACGCTTCTATTGTAGTATCAGGAAAAGCCATCGTTAACCGCGGTAACAGTTCCAAAATGACATCGACTCGAGGCGCTGCGAGACAGACTCGCTTGCCTTCATTTAATACATAATGAATCGGCTGAAATAGCATTTCCGTCTTGCCGGATCCGCACACCGCGTAGAGTAAATGAGATATTCCTTGTTTCGTACTGTCGAGCAACTCACGCGTCGCTTTTTGCTGAGAAGGCGTCAAATTCCCTTGCCAGTTCATGCGGTGGTTCGTTGGGAAAGTGGGTGGCGTGCCTGTCCACGTAAGCAATTCTGAACAGCAGGACACGCGCCCCATGTTGAGACAGTTTCTGCAATACGCGCACGGTGCTTCGCATTGCGCACACGCAAATACAGTGAAGCGTGTTGGATTTTCATTATGGCAACGCTGACAAGCATAGTGCGTGCCATGCCACGTCTTTTTTGTCGTGACACCTTGTTCTATATGGATCTCGCCTTGACGGATGGCTTCGTCAACGGTTTCTTCCGGGAATGGCAAAAGATGACGCAACCAAATGCGTCCTGCCAAAAATTGCTTAAGTTGGTGTCGTTCGGACATGCAGTTCCCCCTGTTCAGGTTCCGCGTCGTTTCACCCAACCGAGCCCCATCGCCCCTTCACCCAGATGCGTGCCGATGACCGGGCCAAAGTGGCTGATCGTGAAATCGACGTTCGGATGTTTTTCTTCTAACTGTTTCTTCCATTCTACTGCCTCGTCATAGCGATTCGCATGGATCACTGCCGCATCGAGCAAATGATTCTTTGCGTCTTCCGACAATAAATCCGAAATCCGCTTCATCGCTTTTCGTGTCGTACGAATTTTTTCAAACGGGACAATGACTTTGTCTTCGAAATGCAAGATCGGCTTCACTTGCAACAGTCCGCCAACTAGCGCCTGCGCACCTGACAAACGACCGCCACGTTGCAAATGCGATAAGTCGTCCACCATGAAATACGCTCGAATATCTTTCTGCATTTTTTTCAATTCTTCAATAATCTCACGCGGATGCACACCTTCATTCGCAAGCTGCGCGGCACGGATCGCGTAAAAGCCTTGGGGATAGGCCGAAATCTCTGAATCAAACGGGAGCACTTCCAAATCGGGCACGAGCTCAGCAGCTTGAATCGCACCCATATACGTTCCGCTAATGCCGCTCGATAAGTGGATCGTAATGACCGCGTCGTAGTCTTTCGCAAGTTCGCTATAGAGCGCTTCGAAATCACCGATCGCGGGCTGAGATGTTTTCGGTAGCGGGCCTTTGCCACGTACTATGTCATAAAATGCTTCGGTTGTGATGTCGGCGTCTTCTTTAAATTCTTTGCCGTCTATCGTGACGAGTAACGGGATCGTATGAATCCCAAGTTCTGCTTTTATATCATCCGGCAAATACGCCGTCGTGTCTGTCACAATCGCTGTTTTCAATATGATCAACTCCTGTCCCTTATTCTACCTGAAATCGGTGGAATTGGCATCTGTGAAGGAGGAAATTGTGATGATGAATTGCGGTACGTGGGGAGATTTGCTCTATGGGCTGGTGGATTGAGCGGATAGGCGTTTTTATTGAGCGGTTAGGTGGTTGGATAGAGCGCTGATGGGAAAGTATGAGCGGGTAACACATTTTATAGAGCGGTAATTGAGTTGGATAGAGCGGATCTCGGCCAACTATGAGCGCGGCCCTAGCCACTTTTAATAGCGGATGAAATGTGGTGAATTAGGCTTTCGATCGGCTGGATTGAGCGGTTAAACATCTTTATTGAGCGTTTAAATGGTCGAATAGAGCGCTTCCCCGTAAACTATGAGCGGATAGCACATATTATAGAGCGGTAAACGAGATATATAGAGCGGATTTCGGCCAACTATGAGCGCGGCCCTAGCCACTTTTAAAGGGGATGAAATGTGGTGAATTAGACTTTCGATCGGCTGGATTGAGCGGATAAACGTCTTTATTGAGCGTTTAAATGGTCGAATAGAGCGTTCACAGCAAACTATGAGCGGATAGCACACATTATAGAGCGGTAAACGAGCTACATAGAGCGGATCTCAACCAACTATGAGCGCAGCCCTAGCTACTTTTAAAGGGGATGAGATGCGGGGAATTAGACTTTCGATCGGCTGGATTGAGCGGATAAACGTCATTATTGAGCGTTTAAATGGTCGAATAGAGCGTTCACAGCAAACTATGAGCGGATAACACATATTATAGAGCGGTTACCGAGCTACATAGAGCGGATCTCAACCAACAATGAGCGCGGCCCAACCACACTCACCTCCCCTACAAGCAACAACTCCCACCAACAACAAACATATCCCAAAGAAAAAAATCCTTCCGAATCACTCGGAAGGATTTTTCATATTGTCACATCGCGGATTTTGCCCAACAACGCTCGCAGCCCATGCAACTTTCGTCAATATAGCAGTAGCCCCTTGACGATCCGCTTCATGGACAGCACGGATATACGCACTGTTTGCTTCATCAACGACATATTGAGGCGTCACATGATTCAACGTCATCGCTAGTACATCGTTAAGACAATGCTCGCACGTACACGGCAAATTCAACTCGTTTTGATATTTGGAAATCACGTCGCGTACCACGACCTCCATAATATTATGCACTTTCATAGTCAGATACTCCTTCTAACTCAGAGTAGATAGAGATTAGAGATATGAATAATTGGATAGTAATGATTCAATATATTGCTCTATGTCGCCAAGTTATCCAATAGGCAAGTTCAATACAACTCTCACCCAGTATGCCAGCGTACGCTTGTAGTAGCACCCACTCTGTACCTAGGGAATGGGGCGGAAGACGGGCGACTCCTGGGGATCAGCGAAAGCCGTAACGAAGAACGGCTTTTGCGAGTAAAAGCGAAGCGTTAGGAGCACATCTTTACCTTATCGGACGAGGAGCTCAGGCCACGCCCTCCGGAAAGCGTCCCGTCTGGAGCCCCATTCCCCGAACCACTAGCCCCGTCAAGTCTCCGCACTGCAAAACCTTACTTCGAAAGAATAATCTTATTCTTCAACAACTCTTTACCCGAAATACCAGGCTTCGTCATCTCGAACGGATGCAAAATTGCGTCCAACTCTTCCTTCGACAAGATGTTTCGCTCAATACAAATCTCACGGATCGACTTGTTCGACAACAATGCTTCTTTTGCAATTTCCGACGCCACTTCATAGCCAACGTGCGGATTGATTGCTGTGATGACACCGATACTTTTCTCGACGTACTCTTCCAAGTGCTCGACGTTTGCTTTGATTCCGTCTAGGCAATAATCGCGGAATGCGCCGAAAACGTTTGTCATGATTTTCAATGACTGGAGAAGATTGAACACCAACACTGGCTCCATAACGTTTAGTTCGAACTGTCCTGCTTCGGATGCCAATGCAATCGTCATATCGTTTCCGACGACTTGGAACGACACTTGGTTCATTACTTCCGCCATTACCGGGTTGACTTTTCCTGGCATGATAGACGATCCTGGCTGTCTTGCTGGTAATGAAATTTCGGATAGACCTGTACGTGGGCCGGATGCCATCAAGCGTAAGTCATTACAGATTTTAGATTGGTTCAGCATCGTGCCGCGTAATGCTGCTGATACTTGAACGTACGAGTCCGTATTTTGTGTAGCGTCTACTAAGTGCGTGGAAGACTTTAATTCGAAACCACTGTTTTCTGACAGGTAGCTCGCTACTTTCTGGATGTATAGTGGGTCTGCGTTTAAGCCGGTACCGACAGCTGTTGCGCCCATATTGATTTCATATAAGTAGACACGTGATACACGGATGCGCTCGATGTCGCGGCGTAGTACCATTGCGTACGCTTCGAATTCTTGTCCAAGACGGATCGGAACCGCGTCTTGTAAGTGTGTACGGCCCATTTTCAAGACCGATTGGAACTCGATCGACTTTTTCAAGTAGGTTTTATGAAGGGATTCCATGACACCGAGTAGCTTGTCTACCTTCATTAGTGTGGCGATATGGATCGCAGTCGGGAACGCGTCGTTTGTCGACTGCGCCATGTTGACGTGCGAGTTCGGGCTAATAATATCGTATTCGCCTTTTTTGTAACCGAGAATTTCAAGTGCACGGTTGGCGATGACTTCGTTTGCGTTCATATTGACTGACGTTCCTGCTCCCCCTTGGATCGGGTCGACGAGGAACTGGTCGCGAAATGCGCCATTGATGACTTCTTCAGATGCTGTAATGATCGCTTCTGCAAGAGTAGCGTCCAATTGACCAATGTCGCGGTTAGCTTGTGCTGCAGATTTTTTGACGATTGCAATCGCACGAATTAAGTCGCGGTTAACGCGGTAGCCCGTGATGGGGAAGTTTTCTGCTGCGCGTAATGTTTGAATACCATAATACGCATCTTGTGGCACCTTCTTCTCTCCGATAAAATCCGACTCTATTCTGTACAGTAATTGTTCTTCCATCATGCAGAACCTCTTCTCAAGTGTTTTTTATAAGTGTAATTCGTATCTCATTATACACACAATATTTCGCATGTATAGCTGTTTGAGCATACAATTTTATCTTACCTTATAGGTAACGTGTAAACCACCCGGTAATCTCTTCTAATCTCGCAATTCGTAGGTTCGGTTTCCCTGTTCTTGACATATTATGATCAGATTCGGGGAAGCGCACAAATTCTGTCTCTTTGCCTAAATCTTTTAAAGTTATAAAGAGTTGTTCCGCTTGTTCGATCGGACAAACGAAATCTCGTTCCGCATGAAGAATTAATAAAGGAGTGTCGATATTCTCCGCATATTTGAGCGGTGACTGCTTCCACAGCGTATTGACATCTGTCATCCCCGCTTTTAAATGCCAGTCGGTGAAGTAGTAGCCGATATTGGATACGCCGAAGAAGCTGACCCAGTTGCTGATAGAACGTTGCGTGACCGCTGCTTTGAAACGATTCGTATGCCCGACAATCCAGTTCGTCATGAAGCCACCGTAGCTACCGCCTGTTACGCCAAGGCGCGTTTCATCAATCCAGTCTTCGGTTTTCAATACTTCATCTAGCCCTGCCATAATGTCTTCATATCCACCGCCACCATAATCGCCACGCACTGCGTCAACAAAGGCTTGACTGTAGCCGTGACTACCCCGTGGATTGAGATAAAGAACGCCGTAACCTTGCGCTGCTAGCACTTGCATCTCATGGAAATACGTATAGCCGTACATCGCATGCGGTCCACCGTGAATTTCTACAATGAGTGGATACGTTTGACCTGCTGTACATTTCGCTGGCTTCATTAGCCATCCTTGAATATCCGTATTCCCATTCGAGTAATGAATCGTTTCCGGTTCAACTAACTCAACTTTTTTCAACCAACCTTCATTGAATGAAGTCAATTTTAACCGTTCACCGGTCGCAATCGTTTGGCGATACAATTCTCCAGGATTGGTCATCGTGCTGACAGTAAGCAACGCGAATTCAGCGTCACCTGCCACATCATACCCGTAGACATGTTCTTCTTCGCCAGTCGCAGGATAGATCGCGCCGTCGAGTGTAGCCGCGTATAAACGCACTTCCCCCATACTCGATAATTGGAAATACAGTTGCTCGTCATCCGTCCACACGACACCTGGCGCAATCGTTTGCTGCAAGTGATCGGAAATACTTTCGTCTCCGACCGGTGCGTCGATTCCCGCTGTTAGATTCATCGTCTGTCCGTTCGTTTGGTCATAGACGAACACATCCGCCTGTGTGACGTTTTGGAACGTCAGATCGTACCCGGTATACGCAATATAGCGATCGTCTGCAGAGAAAGCGACTTGGCCGAAATAGCCTGGTTCGTCGAGAATGACAGTCTCTTTTTTCGTTTCAATCTCCACGAGTACTAACGGAACACTGAAGTCATGATCGGTCTGTTTGTTGCGATTGACCCCGATGACCAAGTGTTTACCGTCATGCGAAACCGCTTCTAATGAATGATCAAATGGTTCCTTCGTGAAATTACAAACATTGCACGTAGCTACATCGACATAGCCGATTTGTGTGTATTCGTCTGGCGGTAAGACGCCGATGAAATCTTCTTTGTATTTCATTTTCGTCACGCGGATCGGTTTGGGAAATCCTTTTTGCTTCTCTACCGTAATAGGAAATGTTTCGCCTGTTGTAAGCTTACCCGTAAACCAGATTTTCTTGCCGCACGGCGACCATTCGAATGAATCGATCCCTTTTTTACAGTCCGTTAATGCATAGGCTTCCCCGCCTGCTGTTTGCATCATATACAGTTGATCTGTTCCGCTTCGATTCGATAAAAAAGCTACTTGCTTGCCGTCTGGAGACCACTTTGTTGCACCGACTCGTTGCTTCCCGTATGTCCAACGCGTTACGTCACCCGTCTGTAAATCGATATGGTGGATCGCTGAGTGATACGCGTTGTCCACTCTATTTAATTCCGTCACGGTAAACACTGCCTCTTGGTCGTTAGGTGCCAAGACCGGATTCGTCACTGATTTCGTTTCAAATAGATCGTCAATCGTTACACATCGTTTATCCATCTAATCCCTCCTGTTTTCTTACTATTCTCTCTAAACCATAACAAGACCGTACTTACTTTGGCAATTATTGCGTAAAAAAACGAGTGACGGGATTTCATTCCCCATCACTCGTTTCCATCCTTCTTAACTTTTCACTTGATCTTTCAATGAACGTCTTAAAATTTTACCTGTCGTATTTTTCGGCAACTCATCTAGGAACTCAATCGTTTTCGGCACTTTGTACTTCACGAGGCGCTTCGCACAGAATTCAAGCAACGACTGTTCTGTAGCGTCCGAACCTTCCTTCAACACCACGTAAGCTTGTACTTCTTCACCGAAGTTTGTATCCGGTACACCAACGACTGCAGCTTCCACAATATCGCGGTGACTAAACAACACTTCCTCTACTTCTCGCGGATAGACGTTGAATCCGCCGACGATGATCATATCTTTCTTACGGTCTACGATATAAAAGTAACCGTTTTCATCTCGTCGCGCCAAGTCGCCTGTATAGAGCCAACCGTCACGAAGTGCAGCTGCAGTTTCTTCCGGCATTTTATAATACCCTTTCATGACGTTCGGTCCGCGTACAATGAGTTCACCGACTTGATTGTCAGGAACTTCGTCTCCATTTTCATCGACCACTTTATTCTCGACATTCATAATATTCGTTCCGATCGAGCCGGGAACACGTTCACGATCCAACGGGTTGAAACAAGTAACCGGTGAAGCTTCGGATAAACCATAGCCTTCCGAAACACGCACATCGAATTTCTCTTCGAAATTATGAAGCAACGAAACAGGCAATGACGATCCACCGGAAATCGCTAATCTAATTGAATCAAAGTCTTCTGTTTTCCCTTCCGGATATTGATAAAGGAAGTTGTACATAGTAGGAACGCCCGCAAAGACGGTCGCCTTTTGCTCGCGAATCATGTTAAAGATCTCGCCCGGGCTAAAGCGTGGTTCAAGTAAAATCGTCGCACCTTTAACGAGTGGCGCATTCGCGACGACAGTTAATGCGAATACATGGAATAAAGGCAATGTCGCTACGATTTTATCATTCTCAGAGAAGCCTAAATAGTCTCCTACGTCACGCGCATTGGAATAAATATTCTTATGCGTTAACATCGCACCTTTTGGGTGTCCTGTCGTTCCAGATGTATACAATATGATAGCGCTTTCATTTTCGTCAACTTCTACCGCTTCTGTCATCGGTTTTGATTTCTTAATAAGCATGCTAAATGGATGCACTTTTGCCTTTACTGTATCGTCCAGCTCAGCTAATTTCTGGGCTGCGTCTGGACTCATTTCACAGACGACATAGTTTTCAATCGTCGGGAATGACTGGCTTGCGACTTCTACTAATGGCAATAATTGATCGATCGCAATTACGGCTTTGGCGTCACTGTTTTCTAGGATGTACGAAATTTCGTCAGGTGTATAAAGCGGGTTGATCGGCACAGCTGTCGCTCCGATTCGCATAGTGGCATAGAGTGAGATCAGATAATGCGGCGTGTTGCCGAGTAGGAATGCTACTTTGTCCCCTTTGTGGACCCCTAGGTTTTGTAGTGCGTTGGCGAACATCGATACGGACATGTCGAACTCTGCGTACGTCGTGTCTTTTCCCATGAAGTGGTAGGCGATTTTACTTGGCTTGGTCTGTGCGGTTTGCTGAACACTTGAAACTAAATTCATGCTTTCATCTCCCTAACAAGTGAATGAATAACCATTCAGTATTTTGTTCATTATACTGATAAAACAAATAATTGGCAAGACTTTACTGGGAATTTAATTATTTTAGTTTAATAGCATAGGATGGACGGGCTGAGTGGATGGGATTGAAGCTCCAGCTGGGGACGCGTTCCGGAGGGCGTGGCTTGAGCCTCCTCGTCCGCTTCGCTCCCTGCGGGGTCTCAAGGCGCACGCTGATCCTCTCGGAGTCGCCCCAGCTTCCGCTTCAATCCTACTTTCAAAGTGTTTAGGTATAGACCTCTTACTAACAATAGTGTGTAACTTTAGGCTTTGAGCATATTTCAGTCAAGTTCAAATCATAGTCCAACTACAAAAGCAATGACAACCCTAACTACAGTGAACTTTGAAAAGTATCACCTACTCTGATTGTAAGGGATTGGAGCGGCAGGCGGCGACTCTGGGAGGATCAGCCCGATCAGGTGAGACCACTAAAGGAGCGCAGCGACTAGGGGGCTCACCGCGGGCCCTCCAGAACGCGTCCGCCTAGAGCGCAAATCCCTACCCCTATGCCCTTCCTCTTGTATTTTAGAACTAAACTACTGTCATTCAAAAAGACACCTCTTCTCTAAGAAGTAGGTGCCTTAATATGTGAAATATAGCGCCAGCGGATTAGGTAGAAATAGAAAATTTGCATTAGCGCAAAGCCCGCCAGCACGAGCGCTAGTTCTTTGACGATCGAGATCTCGGCCAGCGCATCCCAAATCACTTGCAGCGACATAAAAGCAAACACACTGTGGATGAACGACACACCCCACGGGAAGAAAAACTGCGGGATCAACTGCCGGTTGACGATCTTCGTGAACTCCCGGTCCGTCATCCCAATCCGTTGCAACACCGCGTACTGCCGTCGATCGTAGCTGAGCGACGTATACAACCGGAAGTAAATAAAACTTCCCGACGCAAGGAAAAATACGGCCGCCAGCAATAACCCGATAAACAACAGCAACGAAAACGTCATGCGGATATGCGAGTAATTCAACCCGGGGTTCTCAAACTCGTAGCGCACCGGATCGCGGTGTTCGAGCATGAGCCCCGCCAGCACTTGGGCATTGATAGACAATCCAATTTCTTGCGTTTCTTGCCAGTCTCGCACGTTAAACGCATAATAATTAAACGCCAGTGCATCGGCACCTGCATGTTCTTCAATCCGATCGAAGTCCAAGTGATTGACGACAATCGTATTAAGACCGATCGCGTTCGGCGGAAACAGTTTATACGGATAGACGCCTTCGATATCAAGTGACACGCCACTATTAGCCAGTTCTGTATTGACTGATTCTGTCGACAACTGATTAGCAGCGGCTGCTGTTGCCGGTAAGAACAACGCATGTCCACTTTCCAATGAAAGCGGCTTTTCCCCGAAGGTTGCGGCCAATTCATTCAGGTCAGACAGCTTGACAATATGAACTTTGTTTTTAGTATAGGACGATTGCTGTTGCAGCACACGAAATCGTACAGCCCAATAATCGAGGCCTTCCTGTTCGAGTTCATTGGTCAATTGCGCGATATGCGCGTATTCGAATTCATTATGTGGCAAACTTTTATAAATAAGCCCGAGCGGATTCACTTCACGGTATTGCGAAGCGAACGACGTTAACGACGCCAGAATACCGACCGACATGAACGCGATCGTCGAAACGATTGTCACGATGAAGAACATCCGCGCATTTTCTCTTAACCGGACGATGCTTTCCGAGATCGAGATCATCCAAAAGTCTCGCCAAAAAAACTTCTTTTGCCGTCGCAGTGCATGCAAGACGAGCGGTAAAGTGTCCGTGAAAAAGTAATACGTCCCGATGGTGAGGAGTGGCGGTAGCAAGAAGAACAGACTGATGATGCTCGAACGTGAGACGAATGCCGCCATCGCGTACGCGAGCAATAATAGCACCACGCCAAAGATCCCACGGCTTTTCGAGTACGAATAAACCGACTGCACCGCCATATCCCCATGTAATAAATCCGATACTTGCCCTTGCTGAATGAATACAGGGGCGATATATGAAATAATAGCGAATAAACTAAGAAATGCCCCCATCGTCAGCACGAATGGTTTCCAAGATAAATAAAGCGGTAACACTGGAATTTGCACAATCGCTTTGACGATCATGAAGAAGAACTTCGAAAACATGAAGCCGAGGAAAATTCCACTGATGATCGATGCAAAGCCAAGTAACATCGTTTCAATGAAAATGAGTCGATGCAACTGACGTTTGGCCATTCCGAGAAGTAGTAACACACCGAACTCTTTCGATCGCGCCTGCAAAAATGCGCGCATTGAATAAAATAAGAAAAACAGCGTGAAAATGAATAGAATGATTTCCGCTATGCCCATACCGAGCGTTGAAATCTCTTTTAAGAAGGTGTTTTCAATTGACGGATGGAACAGCAACATCGAATAGAGGAAAAATACCATGACGGAAAATACACTCGCCATGAAAAATGCCGCATACACCCGGCGGTTACGAAGGACGTTACGATAAGCGAACTGTCGAAAAGTCATTCACATTCCCTCCAAGTAATGACAACACATTCAAAATCCGCTGGAAAAAGGTTTGCCGGCGTTCGTCTTTATAAATTTCATTGAAAAATTCCCCGTCTTTAATGAATAGCACGCGATCACAGTAACTTGCCGCGACCGGGTCGTGCGTCACCATAATGATCGACGTCTTTTCATGCTGGTTAATATGTTCGAGTAATTCGAGCACATCTTTCGCAGACTTCGAATCCAAGTTTCCTGTCGGCTCATCCGCTAATACAATGCTCGGCTGATGGATGAGCGCTCGCCCTATCGCGGTACGTTGTGCTTGTCCACCTGATAATTCATCCGGACGGCGCTCCAAAATATCTTCTAGATTCAGCTTTTGCGCCATATCTTTCACACGTTTTTTCATCTCTTCGATAGGTAGTCCATCAAGCGTTAACGGCAATACAAGATTTTCTTCCACCGTCAACATTTGCAGTAAATTGATTTCCTGAAAGACGAACCCGATTTGTCGTCTGCGGAACAAAGCAATTTCATTTTGACTGAGCTTCTCCGGTTCTACCCCACCAATGACAATCTTGCCATACGTCGGAATATCCGTGGCCATCAATAAATTGAGCAACGTCGTCTTACCGCTACCCGACGGCCCCATGATCGCAACGAACTCCCCTTTTTGCACATCGAAGTCCAATTGATTCAATGCACGATGTACCACTTTTCCTTCATAGATTTTCGTTATATCTTCCATCTTAACGACCGGTTGTGTCATTTGGTTGTTCACCCGCCTCTCCGTCTGTAAATAGTAATGCGATCGTCGTGCCTTCTCCTTGCTTCGAGGATATCGTCAGTTGGTGGCCTAGTTTCTCACAGACTTCAGACGCAATATACAACCCCATGCCGGTCGATTCACCAGACAATCTGCCGTTTTCTCCTGTGAAGAAAGCTTTCGTCACACGATGTAAATCGGATGCCGGAATTCCGATTCCTTCATCGACAATCTCCAGACACAGTCCTTCTTGAAGTTGCACCGCATTGACATGTATTTTCTTCCCTTTTTCAAATGTATATTTCACTGCATTCGTAATAAATTGATTGAGCATGAACTTGATCCATTTTCGATCAGTCGCAACCGTTAAGTGTTCATCGACGTTCAGTACAGGAAACAGACCGTTCGCAATGAAGAGGCGTTTATTATCATTGAGCACTTCTTGCAATACTTGCCGAAGCCATAGCCGTTCTATTTGCATATCTTCTTCAAACGTTTCAAGCCGTGCATTGACCAGGACGATTTCCAATCCGTTTTGGATGCGCCCCACTTCCTGCTCAATACTCTTCTTATCCACTTCCTCTTCTTGCAGTAATAAATTTATGACCGAGATCGGCGTTTTCATTTGGTGCACCCATTGATTCACGAAATGTAAATGACGATTTTGTCTGTCATATAACGTCTGCACTTCACGTTGATACAGGCGATATAATTCACGTGTGAATTCCATCGTCTGTTTATGTTCAGGTGTCATAACGTGCCGAATCAACGCATCTTCCATTTGCTTCGGTTTTTCAACAATTTTTGCGTAATATGTACGCCGCCTAATGAATTTCGCAAGTAAATAGCCCGCCGTAAGTAAAATACTCATCGCGACCGAATAGACCGCTGTGTTCGGACTGCGGAACCCATCAAGCCAAAACAATAGTAAAATGAATGATACGAGTCCGATTTGAAACAACATGAAGGATACATGCTCTTTAACAAATAGTGTGAAAGCTTTCATTACGCTTCCGTCTCCGGCATGAAGCGATATCCCGCACCACGCACCGTTTCAATCCAAGATTGCACATCGTAATCCGTTAATTTCTTGCGCACTCGAGCCATATTGACGTTAAGCGTATTTTCGTCGACGAATGACTGATCATCCCACAGTTCTTCGAGTAATCTTTCGCGTGACACGACTTTCGGAGACTCGCCCATCAGCAATTCCAAAATGACACATTCTTTCTTCTGAAGAGGAATTTCTTCTTGGCCTTTTTGTAGCGTCATTCGTTCGATATATAAAGTCAAATCACCTGACACAATCATACGCTCCGACTGACTCGGTGAATATTCTCCGAATGAACGGCGCAAATGACTTTTAATTTTCGCCAACACAATTTCATAATGGAATGGCTTCGTAATGAAATCATCGCCACCATTTTCTAGCGCAAACACTTGATCCATATCACCTGAACGTGCCGAGATAAAAATAATCGGACACATCGTATGCTGACGTAGTTGACGGCACCAATAGTAACCGTCATAGATCGGCAAGTTGATATCTAACAGCACTAAATGCGGATTATATGCAATGCATTCTTCGACGACTCGGTCAAAGTCCTGAATGATCGCGACTTCGTATTGATATTTTTCAAGCGTTCCCGCTAATAATTGAGCAATCTTCAAATCATCTTCAACAATAAATATTCGGTGCTTCACCGTAACCCCTCACTTTCTCATTATATTCAGTATAACGCATTTCACAGCGCACATAAATGAATCCCTGTACACAAAACAGCGCATGCCCCGCAAGACATGCGCTGTTCTTTAATAGATTACATCCACAAATTCTTCCAGCTTAATACCACCTAGAATTTTTTCCACGTCCAGAGACTCAAGTGCGTCCGTAATTGCCTTTCGTTCGTACTTCACACCTACTAATCTATTTTCAATTTCTTGCACTTCGCCAACACCGAAAAAGTCACCGTATATATTGACGTTTTCTATACTGCCTTTTTCAACTTGCAAACGAACATCAATGCCACCGACAGGAAAACGTTTAGATTGCTGTAAGTTGAACTTCGGCGAACGTCCGTAATTCCACTCCCAGTTACCATAACGCTCCGCAGACAATTCACGGATCTTCGTCCAATCGTCATCCGTCAATACACGATACTCAATATTTTCTTCCCCATCGAACATTGAATTTAAGATTTCCTGTCTAAACTGTTCAATGGAGATTGGCTCTTCCAAAAACTCGGAAATATTCGCAACACGACTACGAATCGACTTGATTCCTTTCGATTCGATTTTGTCTTTCCTCACTTTAAGTGAATTCACGACGCCTTCCATATCTGTATCAAACAATAACGTCCCGTGGCTAAACATGCGATCTTTTGTGGCGAATTGTGCATTCCCCGAGATTTTGCGTCCATCAATCAAAATATCGTTACGGCCAAGCAATTCCGCTTTGATTCCCATTTTAGCCAGCGCATCTGTTACAGGCTCCGTGAATTTCTTAAAATTACGGAACGACTCCCCATCGTCTTTCGTAATGAAACTGAAGTTCAAGTTTCCTTTATCATGATACACCGCCCCGCCACCAGACAGTCTACGTACTACGTGGATGCCTTGACGATCCACAAACTCTGTATTGATTTCTTCCACTGTGTTTTGGTTTTTCCCGATTATGATAGAAGGCTCATTGATATAGAACAGTAAATACGAATCTTTGTCTACGTCCATTGTATTAAGTACATATTCCTCAATAGCGAGATTAATACGCGGGTCTGTAATGCCTTGATTATCGATAAATTTCATATTTTCTTCTCTCCTCACAAAATTGTCACATTTATTTTCTGTTAATTCTCTCAATTCCAAACTCCTAAAACCGCTTGAAAGCGCGTCACCAAAGGCTTGAGTCCATTTTAACAGATAGTTAAATGAAATGTTGACTTCCGGCATCTGTTATAATACAATGTGTATATACCAATGAGTTATACAACAAACAGAAGGGGATGGATGGATATGGTAGAAAGCATCGTTGAATTTTTCAAGAACTTGCCGGCGAAGGTTTGTGCGACATGTGGAACGGAAATTGAAGAGCAGCACGAGTGTTACTCTAATCAATGCAATCATTGCAACGTAAAATAAAACATAACTTTCATTCGGCGAATATTCCTATATTCGCTTTTTTTTGAGAAAATACATAGATAGAACAACAAGCGCATCGTGCTAGACCCACCGCGCCTACCCGTCCTATTCCCCATACAATATAAAAAATCCGCACAACTATGGTTGTACGGATTTTTCTACGTTATTTAAACAACTTCGCCAATACTTGATCTTTCGCGGCGACTCCTTGATCGATACAGTCAGGCAAACCGACACCCTTATAGGATGCACCAGCTAGCTCGACCATTGGAAACTCCAATTGTACTTCTTCCCGCGCACGTAAAACCTTTTCTTTATGGCCTACACGGTATTGAGGTCGGTCTTCTTTCCAACGTGTAATAATACAGAAATCCGGTTCACCTTCAAGCCCGAGAATTTCTTTCATATCTTTGCGAACGATTTTCTCAATCTCTGCATCTGGTAAGTCAACAATCGCTTCTTCTCCAACACGCCCGACGAATGCACGCACCATCACTTTATCGTCTGGTGTTGTCGTTGGCCATTTACGGTCGACGAGTGTACAGGCGGTGATTGAATGGTTACTATTGCGCGGAACTAAGAAACCTGTTCCATCGATATCGCTCTTCATCGCACTTTTCGGGTAACCTAGTGCAACTGTTGCGACAGATGTCATCGGAATCGTTCCTAGCTCTTTCAACAGACCATGCGGTTCAAATAAACGACTCGCTACTATGTGGCTTGCAGACATAATCACTGCATCTGCGACGATTCGCTGTTGATCATTCAATGTCAGAATGGCACGGTCGTCTTGTTTCGCTATGTGGGTGACACGCGTACCTTTCATCACATCGACATCAGTCAACTGCTCTTCTAATGCTTCGATTAATGAATTCAGACCATTTTTAAATGTATGGAAAGCACCCATTTTCTTCGAACTATGACTATTTTTTTGCGGTAGCTGTTTAGGAGTAGTCTTCCTCATTCCTAAAATTAAGCTTCGATGATTTTTTTCCACTTCATAAAACTGCGGGAAAGTCGATTCCAAGCTCATATGATCGATATCACCGGCATAGACGCCCGACAACAGTGGCTCGATTAGATTTTCCACCACTTCTGTACCAAAGCGTCGACGGAAAAACTTACCTAGCGACTGATCCCCGGTTACTTCAGAACGTGGTAATACGAAGTCACCTGCCGCACGTATTTTACCGCTCAAACTGAATAAACCGGATGCAACGAACGGTTTGATTTCAGTCGGTACACCCATGACAGCACCTGCCGGGATTTTGTGCATCTGACCATGCAACAAAATATAAGCTTGCCCTGTTGCGTTACGCACAAGCTGATCCTCTATCCCCAGGTCAGTCGCTAATTGGTCTACACTTTTTTTACGGATCAAAAAGGAGTCGGGACCGCGTTCGATTACATAGCCGTCTCGACGGACTGTTTGGATTTTTCCACCTAGTTGTGTTGAAGCTTCAATCATGACGATATCTATGGGAAGTCCTTGTTCACGGGCATCTTTTTGCATATAATACGCTGCAGCAAGACCTGTGATGCCGCCGCCGATTATGACAACTTTTTTTCGTTCACTCATGTCCTTTTTCACTCCGATCCACTTGAATTCATTTACTTGCGTGCAATTGATCCATTACCGCATCCGCCATTGCATCAATGAATAAAGGATCGGTGTTCGGCATAGCTGGTCTGTGGTACGCAGCGCCGATATCGTCACATACTACTTTACATTCGTAGTCGTTATCGAACAGAACTTCCAAGTGATCTGACACGAAACCAACTGGTGTGTAAACGAATGATGTATAGCCTTTCGTTTCAAACAGTTCACGTGTGAGATCTTGTACATCGGGACCTAACCAAGGATCAGGCGTTTGCCCTTCACTTTGCCAGCCGAGTGCGTATGTTTTGACGCCTGCCGCATCTGTAATCATTTCTGCTGTTTCTTTCAACTGATCAGCGTATGGATCACCGTTAGCTAGAATCTTTTCCGGTAACGAATGCGCAGATACGATCAAGCATGAATTCTCGCGCTCTGCCTCGTCCATCGCATCATAAGTTTGACGCAATTGGTTTGCCCAGTACTCGATGAATTTCGGTTGCTTGTACCAGCTTTCAACTGAAGTAAGCGTGATTCCGTGCTTGTCCGCTTCTTCTTTCGCGCGACCGTTGTATGATTTAACGGAGAACGTAGAGAAATGTGGTGCCAATACAATAGATGCCGCTTCTGTAATACCATCTTCATGCATTTTTTGTATAGCATCTTCTACGAATGGCGCTATATGCTTCAGACCGACATATACTTTGAATTCAATTTCATCTTGTACTTCATTCAAACGAGCGCCTAATGCGTCCGCTTGATCATCCGTAATCCGTGCAAGTGGTGAAATGCCTCCGATTGCTTCATAGCGATTGCGCAGATCTTCTACTTGTTCCGGAGCCGGTGGACGGCCTCTACGGATATGCGTGTAATACGGTATTAGGTCGTCATAGGAGTTTGGTGTTCCATACGCCATAACGAGTAAACCCATTTTCTTTTTCGTCATCATTTTCACCTCATGGTTGGATTATTACTTTGAACGTAATTCTCTACTATAGTCATGTACGAAAGCTGTTAAGCGTTTCAATGTTGCTGGTTTTACTTGAGGGAATACGCCGTGGCCCAAGTTGAAGATGTGGCTACCGTGCTCTACACCTTGTTCAACAATCAGCTTTGCACGTTCTTCGATGACCGACCAGTCTGCTAATAACATGGATGGATCCAAGTTTCCTTGCAATGGTTTAGTCATGCCGCGTTCGCCAGCTTCTTTAATAGACAAGCGCCAATCCAGTCCGACTACGTCGACTGGTAGGTCATGCCATTCATTCGCCAAGTGGCTTGCGCCGACTCCAAATGTGATCAACGGAATATTTAATTTACGCAGTTCCGAAAAAATACGAGTCATTGTAGGTTTAATGAAGATTCGGTAATCCGATACATTCAATGCGCCTACCCATGAATCAAATATTTGCACAGCTTTAACGCCTGCGTTAACTTGTGCTTGGATATAACTAATCGTCATATCAGCCAATTTATCCATCAATGCGAACCAAGCTTGAGGCTCAGATACCATGAAGGACTTTGTCAGGTTATAACTCTTGGAAGGACCGCCTTCAATCATATAGCTCGCAAGTGTAAACGGTGCGCCTGCGAAACCGATGAGTGGTACATTCAATTGTTCTTGTGTTAGCAGTTTTATTGTATCCAAAACGTAAGGAACTTGCTCTTCTGCTGAAAACTCACCCAAGTTTGCGATGTCTTGTGCAGAACGAATCGGGTTGGAGATCACTGGACCCACGCCTGATTTAATCTTTACGTCTACTCCGATCCCTACAAGTGGTGTCACGATGTCTTTATATAAAATAGCTGCATCTACATCATATTGATCTACAGGAAGCTTGGTTACATACGCACATAATTCAGGTTGATGCGTAATTTCTTCCAAGGAGTATTTCTCTTTGATTTTAAGGTATTCTGGCTGTGAACGTCCTGCTTGACGCATGAACCAAACAGGCGTGTGTTCAATTTCCTCGCCTCTCGCAGCACGTAATAACGTATCATTAAAAGTTGACATATTCTGAGATACCTCTTTCCATATTTTTAATTTCTTTCACGTAACTCATATACGTTCTCATGATAAACCGTTGACAAGTCAATGTATAGCGAATTGCGCCTTTGTCATAATTTTGTGCTAAGGCAACTCACATTTCTGCCACGCTTTAGACAATCCTTCCTAACTTGCTTGCAACAGATGTGTTTGATTCGGAGGAATTATGGGAATTACTATATGTAGAAACATACACTAGTCAAGAGTGTTGTTAATTTAAGTACGGACGATTGTTACTAGCCAAAGGAGGAAATTTATATGAATATTTATATGACGACTGGAACGCTGGGTTTTATGGAGAAGATCAAAGACCAGCACACGGATGAATCCATACTTTTGATGAATGGTGGCGGCAGTACACTGTTGCTACATGAGACGAATGGCAAGAGCGTATTTCAAACACCAAGAAAATTTGAAGTGGTGGGTTCATACGGTAACCTGACAGAACCGGGATTCTTTGCAATGGATAACGTGGCAGTGACGGATGAAGGGAAACCCATTTTTGAACATCAGTACAAGCATTTGGGCGATCAACTGCAAAACATGCCAGGTTTCGTAGCCTTCCGCTTATTGCGTCCTATCGGTTCTGATACGTATACATTGCTGACGGAATGGACGGATCGACGCTTGTATGAGATTTGGTATAACTCTCCCGGTAATCAATTATCGGATAAAACGGTTTTCAAAGATGCCGGTGGTTCGACACAACATATCTTCACAAGTGCTCCTTACACTGCACATTATAAAACACCCACTGAAGAGGTTTGACGTTTCGACGTCAGACCTTCTTTTTTTATGTCGAACGTCGTCTAACTTATCGTTTTTCAGCCTTTCTAATTACGGAAAATTGCAAAATTCGTAGTTTGCGATA
Organism: Sporosarcina ureae; assembly: GCF_002082015.1. Lineage (GTDB taxonomy): Bacteria > Bacillota > Bacilli > Bacillales_A > Planococcaceae > Sporosarcina > Sporosarcina ureae_A. The sequence goes on along the minus strand of NZ_CP015109.1, from coordinate 2,797,561 downwards.
TGGCGTACCACTTGCTATACTGAACGAGTTGATTGACTTATTTGTCTATTCGAAAGGGGTTTTATAATGAGAGAACGATTATTTCAGAAACTAGAACAATCCTATGACGATATGGTAGAGATTCGCCGTTACTTACATATGAATCCCGAAGTTTCGTTTAAAGAAACGAAAACCGCTGCCTATATCGCTGACTTTTATAAACATCTCGGAGTGGAAGTACGTACTGGAGTAGGCGGTAATGGTGTCGTGGCAAGAGTCAAAGGCGCAAAGCCAGGAAAAACAGTTGCTTTACGAGCAGACTTCGACGCATTACCTATCCAAGATCAAAAAGACACACCCTACACTTCCACAGTACCCGGTGTCATGCATGCATGTGGACACGATGGCCATACCGCCACGCTTCTTCAATTAGCAAAAGCTATGAACGAAATGCGCGAAGAGCTGACGGGCGAATATGTATTTATCCATCAACACGCAGAAGAATTAGCTCCAGGCGGTGCAATTGCGATGATTGAAGACGGCTGTTTAGAAGGAGTCGATGTCATTTTCGGCACGCACTTATGGTCTCTATTCGATTCAGGCGTTATCTATTACGCTTCCGGTCCCATCATGGCTGCAGCGGACCGATTCAATATTACCATTCAAGGTGCTGGCGGCCACGGTGCTTCTCCACATCAAACGAAAGATGCGATCGTAATCGGTTCACAGCTCGTAATGAACTTGCAACAAGTCGTCTCAAGACGTGTGGATCCTATTGAATCAGCTGTACTATCCGTCGGCTCTTTCGTCGCAGAAAATGCCTTCAACGTCATCGCTGACCAAGCCGTTCTAGGAGGAACTGTTCGCACATTCACCCACGACGTACGCAATCTAATGGAACAAGAAATAAAGCGTATAGCGAAAGGCACGGCCTTGGCTCATGATTGCCAAATCACTGTAGACTACTTCCGTGGATACCCAGCAGTGGTCAATCACGAAAAAGAAACGAGCTATTTGAAAACTGTCGCCGAATCTATTCCAAACCTAAAAGGTGTAGAGGAAATGCAACCTCAAATGGGTGGAGAAGACTTCGCCTACTACCTTGAAAAAGTGCCAGGTACTTTCTTCTTTACAGGCGCCATGCCAGCAGATGCCTACCCTCACCATCACCCACGCTTTGACATAGACGAAAAAGCTATGATGGCAGCGGCTAAAACATTGTGTGCTGCGGCTATCGAGTACCAGAACTGAAGATCACAATGCTGAAGAACATTCCTATTCTCTTAGGATGGTCTTCAGCTTTTTAATTTCGCTCTATTGCTGGCAGTGTAAGTGGAGAGTTCATTGTCCCCACTACGGCACCGGTCAATGGCTTCCGTTAAATTAGGTGTAAGGCAGTTCGTATACTCACCTTCCATGCACGAGAAGTTGATAGCATCAAGTTGCTGACTTTCTACTGATCAGAACTACAACCATTCGATAAAACTCAACATATTAATAGAAGATTTACTATTTTCCAACATTACAGTTGATTTTCGCTTTTTCTATACTATAATTAATACGTATATGGTCCTATTAAACAGGAGGGAACAACATGGCGAATCCACATTATCTATCGTCTTATATCGTTACATTCCATACTTTTGCATTACTTCATGGACAACATGCGAACCCATACTATACAAAAGTAGTGGAAAGCGACCGGACATTTATTGTCGAGAAAACACCATTAGAAATTATGAGAGAATCTTGTGCGCATTACCGTTCCAACTTTGAGTCCATTATTAACAGTTCCAAATTGGATTTGAGAAATCGCCCAAAGCCACCGATTATGCTAACCCATTCGAATGATCGGCCGTTATTATTTTTCCCTTTACTGTCCCCTACTTTACATAAAAACTCCTGGGTGGCTTATCATGCAGTAAAAGACGCTGTTCAGCACGAAGATGGTGTAACCGTTATGCTAAAAAACGATACGCAGATGCAACTAGATACGTCGTTAGCTACCGTTTATAGGCAAATGGCATTATCGCATATTTTGTCTCAACGATTTGAAAATGCTCAAGAAGAATTGCGAAGTTCATATTACATGATCATGGAGCCGAAAAGTTCTGATTCGACAATTTCCTAATATACAGATTCAATAATTCTTCCGATCGGTTACGTAAGCGAACATTTAAATAGCGTCGCATATCTTGATAACCATCATGTAAAAATATATATTCCGTAAATAGTTCATCTGTCGAATGACGTATCACTTTCATTTTGTGCTTTTGTAAATACAGAGAAGTTGTTTGTAGATCAGCGGAAACGGTGTTCATTGTCTCGTCTAGCAAATTAAGGTATGGGCTCTTCAATTTAAACGGTACCTTCTCTAACAACTGACGGTCACGTTCCATAATTGTCAACAGCATAGGAAGATAAATATAGTTCTCCAAATAGGGCATTGCCTCTGCGGGGATCAAAGGCATCGAAATCGCCTCCTTATAGAACATGTGTTCCTTCATTGATTATAATTCCTTTAGCGCAGAAAAGCAAGTACTCATAGTATGGCTTTTTTTCGCATAAAAAAACTTCCAGTTGTATTCACTGGAAGTTTTGTCGTTATATCAACATATAATGTCGTTTATTCGTTTCCTGGTTCATCACCAATAAAGTGGATCGAGAACACTTTCCATGCGCCATCTTCTTTATTGAAAACAGTCACTTGGCGGCCTTCAGGCGTATTTTCTACTCCTGTCTCAATATCGGTGAACGTCGTTTTCAATGTAGAAAATAACTGTGCGCTATCCTCTGAATATTTTACGATCGTTTCATGATCTGTTTCACGTTTCATCTTAGTATTTTTAAGCATTTCTTCCGTAGCTTGACGCTCTTCTTCCAAATCATAGCCTTTAGTAGAAAGTGTAGCAAGATACCCTTCTACGTCTTGATTATTTAATGTTTCGATGTAGGTATCAAAAGCAGCTAAAATATCTTCTTTATCCTCTTTGGGTACGTCTGTAGCTTCTTCAACTTTGTCGCCTGACATGCTGAATCCTACTTTATTATCATCTACTCCATGATCGATGGCGCCACTGCCTGGTGCGGGTTCCCCAGTTTCAGGGTTGTTCTGATTCGTTTCATCTGCGTTACCACACGCGCCTAATACGAGCGCTAATGCCATGGACGCGACTGCCAATTTTTTCTTCATATGCCCCTCCTACGTAGAGAAAAAGGCCTTCAACGTGCAAAGACCTTTCTCTTTTTTTATTATTTTACTTCTACCCAACCATTTTTGATTGCTGTCACAACAGCTTGTGTACGGTCATTGACACTCATTTTTTGTAGAATGCTGGAGACGTGGTTTTTCACCGTTTTTTCTGAGATGAAGAGCGTTTCACCGATTGTCCGGTTACTTTGGCCATCTGTTAATAATTGTAGAACTTCACATTCGCGCTTCGTCAATAAATGAAGCGGGCGACGAATGTCGTTCTGCTGGAAGGATCCTTTATGTTCTCTTTCGCTCAAACGACGGAATTCTGTTACCAAATTATGCGTGATTTTTGGATGTAAGTAAGAGCCACCATTCGCTACTACTTTGATCGCTTGAATAATCGCATCTGCATCCATTTCTTTTAGCATATAGCCGAGAGCACCTGTTTTCAAAGCGTGCGTTACGTAAGATTCGTCGTCATGAATGGATAGCATGATGACGCGTGCGTCCGGAAATTCATTAATTAACTGCTCAGTCGCGTCTACACCATTCATGCGTGGCATATTAATATCCATCAGTACTACGTCTGGTTCATACTCTCTGTATAACTCGACTACTTCCACTCCATCGTCGCCTTCTGCTACTACGTTAAATGATTCTTCAAAATCCAAAATCCGTTTAACTCCTTCACGGAATAATTGGTGATCATCTACTATCAATATTTTAGTCGCTTCCATATCCTATTCCTCCCAGTAATTACCTTACTTACAGATCTTCGTCTAATGGAATTTGAAAAAGTATTGAAGTGCCTTCTCCAACTTTAGAAATGACCTTCATTTTCCCTTTCAATAAATCTACACGTTCTTGCATTCCAATTAAACCAAATGATTTCTCTTTTACTTCATTTGTATCAAATCCCAGACCTTGGTCTTTGATTACTATATTAACCGATTCGCGTAACCATTCGATTTTTACCCATATTTCATCAGTTTTCGCATGTTTAATACTGTTATTTACTGATTCTTGAATGAGACGAAAAATACCTACTTCAAAATTGGAAGCAAATCTTTTTTCTGCTCCGTTGCTTTGAAAATGAATGATTAGCGGCGCTTCGTATTCACTAATAGTCAATAAATACTTTCGCAATGTCGGAACTAGCCCTAAATCATCCAAAGCCATAGGTCGCAAATTGTAAATGATACGACGCACTTCAGATAGCGCTCCCCTAACCATTTCTTTTAAGTAAGATAGCTCTTGCATCGCTTCTTCTGGGCCATGCTTAACAAACGTTTTTTCAATTAAACCCGAACGCATCAAAACATTGGCCAGCATTTGTGCAGGTCCATCATGAATATCACGTGATAACCGTTTACGTTCTTCTTCTTGGGCTTGAATGATTTGAACTGCAAAATCTTGTTTTTGGCGAGCCGTTTCTAGTGCTGTACTTACATTTTTCAAATCAGATGTTAAATATGTGATCACAGTGGTTACTTGGTTTACAAGTTGGTCTGCTCTTTCAATTGTAGAGAGCAGCAACTTTAGTCGACGTTCAAGTTCATCCCGTCGTTCACGAAGTTGTTTCTCCTCCATTTTATTGATGGAGGCGCGCACAAGCAAGTCATTTGCTACACTATACGCTTGTTTAACTTCATCTTCACTATACGTTACGAAGTCTTTTGACACAGTAGCAAGACGTTTTCTTGAGTGACGTGACATACCCTCTAAGGAATCGCCTTCTGTTATCACATGAGAAATACTTTCTTTCACTTCTGCTAACTCTTTTTGCATCTCTTCAAAACTTCGGCGGCTTTGTTCGCTAATTAAAAAAATATCGCTTTTTGAACGATCCATTACATTTACCATGTTGCTAAAGATTTTCTCCATTTGTTGAATGTCAATTGCTTTGTCGTTCAAATAACTACCTCCCGCAGCCGTTTTTGTGAAAATTCGCAAAGCGAGCATTATTGCAGTTTAGCCTAAATACTTATACACTTCATATATAGTATATCATTTTAACGATGAATAAGTATTATAAGTATATTACAAATGTAGGGGGTACGACAAATGCGAGCTAATTATAAAACCGTACAACTATACGGAGAGAGTGAATTCGTTATTCAAAAATCCCGCTTTCTGTCATTTGTCAAAAGAGTCGAGACAGAACAAGAGGCGCTGGATTTCATACAGGACATCAAAAAAAACCATCATACTGCTACTCATAATTGTTCCGCCTATATCATAGGAGAACATGACCAGATCCAAAAAGCGAACGATGACGGTGAGCCTTCAGGTACAGCCGGCTTCCCTATGTTGGAAGTGCTTAAAAAGCAACAGCTAAAAGATACCGTGATCGTTGTGACTCGCTATTTTGGCGGCATCAAACTTGGTGGTGGCGGATTAATCCGTGCATATGGCAAAGCAGCTTCTGAAGGCATTGCCGCAACAGGTGTCGTGGAAAGAAAATTACACACACTAGTTAAGACTTCTATCGATTATACATGGCTAGGCAAAGTAGAAAACGAAGTACGGCAGTCCGAATACCCACTAAAAGAGATTGTCTATGAAGAGGACGTTGAACTCTTTTTATATGTTCCTGAAGAGAATCAAGAGATTTTTCAGGAATGGATGATGGAGTTAACGAACGGTCAGGCGATCATTACCATAACTGGACATGAATTCCTAGAGTTCGACATCTAACTATACGTCCAACTAAAAAGCGGGTATAATGGTAGAAGGTGAACTTTATGAGCAGTAGGTCTGATTTCCTTACATTACTGCGAATTTTATGTGAAGATTTGCCACTGACGGTTTTTTCTGCCGTACACCCTGGAGGTATAAAATGAAAAGAGAAGAATATAAGAAAAAGAACGCTTCCAAAACGAAGCGCTTCTTGAAAATAGCATTATTTACGTTCTTCATAGCGGCCCTAGCCATTGCCGGTTATGCTTTCAAATTGCACAATCAAGCGGTGAACGTACTAGATCGTTCTTATGAACCTATTGCTAAACAAGAACCACCAGAAATATATGTAGAACCCGCAAAAGACAAAGTATCGATTTTATTGATTGGCGTAGATGAAAGTGAAATGCGGCAAGAAACAGGAGCAAATGGCAGGTCAGATGCATTGGTACTCGCAACTCTGAACCCTAAAACCAAAAGTATCAAGCTCGTCAGCATCCCTCGTGATTCATATGTGTATATTCCACAGATAAACTATAAAGATAAAATTACACATGCGCATGCCTATGGCGGTACTAAAGCCTCTATTGAAACAGTCGAAGAACTATTCGATATTCCCGTCAACTACTATGTCAAAATGAACTTTAATGCATTCATCGACGTGGTAGACGCACTCGGCGGTGTAGAAGTCGAAGTTCCATATGAACGAATTGAGAAAGATGAAAACGATAAAAATGCAATTCACTTAATGCCAGGCCTCCAACGTCTTGACGGACGCCATGCGTTAGCTTTAGCACGTACTCGTAAACTCGATAATGATATCGAGCGCGGCAAACGTCAGCAAATGATTCTTGAGGCGATGATTAAAGAAGCAACATCCATTACGTCCATTACAAAATACGGAGACGTGATCAATGCGCTTGGTGATAACATGAAGACCGACATGACATCCAAGCAAATGTTGTCGTTCATTCAGTATATAAAAAGCGGACTTCCGGACGTCGATACTATTACGTTGACAGGCTATGACGATATGTCGACAGGTATTTACTATTACAAGCTAGATGAGCAGAAACTAGAAGAAGTAAAGCAGATCTTGAAATCTCATCTAGGAATGATTCCAGACTCTTCCTCTTTAACCGAGCTAGACACGGACCAAACGTCTGCATCCGCACAAACCGATTATCAATAATTCATTCCGAAGCGATGAGGCCTTAACTGGTTTCATCGTTTTTTGTAGATAGAGATAGAAAGGAGTCAATCCGATTAGAGAATGTAATAGTTTCAGTGTACACTGTACTAATTTGGTTAAGTGGATTAAATTCACTAGTAAAAGTCACTTTGACTCCCACTCTATAAATCTCGAATACGACGGCAGTGCAGTTCACTCCTAGAAGATCAGCGCCTATCTAGAACGTCGATCAACAGTACCTCTCCCCTCAGCCATCACTCTATCTTTATACATTTCATCAAAAAAAGCCCTCATCCGCTTCGCAGCAGACAAGGACTCGTTTGATTTATTTACCAATCATGCGTACTAAATTCAACAACGGACGGTAATTTGCTCCTGCCAAACCTATCAATTCGACAAACAGCTCAATCACGATCAACATAACGAAGATCAGAAGCAACGCACCCCATACTGTAGCTTGTGAGAACAATACAGCGGCCGCTCCGAATAAAATCGCAATACCATAAATCGTTAGCACAGCTTGTCTATGCGAGAAACCTACGCGTAATAAACAGTGATGCAAATGCGACTTATCTGCTGCAGTAATAGACTGCTTCATGCGAACTCGTCTAACAATCGCAAAGAATGTGTCTGAAATCGGCACACCTAGCATGATAATCGGAATAACTAGTGATACGACGGCAACGTTCTTAAAGCCGAGCAACGCCAGTACCGAAATCATAAATCCAAGGAAGAGTGATCCGGTGTCGCCCATAAAAATTTTCGCTGGATGGAAGTTGAAAAATAGGAAGCCAAGCGAACTAGCTGCTAATATAGAAGCCGTTGCAGCCACAAAGACATCTCCCATCAAGAGAGCCATTACCGTAATGGCAATAAGCGCAATAGTGGAAACACCTGCTGCCAAACCATCCAATCCGTCAATCAAATTGACGGCGTTCGTGATTCCGATGATCCAAATAATCGTGATCGGAATACTTAAATAGCCAAAGTCAAGCTGTCCTAGAAACGGCAAATTGATGAATTCAATTTGTAATCCGCCCCATAGTACAACGACCAACGCTGCTGCTAGTTGGCCTAACATTTTTGCTTTTGCTGTAATTTCCAGCATATCGTCTAAAAAGCCTATCATGACGATCAGTACTGCACCGATTAAGATGCTGACTGCGTGCTCGTCTTTCGGCAATAATATAGCATATCCAATAATAAATGCTCCGAAAATTGCGAGCCCGCCGATTCTAGGCATGATTCTCGCGTGGACTTTTCGGTAATTGGGGCGGTCAACCGCACCGATCCGATACGCGAATTTGATGACTAGCGGTGTTAGTATAATTGCAGCGATAAAAGCTACAGACATTGCAATGAATAACATGTCTTTCCTCCCCAATTAGCATTACGTACATATCACCTGTTAGTATAACATGATTGTTGCTAGATTTCATCATTTAGTATGTACTATACAACCATTCCCTTACTTGCTGACATGCAAACACTACTAAACACCGCCACGACAAAGATTCGTTCCTCTTTTATTCTGTAAATAATGATCCATCTATTGTTTTTCTCTTTCTATATATAGATAGTCTTTTGTCGGTCCTTTTGGTAAAATAGATAAGAATCTCTCATTATAGATAGAGATTCATAAAGGAGCGTCTAATTCATGTTAAAAATCTTTAAACGTAAAACTGGAACAAGTGAACGGCAGTTGCGTAAATACCGCAAAATTGTGGAACAGATTAATTCACTTGAACCTAAATATATCGCTATGTCGGATGATGATCTGTCCGGAATGACAGTTCAATTCAAACAACAATTGGAAGACGGTGCAACCGTCGAGACCATTATGCCAGATGCATTCGCAGTTGTACGTGAAGCATCTAAACGGGTTCTCGGTATGCGCCATTTTGATGTGCAATTAATCGGTGGGGCTGTATTGACGGAAGGCAATATTGCTGAAATGCCGACTGGTGAAGGTAAAACGCTAGTTGCTTCTCTACCTTCATATGTACGCGCACTTGAAGGTAAAGGCGTTCACGTCATTACCGTCAATGATTATCTGGCAAAACGGGACTTTGATCAAATCGGTCAAATTCATCGTTTCCTAGGATTGACTGTCGGATTGAATGTTCCGATGATGCAAGGTCCAGCTAAGCAAGCCGCTTACGAAGCAGATATTACGTACGGTGTAGGGACGGAATTCGGCTTTGATTATTTACGAGATAACATGGTACAGCATACTTCTCAAAAAGTGCAACGACCTTATCACTTCGCCATTATCGATGAAGTCGACAGTGTCTTGATCGACGAAGCGAAGACACCATTAATTGTTGCAGGCAAAACGCAGGCAGATGCGGATCTTCACCACATCGCAGCCCGACTAGCCAAACGCTTTAAAGTCGAAGAGGATTTTGACTTTGACGATGCAACAAAAGCCACTTCTCTTACAGAACAAGGAATCGAAAAAGTGGAGAGAGCATTTGGTATCGACAATTTGTATGATTTAGATCACCAAACACTTTATCACTACGTCATCCAAGCCGTCCGTGCGTTCGTCATCTTCAAGCGTGATGTGGATTATATCGTACGCGATGGAAAAATCGAATTGGTTGATATGTTCACTGGTCGGATTATGGAAGGCAGAACATTATCAGACGGTCTTCACCAGGCGATTGAAGCGAAAGAAGGCGTCGAGATTACAGATGAAAATAAAGCACAAGCTCAAATTACCATTCAGAACTACTTCCGCATGTATCCAAAGCTTTGTGGAATGACGGGCACTGCGAAAACTCAAGAAACGGAATTCCGCGAAGTCTATAATATGGAAGTAATCCAAATTCCGACGAACCGGCCACGTGCACGGATCGATGCACCAGACTTCGTTTTCAAAACAATAGAAGATAAGTATAAAGCGGTAGCGAAAGAAGTAGCCGCACGTCATGCGAAAGGACAGCCCGTATTGGTCGGTACAACATCCATTCTCCAATCTGAAGCTGTCGCCAAATATTTACGTGACGAAGGATTGAAGTTCCACCTATTGAATGCGAAAAGTGTGGAGCAGGAAGTTTCATTGATTTCCGAGTCTGGACAAGCAGGCAATATTACCGTTGCTACTAATATGGCGGGACGCGGAACGGATATCGTTCTCGGTGAAGGCGTTGAAGAAAACGGTGGACTATTTGTGTTAGGTACAGAAAAACATGAAAGTCGCCGTGTAGATAATCAGTTACGAGGACGTTCAGGGCGTCAAGGAGACCATGGAGAAAGTCAATTCTACCTTTCTTTGGAAGATGAAATGTACATGCGTTTTTCTCCAGAAGAACTCGAGAAATTCTTGACGAAAGTCCGTACCGATGAAAATGGTAAAGTACTGAATCCTGAAGTAGATGAACTGACGGAGCGTACACAACGTATCGTTGAAGGCGCACACTTCTCTATGCGCGAATATAATCTGAAATTAGACGATGTCATCAATGATCAACGTGAAGTCATTTATTCCTTACGTAACCGCGTATTAGAAGGCCATGATATTTTCGAAAAACTGAAGACGATGTTGTCAGAAACTGTCGAGTTCGTCGTGTTAGATAGCTGTCCTGATAATGAAATCGCCGACAACTGGGATTTCGAGCGGATCGAACGGACTATGAACGCGCTGTTATTGACGCCAGTTAAGCTTCCTACTTCATTAGATAGAACCGCAGATATACTGAAAGAGTACGATGAAAAAATGGCAGAGTTGTTTGCATTTATCGACACTTTCACTGATAATGAACAAGTGAGTCAACTGTTGCCACAAGTCATGTTGAGCTATATTGACACGATGTGGGTTAAGCACTTGGAAGTGATGACTCGCCTAAAAGAAGGAATTGGATTGCGTTCATACGGACAAGAAGATCCTATGCGTATTTACCAGCGTGAAGGCTTGCAGTTATTCGCCAAGCATTATCAACGCCTGCGCCGGGATATTGCGTCCGAAATTATCGCATTCATGAAGCAACTCAATACACAACAGGAGGTTTCCCGATGAAACTCTTCAATTTATTCAAAAAAACCGAAAAAACTGGATTGGACAGTACAGTTGAATCCGAAGAAATTTTAGAAAATGGCCAAGCAAGCTCAGGTGATGAAGATATCGAAACAGAACTATCTCTTCATGAGCAATGGAATTTAACACAAGAGCAGGAATATGTATTCCGTTTTCTAGCTAATGAACTAGAGCCATTAAAGCCCAATCAAATCTCCCTATCAGGTATCGACATCGATTTGGAACCCGCAAACGATAGCTGGTTAGTCAAAGCGTTCTTCCGCTCATCACTTGATCAAGCGATCACTGTGGGCGAAATCGAGTTATTATTACTTGATGAAGAAGGCAATACCGCAGCATCTGCAGAGTTTGATTTGAACGAGTTAGGTGAAATTCCAGCGCGCAGTGCACGTCCATGGGTATTTGTTTTTGAAAAGAAAGATCAATTAGTAGAAGAAATTCCTGCGACGAACTGGAAACTAGCATTCAACGTTCACTCGATGATGCCGCATCAACTAGAACTTGCTCCCACATGGGAAGAGCAACTCCCTGCTGAGCAAAAAGAAGCATTGGCTAACATTGTACGCGATCTTCCGAAATTGAAGCCACGCGAAGTGAATATCGCAGGTTTCCAAATCCAGTCACAGGATGACCAAACGATCGCTGCGTCCGTATTTGTTCGTAACGGTCACTCTAAACAAATCAATATTGAAAAGTTGCCGCTTGAATTAATAGATGCAACAGGTGATTTAGTAGCGCGAGGAACATTCGATCTGAATCCTCCACTTTCCGTGAAAGCAAACAGCACAACTCCTTGGACATTTATCTATCCTAAGGAATTAGTAAAGAAGGAAGAACCGGATTTCTCTCGTTGGACAATCCGCGTTCCACAAGACGCAACTAATTAATACGTACCGGATAAGATGAGGGCTCCCCCCTCTCCTATCCGGTATTTTTCTCACAAAAAAATCGATCTGCCCCTTAAGGAAGATCGATGTCTCTTCTATTAAATACCTGCAACACGCTTGGCACCTATATAACGTTTACCCCAGTACGAGTCATTTACTTTGTCTACACGTACACCTTTTGATGTAGAAGCATGTGCAAACTTGCCGTTTCCAACATAGATTCCTACGTGAGAAACACCGCGTCCTGTTGTGTTAAAGAATACTAGATCGCCATTGCGAAGGCTTGATTTCTTAATAGCACGCCCGGATGCATACATGGCACGTGAAGTTCTGGCTACTTTCAAACCATTTTGCTTGAATACATACCCAACATAACCTGAACAGTCAAATCCTGCTCTTGTCGTACCGCCATAGCGATATTTGATACCGGTTAAGCTAGTAGCTGTTTTAGTGATGTTCGTTGTTTTGCTAGCCGCGTCTGCTTGTCCTGCAAATGGTGAAACAATCAGAAGTGCGGAAAGTGCTAAGACTGAAATGACTTTTTGTACTAAGTTCATAAGTTCCTCCATAATAATATGTATTTTTACTAGTTTACTTGTCTATGTGTGTGTATTTATATTAGCATTTTCCAAACTCTTGAAATATTACAGTCATGTAACAAGAACATTTCAATATTAAACTTTATGTTACGTCCCGAAATATTTGTGTCTATAATTGACAAATCGTGATGTTCAGTCAATTGTGTAGAGTACCCAACTTGCAAGCGCGGTTATCGGAGTGACTAGGCGGTTGCGGGGCGTTGCTCGACTGGTTGTTGGGAACTTAAGTCACTGAGTGTCTGCTTTCTAGACCCGCGCAGGCACGTGGGCGCTTGCCACAGCATCGAAGTGAAGCTAACGTTCGCATCAATCAAATTCTCTTCACACAAAAAAGGCTACCCCAGAAGTCTGCTTGCACTTCCAGGATAGCCTCTAACAATAGTTTATTCTACTCAATCAAGCTCTAAATCTGTGATCACAATTACGTCATCATGACGCAACAATTTAGTAATCGGCCACTCTTTCGTAACCTCTCCCGCTTTCAATTTTTCCATCGCTGCACGCTTCTTCTCACCAAATGCAACCATGATTAACTTCTTCGACTTTACAATCGAAGAGATCCCCATCGTCAACGCGGTATTCGGAATCTTTTCATCGTTTTCGAAATACTGGCTATTAACCCCCAATGTAGAGTCTGTCAGTGTCGCAACATGTGTGACCGAGTCGAATGATGTTCCTGGTTCGTTGAACGCGATATGACCATTCTCTCCCACTCCAAGCAGTTGAATGTCTAACGGGTGAGAATTCAACTGATCTTCGTATTCTTTACACTCTTTATCTAAATCTTCAGCCATACCGTTCGGAATAAACGTTTCTTTAAATGGTTTTTTGCTGAATAAATGTTGATCCATGAAGTATGCATAGCTATTCGGGTTATCCGCGTCAATGCCGACATACTCATCTAAGTTGAATGCTGTAATGTTTGAAAAATCAAGAGACGAATTAGTCCACTCATCATAAATCGGAATCATCGTGCTACCTGTAGCTAATCCAAGTACATGCAATCTATTATGTTGAAGTTCTTCAGATATCAGATTAAATACTTCCTTCGCGCCTTCTTCGGGATTTTTTACTATAATCCATTTCACATTTTCCATTTCACACACCAGCTTCCTAGGTTTTACCTTATTATATTATAATTTTAATTAAACATACGGTCAACATGGAGACCTGTATTCTCACTTATTATTCCTTAATTTACTTACTATTACACCGGAATTTCCATATGCTTCCGATGAACTATTCTGACAGTACCTTCCTACCAGTCTGAATCACAATTACAACGACATGTGTATGACAAAAGCATGTAAAGTGATTGAACATATTGTGAACAAAACTTTTCATCTACTATTCATAGGGACTTCCCTAATTCTTTATTCCTCCGACGGGATTATGATGAAAGTACGAATTCAATTCAGATAAGGAGGTGGCCGTATTGAGCAAGAAGATATCTTCTACAAATCAATCAAAAGAAGAAGCGAATTTAAAAGGTACCTTGATCATGGTGATGATCGTCGGGATCGTCATTCTTGTCATGTGGTTCGGCGCTTACGGATTATTCTTATCTAGATAATTACTCGCATTAAAGGAGGAAACATTATGCATTTGCATAAGTATGAAAAAGTATGGCTTGTGTTCGGTTTAGCATCATTGGTTTTATTTTTACTCATTATCGGCTTCGCGGCGTTCTGGAAAGGAACACATCCACAAAGTCACATTGAAACAATTGATCCACAAAACGTCGAAGCAAATGAAGCATTCCAGCCTGATCATCTCGGTCTAACAGAAGTGGCTGATGGCAAATACGTTGTTAATATTGTCGCTTCCGCTTTCAACTATGACTTTGGTAAAGAAGAAGATGGAACCGCTACTAAGACGATTCGCGTTCCAAAAGGTTCCACAGTCCTCTTCCAAGTAACGAGTAAAGACGTCGTTCACGGATTCCAAGTTGCCGGTACAAATGTCAACATGATGGTTGAACCAGGACATATCAGTCGCTTCGAATCCGTTATGAAAAACGGTGGCGAATTCACAGTTGTTTGTAACGAATATTGCGGCATCGGTCACCACTTGATGTTCGGCACAGTGGAGGTGTACTAACTCATGGAACTATTTAATTTCACAAAAAAAGAATCCAGACTATATATGGCCTTCATGTATGTCACATTCATCTCCCTTTTAGTCGGTGGATTGATGGGACTGCTTCAGACATTAGTACGATCCGGTAAATACACATTACCATTCAATATCGATTACTATACGATCTTAACAACGCACGGTGTCATACTTGGTTTAGTATTGACTACATTCTTCATCGTCGGTTTCCAATTTTCACTTATGGGAAAAACCGTTGGAATTTCAGACAAACAATTAAAGTGGGGCTGGATTTCATTCTGGGTCATGTTGGTAGGTACAGTATTATCCGCATGGATGATTTTAACAGGTGAAGCGTCTGTATTGTATACATTTTATACTCCCCTTCGCGCGCATCCTATTTTCTACATCGGCCTAACATTGGTTATTGTAGGTAGCTGGATTGCTGCTTTCACTAACTTCCGTCAATTATATGTATGGAAGAAAGCTCATAAAGGTGAAAAATCTCCTTTATTAGCATTCATGGTAGTCATTAATATGATCATGTGGTTTGTCGCAACGCTTGGTGTAGCGTATTCGGTTATCGTATTGATCTTACCTTGGTCACTTGGTTACGTTGCAACAGTCAACGTATTATTAACACGTACATTGTTCTGGTATTTCGGTCACCCGCTCGTATATTTCTGGTTGTTACCTGCTTACATGGCTTGGTATGCAATCATTCCAAAAATCATCGGTGGAAAGCTTTTCAGTGATTCGTTAGCAAGACTGGCATTCATTTTATTGTTGATGTTCTCGATTCCAGTTGGATTCCATCACCAATTGACGGAGCCAGGTATTGATCCGACTTGGAAGTTCATTCAAGTAGTTTTAACGTTCATGGTAGTCATTCCTTCATTAATGACTGCGTTCTCTTTATTCGCTACATTTGAAATTACAGGCAGAAGAAAAGGCTATAAATCTCTATTCGGCTGGTTCAAGAAGCTTCCTTGGAAAGATGTTCGTTTCTTGGCACCATTCGTTGGTATGGCTGCCTTCATTCCCGGTGGTGCAGGCGGTATTATTAATGCTTCTCACCAAGTAAACTCTCTTGTCCACAACACGATTTGGATTACAGGGCACTTCCATTTAACAGTTGCCACAACAGTCATCTTAACATTTTTCGGTATTGCGTATTGGTTGATTCCTCACTTGACGGGTCGCCGCTTGACTCCTAGATTGAATAAACTAGGAATCATTCAGACATTCATCTGGACAATCGGTATGACGATCATGTCTACTTCGATGCATATTCAAGGTTTGATTGGTGGCCCACGTCGTTCAGCATTCTCTGAGTACGCGGGTGGCGATCAAGTGTCTACTTGGATTAGTTATCAAATGTGGCAAGCTGTCGGCGGAACGATTCTATTCATCGGTATCCTTTTGATGTTCTATATCTTCATTCAATTGGCATTCTTTGCACCACGCGGTTATGAAGAATATCCAATCGCTGAAGAAGAACTAGACGCTGAGAAAACACCAAAGATTTTGGAGAACTGGTATTTATGGATTGGTATTACGGTCGCATTGATTTTATTCGCGTATACGATACCGATGATCGATATCATTAAGCACTCCCCTCCTGGATCCATTCCATTCGATTGGCCAATTGGACGTTCTTAAACAACAGAAGAACCCTGAAGACTCCGGAGTATGACTTCGGATTTTTCAGGGACTTTTTTATAACTTGATCTATGACAACGAACTATACGATACATAATAATCTCTTACGTACAGTAGTTCCTTAAGATCTTTAATGTACTATAAAAAGATTCTATCATACCTTCACATGGAATGATTCTAATTAACTAGTAAAATATTTAATAAAGATAAGTATAAAGATACGTTTAATAACCAGAATTGTATTGTATGATAGGTTTATAGATTTAATAAACGGTTAACGCTCGTTAGTACAAAGTACCAAATCTACCATACTCAAAGGAGATACGTCGAAATGAAGAAAATTGCCCTAACCACGATTGCTTCCCTTATGCTTGCAACCAGCATCTCAGTTGGCAGTGTTGCTGCTGCATCCAAGACGCATGTCGTGCAAGCAGGAGAAACTCTTTACAAGATTTCCACTCAGTACAAGATTACGGTAACCGAGTTAAAACGTCTGAATTCTCTCACTTCTAATAATATCAAAGTTAAACAGAAACTAATAGTAGAAAATAAAACGAACTCTTCAAAAGTTGTCTCTTCTACTAATTCATTCGGTACATTATCATCAAGCAAGCCTGTGACACAGCCAATTGTCGCTGCTACTAACCAAGCACTAGGTAAGAGTTTAGTAGACATTACACAGCCATTACTAGGGACTCCTTATGTATGGGCAGGCGCAACACCAGCAGGATTTGATTGCAGTGGATTCATTTACTACGCATTCAACCAGGCAGGCGTTAAAGTCCCTCGACTAGACACCATCGGTTTCTATAACCGTTCACTATTTATAAAAGATCCTGTAGTAGGAGATTTATTATTCTTCGAAAATACATATCGTCCAGGCATCTCACATATCGGTATTTATCTGGGCAATAATGAATTCATTCACGCAGGGACCAAAGCAATTGAAATCGCCTCACTAGATTCCTCTTACTGGAAATCACATTTCATGGGCTTCAAGCGCTTTTTAGATATTAAATAATGAATGAAAAACGGGTTGCCCTATAAGTCATGATGACTTGTAGGACAACCCGTTTTATTTATTGTGTTGATTATCGTGCGGTATATCCACCATCAATGACAAGCTCTGCGCCAGTAATATAAGCCGCTTCATCCGATGCGAGGAATAGTACAGCATTTCCTACATCTTCTGGCTGACCTAAACGTTGTAGTGGAGTCATTTTAATCAACATATCAAGTTGAGCTTTCGACTCTTCCAGATTTGCAACCATGGGTGTCTGGATTACTCCTGGGAATACTGTGTTCACACGGATACCAGCTTGTCCATATTCTGCTGCTGCCGCTTTTGAGATCGCACGTACCGCACCTTTAGAAGCGGAGTACGGATTTAAGCCCATGCCGATTAAAGCAGTATAAGAAGAAATATTGACGATTGCTCCTTTTTTCGCTTCTTTCATATATTTAGAAACATGCTTCATACCTAGGAATGTACCGAAGCTATTGATGTCTGAAAGTCTGCGCCAATCTTCAATGGTGATTTGATCCACCGTTTTTTCTGTTGAGATGCCCGCATTATTTACCAGAATATCAATTTTGCCAAAGTGATCGACAGCTTTTTTCATTGCGTCTTCCCACTCTGCATCTTCTGTTACATTCAATTTGATCGTGAAGATATTGTCCTGCCCGCCCCACTTTTCTTCAAGTGCCGCTGTATTGATATCCGCGGCAATCACTTTTGCGCCTTCTGCTGTAAATTGCTTTACCATCATCTCGCCCATACCCGATGCTCCGCCTGTAATGAATGCTACTTTATCTTGTAGTCTGCCCATAATATATCTCTCCTTTATCGTTAGTACTGATATATACTTTAACACTAAACTATATTGGATTCCATTATTCTGTTTGGCAAAATCTGCAGTACTTGCGGTACGCTTCTACACCCTTCACTTTATACATACCTTGTATAGACCCTATGCATACGATATAATAAGAGATGTATATATACTCTATAAATGGAAGAAGTGAACAATTATGTTCAAAGATCAACGTTATCTTCATTATAATGCAGCGGGCTTCCGGCAGGATTTAATTGCAGGGATTACTGTTGGAATTGTAGCCATTCCGCTTGGGATGGCTTTTGCAATTGCTTCTGGCGTGAAACCCGAATACGGACTGTACACAACGATCATCGCAGGTCTTTTAGTCGCCTTGCTAGGTGGCTCACGCTACCAGATTGCGGGACCTACTGGCGCATTCATTCCCATATTATTAGCTATTGTGTTGCAATACGGGTATGAAGACCTTCTAATCGCTGGATTTCTCGCTGGTATTCTTCTCGTCATCATGAGCTTTCTCGGTGTCAGTAATCTCATTCATTTCGTCCCGCGATCGGTGACTATAGGATTCACCGCGGGAATAGCTGTCATTATATTTACTGGACAATTCCAAAACTTTTTTGGATTGACGGGAGTAGAGAAAAAAGAATTTTTCCATGAAAGCATGATAGAAATCGCTCGTCATTTTCATACCGTCAATACATTTAGTATCTTGACTGCCATAATTGGTTTACTCGTCATCTTTCTTTTACCGAAGATTGCTCCAAAGGTTCCAGTGTTACTTATTGCATTGCTAATCCCTACTATTTGCTCGATCTTGTTTTTCCCAGGTAAAGTGGAAACGATCGGTACAGCATACGGCGGCATTCCGCAACATCTGCCTAGTTTTCACTTCCCCGAGATTACACTCGCCAAACTGGTAAACTTGTGGCAACCTGCCTTAATCATTGCCGCACTCGGTGCAATTGAATCTCTGCTTTCCGCAGTCGTTGCAGATGGAATGAAAACTAAAGTACCGAAGCATGATTCTAAGAAAGAATTATTCGGCCAAGGTATCGCGAATATCGTGACACCTCTATTCGGTGGAATTCCAGCAACAGGCGCTATCGCCCGTACTGCCACAAATATCGGCTCAGGCGCAGTCAGTCCGATATCCGGTGTCGTGCAAAGTTTATTTGTATTGGCGTTCTTATTACTATTCGCACCTTACGCGTCTTATATACCGTTAGCCGCAATGGCGCCGATTTTAATGTTCGTTGCATGGAATATGAGTTCACGTAAAGCCTTCGCACAAATCGCTTCATTACGCTCAGGGGATTCGCTTGTGTTACTGACAACTTTCTTGTTGACGATATTCGTAAATCTAACGATCGCAGTCGAAGTCGGAATCTTACTCGCCGCCCTGTCGTTCTTACGTAAAATGAGTGGCTCTTTAACTATTAAAAAGAGTAAATTGACCGACGTGGAGAAGTTCAAGTTGGATCCAGAAAATGAATCCGAACTGATTAAGTTTAAAATCTCGGGGCCGCTGTTCTTCGGTACAGCGAAATATTTTGAAGATCGATATCCTGAGCTATTAAATCTTGAACAGAAAATGATTATTTTAGACATGAAAAATTTAACAGCCATCGACGCAACAGGCGAAGCGGCTCTTTCTGCGATGCTCGACGAAGCAGGTCGCCAAAACAAGCGACTGATTTTTAAAAAAGTACCTCCTGAGAAAGTGAGCTTGTTTAAACGTAGTGGCTTGTATGGCAAGATCGGTGAGGATAATTTCTTTATGTTGTGAGTGTTGGGGTGATTGGGTCGTTGCTCGACTGATTGTTGGGTACTGAAGTCACTGAGTGTCTGCTTTCTGGACTCACGCCGTCACTTAAAACCACAAAAAAGCTTCCACTCAGCTATAAACTGAGTGGAAGCTTTTTACTATCATCATAACTGCCATTTAAACCGAGCATACCCTGCAAGTAAAAGGAAGTTCACCGCAGCACTGATCACTGTACCGTACGCAATAGCTTGCGCACCCAGCTGATCAACAAACGCAAAAATAATACCGATATTAATTCCAAACACGCTGATCAAACTGAAGATGATCGGTGTGATTGAATTACCTTTTGCATAATAAAAACGAGTGACATATGTATTCGCTGCTAGGAAGAACATCGACAGAGCAAATATTTTGAACACCGGCACCGTCAGCATAATGGATTTTTCATCGAAATTTCCATAACCGAATACTAAACGGACTAGCGGTTCAGCTAAGAAGTAGCAAAACACCGTCGCAGGCAATAGTAACGCGACCATGTAGAGCATACCTTTCTTGTAGAGCGCTTTGACCGTATTCGTATCCCCTTCGCCTTCTTTCTTCGCGAGCATTGGATAGATTACCGTCGTTACAGCTGTCATCAAAATGGCTTGTGGAAAGCCTGTTAGTTTGGATGCGTAGTTAATAGAAGAAATCGCCCCTTCCCCTAACCCCCCGGCTGCAATACGGTGAATAACGAAGTAGAACTGCAAGGATGCGCCACCGAATAAAATCGGAAGTGCCAGCCACCACATTCTCTTAATATCCGTCGGCATACCGAATGAAGGCTTTAATGAAGAGAGATCTGCACGTCTAATACCCCAATATAGGAAGAGTCCCATTAGGATCGCACTGACCATCGCACCGACACCGTATGATTCAGGTCCAAGCCATTTCGTCAGCGCAACCCCCACCCCAACAAATGCTACGTTATACAACAAGATGGCAAGACTCGATAACTGAAAGCGGTCATGGATATTCAATAATCCGCTCATCCATGTCGACATGACTAAAACGATAGAAGAAGGCATCATCCATAGGAAGAGATTTCTTACTAATGTGTAGTCTTCATCACTTAGTTCTTTGAAGAATAGATGTAAAATCGGATTCGTCAATACGACGATGACTACTGTCACGAGTGTTGCGGTTATGACAACTGTCGTGAATGCATTGCGCACAAATAATGGTCGATCCATATTTGAAGAATGGTAGATCGATATAAAGGCAGTCGTCAACGCGCCGCCAAGCACTAGATAAATAAAGTTCGGTATCGTATATGCAGTCGCGATGGCATCCGCTACTGTCGAGGTACCGTATTGTATGCCAATCACGACTTCACGCCCGAAGCCAAACAATCTGGCTACAATATTAATGATCGCGACAGCACCGATGATCTTGAATAATTTACTCATTTGGAAGATCCCTTTCCATTCTGTTCATAAATATCGTTCAACCTGTTGACGATTACTGTAGAAGAATGTTGCTGAATCACTTGTTGCGTCACTTCATGTTGCTCCCTCGTCACTTCACTAGCAAGTGCTTTTTCGAGTCCAACAGCTAAAGCTTGCGCATTACGTGGTTCAACTAAGGTTCCGACATCGTCTTTCAATAAGTAAGGAAGACCTCCAACATTCGTCGCTACGACTTTGGCTCCTGATGCAAGCGCTTCGAGTGCTACTAAGCCGAAACCTTCATGATATGAAGGTAGTACGAGAATATCCGCTGCTGACATCCATTTCGCCAATTCAGTCTGGCTGACAGGTTCTTTAAAGAGAATGCTCGTATTGTTCGCGACTTTCTCCTTCACGTCTGCCACAAAACGCTGATCCTTTTGTGAACCTACTATATATAGAAGAAGATCATCATGCGTCTGTTGTAATTGTTCAAATGCATCCGTCAATTCCATGACGCCTTTTGCTTCAATTACATTTCCTACAAAGAGTACTACACGTTCATTTAAAGGCACGTCCAATAAAAGCCGGACTTCTTCCTGGCCCATTGGTTTGAAAACATCCGTATCGACTCCCATACTCATAACCTCTACCTTACTAGGGGGTATACCATAGTCTTCGATGACATCATTTCGCAACTTCTCCCCAACTGTAATTACCACTGAAGATTCTTGTAAAATACGTTGAGTAAGTTGTGTGATTCGTGGACTCTTCTTCGCCATTTTGTCTAGATCTCCACCATGCACGGTGACAACGTACGGGATCTTCCATACTTTCTTTGCAAGCAACGACACTAGTCCAGTTGGAAATGCGTAATGTGCATGTGTGATGCTGATGTTCTTTTTATGCTGTAAGACATATAGAAGGGATTGCATTCCCCATGATAAATATTTGGTTATTTTTCCGATCTTTCCTTTGCCGGGATCATGTATGGCGATGACTTTAACGTCTACACCTTCATTTTTTACTTGTTCCACTTGGTTTTTCACAAATATTCCATAGGTTGGATGCTCAGTGGAAGGATACATATTACTAAACACTACTACTTTAGACACTCATAACTCATCCTTTATTACGTACTGTCATAAACTACTACGCTTTTTTATACGTTGAATGATTATACCACATACCATGCGGATATAAAGTCGCAATAATAATTAACTGACTATTCTACTTGATCCAACTAATCTAAATTCAACTAGTAATTTATACTAACATTTCACTCATGTGTCAGGGTGTAATTCTCTTGTAATGTAAATGTAACAATTTCTATGTTTATCCGTGCTAATATATTCCTAGATTACAAAGCACAACAGTGATTGTGCGAAAGGGGAATTTGAGAACAGCATGAAACGTCTATTAACTCTGGTCATGGCAAGTCTATTATTCTTTTCATTCGCACCAGAATTTGCTTCCGCAAACTCACCAACTTCATTAGTAAACACAGCGAAAAAGTATATGGGAACGCCTTACCGCTTAGGTGGGACAACCCCTACAGCATTTGACTGTTCAGGATTTACACAATATGTATTCAATAAAGAAGGTCTTTCTATTCCAAGAACGACTGGTCAACAAATCGGAATCGGTACTTCTATTTCTAAAAGCAATCTAGAAGTTGGAGATTTAGTATTCTTCAATACATCAGGTCGCGGCGTATCACACGTTGGCATCTATATAGGATCTAATAACTTCATTCATGCTTCTGTGAGCAAAGGTGTCATGGTATCATCATTGGATGATCCATACTACTGGAAGAGCCGTTATATCGGTGCACGTCGCGTAGCGAACTTCACTGATAACGTAGCAAAGGAAGAGAAAAAGGTGGCGGCAGCTGCTCCTGTTAAAGAAATCGTCTATGCAACACGCGGTGAAATTGCACAGGTATTAGCAGAAAAGTTAGAGCTTGATATGACAACAGTTAACATTGCATTTAAAGACGTAGATGAATCAAACCCTCACTACGAAGCAATTTCCGCAGTCGCTGAAGCGAACATCTTCTCTGGCGATGCAGGTAACTTTAATCCAGATAAAGAATTAACTCGCGCCCAAATGGCAAAAATCTTAGTAAGTGCATTTGAATTAAGAGGTTCTGCCATCGCGAATTTCTCCGATGTTCCTGCTGGTCACTGGGCAACAGAGTATATCAACATCTTATTCTATCATGAAATTACAACTGGCTACCTAGACGGTACATATGGTTTGACAGACAAAGTATCCGTTGGCCAACTAAATAAATTCATCGATCGTATCAATAATTGATGACCCTACCGAATGTTCAAATTAGAGCATTCGGTTTTTTTATATTCAGCTCTATCCCCCTTCCGTATCACCCTTCCTAAAGTAGTAGTGAAGAATCAGAAAGGAACATTGCTATTTTACGAACCATGACAAAAATATCTAGTAATTAGATTTCATAACTGGTAAAATGAACCTATGAGTCTAGTAATAAATCATATTTTAAGGAGGATCTCATGAAACAATTTAAATGGGCAACAGTCGGACTGTTGCTGCTAACGATCTTAGCTCTCGCTCCTCTCCAGTCAGTTGCAAGCTTCAAGTTTTCCGACGTCCCCGCCAACAGTGAATATTTTAAAGAAGTTCATTACATAGCTGAAAAAGGAATCATCAATCAAACTCCTAAATTCAATCCTCAAGATAACTTACGACGTTCACATGTTGCCAAGATGCTGGTTATTGCAACTGGCACGCAAGATACACAGTTAA
The DNA here is from genome assembly GCF_002082015.1 of Sporosarcina ureae. Lineage (GTDB taxonomy): Bacteria > Bacillota > Bacilli > Bacillales_A > Planococcaceae > Sporosarcina > Sporosarcina ureae_A. The sequence continues at coordinate 2,773,420 of NZ_CP015109.1, read as the reverse complement.
AAAATATGGAAATTAACGGTTTGAAGCCGACTAGCGAACAATACAAGTTTGCTAACATTGCTCTCCAAAAAGGATACTTCCCCAACACGGACGCAAATAACTTTAAACCGAACGAAGAAATTAAACGGGATGAAATGGCTTACGCAATGTCCGTAGCATTTAACTTATCTGAAAAAGTAACGAGCAAAAAACCTTTGGGCATGAATGACGTACAAAGTCATAAATATGCTGATCGTATCAATGGCTTGTATTACGCAGGAATTACACAAGGTGACAACAAGAAATTCTTACCGAATAACAAGTTAACACGTAAACAATTCGCTTTATTTGTTGCACGCGCAATGGACAAGCAGTTTGCATTAACAGTTAAAACACCAGACCAGCAATCCAGTGTAGAGTATGTACGTGTTGCAACGGGTGACGATACGGATCCATTGAACGTACGTAGCGCACCTTCTGAGTCCTCGGCTATCATTCATGTGTTGTCTAACGGTACATTAGTAGAAGTAACAGGCAAAACAGGTGTCTGGCTAAAAGTCAAGATCAACGGTGTGGAAGGATATGTTCATGAATATTTTACGACGCCTAATATAAATGACGTGAAACCGAGTACTCCAGCACCACCACCTGTCACTACACCAAAACCGACGCCTGTTGCTAAAACAATGGGTAAAGTAACGGTAAATAATTTAAACATACGTTCTGCTGGCAACTCCAGTGCCCCTACTGTGGGTAAACTTCAAGCGGGTCAGAAAGTAGAAGTCCTATCCATCTCTGGATACTGGGCGAAGATTCGTACGGGCAGTACCACAGGTTATGTACACAAAACGTATTTGAAATTATTGAATCAAACAGGTAATCCATTGAAAGATCGGATCATCGTTGTCGACGCTGGACATGGCGGACATGATCCGGGTGCAGGTAAGAATGGTAAATCTGAAAAAAACATCACATTGAACGCTGCTAAGAAAGTGGAAGCGAAGTTAAAGAATGCCGGTGCTAAAGTGATCATGACACGCTCTAACGATACGTATTATTCACTACAAGCACGTACAGATTTCGCTAAAAAGAATTATGCAGAAACATTCGTTTCAATTCACGTCAACGCAGCAGGTTTTGCTGCAAAAGGCACAGAAGTTTTCTATGATTCATCTTCTAACGTAAACGCAACAGAAAGCCGCGATTTAGCTTCTTTCATTCAGCGTAATATTGTGCAAAAGGCTAATATGTCTGATCGTGGCGTGAAGAATAAAGGATTTTATGTCATTAAGAATAATAACGTAGCTGCTGTTCTTGTGGAGTTAGGCTTTATTACAAATTCACAAGACTATGCGAAATTGACAAGCGAGAAGTATTTGAATATTTATGCTGATGCGATCTATACAGGCCTGTATCAGTATTACAGTAAGCAATAAGGTCATCCTTCCCTCCTAGATATGTTCTAGGAGGGTTTTTATTGTTTTAACACGGTTGAGTGAAAGGGGTAATGAATTTAGGGTGTGGTTTTAAGCGGGCTTGCAAACTCGGAGTTTAGGGTCGTTGCTCGACTGGTTGTTGGGTACTGAAATCACTGAGTGTCTGCTTTCTAGACCTGCGCAAGCACGTGGGGGATTGCCTCCAGCCAGGAGCCAGCTGGCGAAAGTTCACGCCAGTTGTCTCCTGGCCACGGCCTACCCCGCAGTTGTGCTTGCGCTACTGAGTGGTAGTCATGTAGGTTGTGGTTCTCTAATAGGAAGAAGTTCATCACTAAATCTATTAAAAACAACTACATGAACTGCCCTACACGCTCTCTTACTTCGAATTTTACTCACTAAAAAGAAAAAATCCGTTACAAGAAGCAAGCCTCTCATAACAGATTATTATATTATACAGTCAGCTGATTAATTTCTGTCGCAAAGACGTTTTGTGCCTTAGCAATATCTACTGGATGGCCCATCTCGTTCAATGTTTCACCAATTTGCATCACTGCCTTTTCTAACATGTCCGCTGTAGTGTTTCCCATATGTCCGATACGGAATGCTTTGCCTGCTAAATGGGCGAGTGAGCCCGATAGAACTGTTCCCTTCTCTGCCATTGCCGCACGGAACTTCCCATCGTCAATACCTTCAGGATATAAAATACAACTTAACGTCGGAGCGGCCACTTCTTCTGACGCGATCGCTTTCATACCATAGACTGCTAAACTTTGTCGTACAGCACGGCCGAATGCAACATGACGTTGAATACGAGCGTCTAGTCCTTCTTCCAATACGATACGAAGTCCTTCTTCTAGCGCGTACACTAAATTTACTGCAGGTGTTGCGAAATACTTGGAAGGATCATGCATGATCGGAATCCAATTATAAATATCACAATAGTAAGCTTGCACACGTCCCATAGCAGCACGCACATCCAGAGCTTTCTGATTAAATGCTACTAGTGCAATGCCTGGCGGAACACCAATAGCTTTCTGTGAGCCGGTCAAGACGATATCGACCGTGTTACCTGCTCCCCCGTATTCTTTGCTCATATCCTCATCCATTGCAGTAGTTGCACAAACACCGTCAACAATAACCAGAGCACTATGCTTCTTAATGACAGGTACAACAGCTTCCAAATCAATTCGTACACCCGTTGAAGTATCTGCGTGGGTCACAGTGACTGCTTTATAGTTCCCTTCAGACAATTTCTTGTCTATTTCTTCAGGTGATACTTGCTTACCCCATTCAGATTGCAATACATCTACTTGAATACCGAATGCTTGTCCCAGTTTAATGAAGCGGTCTCCAAAGTATCCTTGACTGACGACGAGAAGCTTTTCGCCTTCTGCAATCGTATTCACAATCGCCATTTCCATTCCGATTGTTCCCGATCCAGCGACTACAAATACTTCGCCATCTGTATTAAAGATCTCTCTCGTCTGATCGATAGTATGTTTATAGATTTGAACAAAACGTGGATCCGTATGTGACCATGTCTCACTCGCCATTGCATCATAAATAGAATCCACTACTGGTGTGGGTCCAGGGATTAGCAGCATTTCTTTATTTCTCATCGTATAATTCCTCCTCTTCCTGTGTACACATCTCTAATACTATATAAACTATCTAAATTTTTCAAATAAAATAAAAAGCAGGGAATTGGATATTTTTTATCCAATTCCCTGCACATTTCATATCACTTCATCTAATAAAAGATGCTGTGACCCGTTATCATATGAATACCCCTTTGTTGAAGCGAACGAAACTTTCTCCCAAAAGTGCCATTCGGTCAAGCGGTTATACTATTAGAACTGTGCTGTTTCAGTTGAACCAGACATAGCCGTTGTTGAAGATTGACCTTCAGAGATTACTTGTGTCACTTCATCGAAGTAACCTGTTCCAACTTCACGTTGGTGACGAGTAGCAGTATATCCTTTTGCTTCGTTTTCAAACTCAGCTTGCTGAAGCTCTGAGTAAGCAGCCATTCCGCGCGTTTTGTAACCGTGTGCCAATTCGAACATGCTGTGGTTTAGTGAGTGGAAACCAGCAAGTGTTACGAACTGGAACTTGTAGCCCATCTTACCTAGTTCAATCTGGTACTTCGCGATTGTTTCTTGATCCAGATTCGCTTTCCAGTTGAATGATGGTGAACAGTTATAAGCAAGCATTTTTTCAGGGAATTTGGCGTGAATTGCGTCAGCGAATTCTTGAGCTTCTTCAAGTGATGGGTGAGAAGTTTCACACCATACTAGGTCAGCGTATTCAGCATAAGCAAGACCGCGAGCGATCGCTTGTTTGATACCTGGTGTAGTTTTGAAGAATCCTTCGTTCGTGCGCTCTCCCGTGATGAATGGAGCGTCGATTGGATCGATGTCGCTAGTTACCATGTCAGCAGCGTCAGCGTCCGTACGAGCGATGATAACTGTATCTACACCTAGTACGTCAGCAGCTAGACGTGCAGCTGTAAGGTTGCGAACTGCGTTTTGAGTTGGTAGAAGTACTTTACCACCCAAGTGTCCACATTTCTTTTCAGATGCTAATTGGTCTTCCAAGTGAACACCAGCAGCTCCAGCTTCGATCATGCCTTTCATTAATTCGAATACGTTCAATGGACCGCCGAAACCAGCTTCCATGTCAGCTACGATTGGAGCGAACCAATCAAATCCGTCTTCACGGCCTTCTGCATGGTCGATCTGGTCAGCACGTTGAAGTGCTTGGTTGATGCGCTTAACAACTGCAGGTACAGAGTTTGCTGGATATAAACTTTGGTCAGGATACATTTGTCCTGCAAGGTTTGCATCAGCAGCAACTTGCCATCCGCTTAGATAGATAGCTTGTAGACCAGCTTTAACTTGCTGTACTGCTTGGTTACCCGTTAGTGCACCTAGTGCATTAATGAAATCTTCTTCATGAAGAGATTCCCAAAGGCGAGCAGCACCCTTTTCAGCTAGTGTATTTTGAATTAGAAGTGAACCTCTAAGTTTAACTACGTCTTCTGCAGTGTAGTTACGTTTGATCCCTTTCCAACGACTATCCTCGGCCCAGCTTTTCTCCAATTGTGCAATTTGTTCTTGTCTTGTTGACATTATCTTCACACCTTCCCAATTTTTCAACGGCTAACTGTTACAATCTGTTTCATAACAGCTATCTTCGTTATGTATTACTATATAACAGCACTTCAGAATTGTCAGTTCATTTCGACAAAAAGGCTTTTTTAGAGGATGAAAGAATGGTAGAATGGATGAAAGGGCATACATTGGAAGTTAATTATATAAAAAGGGGATTTTATGAAGATTATGGAAAATACCGATGTTCCAAAGAAAATTCTGAATCAATACGCATCTATATTAGAAGACTGGGTTCCAAAAGACGCTTCTATAGCTATTGCAGTTTCTGATCACTATATCTATTACATTCCGGGTATGCATGATATTCATTTGCGAGAAGGTCAGCATATCCAGACCGGCAGTATTGCTGAAGTGACGATTAAAGACCAGCGTAAAGTGGAAGTCATTATGGACAACTCTCTCTACGGTACATCGTACTTCGGTATCGGCTATCCTATTAATGTACAAGGCGAAAGCGGCGCGTTAATCATTATCCTCCCGCCTAACTTCCACGTACTCAAAAAAGATCAGTTACAGTTCCTAACAGGGAAGAAAGATGATGAGTGGTTTCCTATTCCATTAGATCAAGTCAGTTATATAGAAAGTTTACATAAGAAAACGTGGTTTTACACAGCGGGCGACCATTACAATATCAGTTTTACATTGAAGGATTTACATCTTCGTTTGCCGAGACATTTCTTACGAATTCATCGCTCGTATATTATTAATATGAACTATATTGAAAAGATTGCTCGCGATTTCTCTTCGAACCTGGTAATTACATTAATAGACGGTACGGAATTGCCAGTTAGTCAGACGTATTTAAATGAAGTACGAGCACTTCTAGGGTTCTAATAAAAAACTGAAGACCGTTCCTGATTCAGGATCGGTCTTCAGTTTTTTATTTGTTTTATTTAATTGCATTGGTAAATTGTTGGGTCCCTTTCATGGCTTCTTCATATAATGAAGTGGAAAGTTTTTCAGTTTTTGCACACGTCTCTTTCCAGTCTGCTGCCAGTACATCATAAGCTTTGGTGAAGTGGTCGTCCGACTTATGCATTTCGCCAATTGGAATAGCTACTTCCGATAGATCGGCTAGCTTCATGAAGTCTGTCACTTTGTGGTGATAACAAACAGCAATAACAGGCGTTGCAGTACATGTTGCTAGGATCAGCGAGTGTAGTCGTGTGCCAATTACTATGTCTTGTTCAGCAGAAATTTGCAGTAAATCTACTGGTAATAAATTACGATCAATCACTGTAGTTTTTGGAGCTTGCTTCATTAAGGCTTGAATATCTTTCGTAACATCAGCGTCTTGCGGGAATTTGGTAGCGAAGAAAGTAATTTCGACAGGCTGTTTAGCCGCTAGCTCGTCTAAATTTCTTGCCATTCCTTCTATATACTGTTGATAGATTTCTTCTTTACTCTCCGGCCAGTACCCTGCATGATAATAAGGTACAGCTGTAATACCGATTTTTAACGGACGATCAGCTGTCGTTTTGCGTTCGCGTTTTAATGAAAATGCGGGATCCCCTATCACTTCTACAGATTTTTGTACGCCTACGGACCGTAATAATTCAGCTGATTCAGGATCTCTCACTGAAATACTTTCAGCATGTTTGCCCATATACCGGATGAACCATTTGCCTAACTCGCTACTGAGGGGGCCTGCTCCACAGCCATAAATGACATAAGGAACCCCAGAATTTTTAGCCATCATGGCGTACGATCCATATAATGGTGCTTCACGTTTGTAAAGATCCATTAATATCCCGCCACCGCCTATAATAAGCAAGTCAAATGTTTTCACGATTTTTTTATTTTGAAGATAGGTGGCACCGAACGTTTTCACCGCGTTCCCCTTTTTATAATACAAAGGCGCACTCATCACTTGATAGCGCTTCGCAGTTTGCTTCGGATTATTGCTGAATACCGTAATGACGTCACTTGGGACATTGAAAGTCGATGTAACTTGCGAAATAAGACTCAATAAAATGGCTTCATCGCCGTTATTGTCGTTTCCATAGTTCCCTACTATTCCTATTTTCAATTTATACCATCCTCTACAGTTCATTTGCTATAAGTATAGCAGAGTGGCCTTTTATAGTGTATTCATAAGACAGATAAGCCTTCCACCCCGAGGACACGCCAAGGAGTGGAAGGCTTCTATACTTACTTCGCTATACTTCTATATAGGAATGCACTAAATTGAGCACGGTTGACTGGCTTGCCTGGCATGAACTCGCCTTTTTCATTCCCCGTGGTAATTCCGTGGTGTGCCAAAATATGAATTTGCTTGTACGCACCATGTTGCGGTGAGACGTCTATAAATTTCTTTGCAGACTCTCCTTCTAAACTATACGCTTTGACTAAAATCATGGCCATCTGCGAACGAGTCAATTGGCCTGTCGGGTTAAACGTCCCGTCAGAATAACCGCCTACAATACCCGCATTAGCGATCGCACTGATTTCAGTGTAATAGCGATGCGTTTTCGGAACATCACTGAACTCTCTATGCGCTTCTTCTGCCGGTGGTAAATTGAAAGCTCGGCTTAAAATCAACGCTGCGTGTTCTCTTGATAACGTGTCACCCGGATTGAATGCCCCGTCTGTGTCTCCATTAATGATACCTCGATCACGTAAGAAATAGATTTCCGTCGCGTAGGCATAAGACAACGGTACATCGTTAAACAATTCTTTACTCGGATTATCTACAATAGGCGGCACAGGTCCCGGCTCTACTGGTTGAGTTGGGACATTTGTGGATTTCACTTCAATTGGTACTGAAATCACTTTTTTGCCGAGAGTGGCTTGCACTTGTCCTGTTCCAGCTTTCGTTGCTGTAAACGTTCCAGAAGAAGTAATGGAACCAATATCATTTGTAACGCTCCATACTAATTGGTGCGGTTGATAGATGATTGGATTCCCGGAAGCATCAGCCGGGGTAGCTGTAAATGTAATCTTCTCCCCTGCTTTAACGCTTGTTGCAGAAGATTTCACGTCGAGTCTTGCAGGCTGATCAATGACCGTGACCGGGAATGATTGCTCAGCAAATCCGTAGTTGACGCTAATGCGATCTTCTCCTGCCTGAAGCGCTTTGTATGTCAAACCTGTTCCTTCAACCGTTCCTTTTGTAGATGTGGTTTTCAATTGAGAGGCGCTCGGCACAATCGGATTATAATGCGCATCCAATACATGATTAATTTTCAGATCGGCAGTTGCACCGACCAACATTTCTCCTATTTGAGAACGAGAAACACTGACGTACGCAGGTTGTCCAGTTGGTGCTGTACTTACCGCTTCGAGAATAGCTGAAATATTTCGTTGTGTAGAATTGGATGTACGATTAGCCAAAACTACTTGGTTACTACCATATTTCCGAATACCCATCGTAGTGGACCCGCCACCGTCAAAATTCAACGCGCGATCATATCCTTGTGATACAAGATAATTTGCAAATTGGGTCAATGTCATCCCATTACTGTATCCAGCTCTTGAATCAATCGTCACCATATGCACTTGCTTTTTATCTTTACTAATCGCAATAGCCGTTCTGGCCGTCTTTGCTGTCGCGCGCCAGTTATTCGTATCCATTGTAATATGACGTTGTCCATCTTTAACAAGCATCGGGCCACTCGCCATCATGAATTCAGAGTCTTTCCATTTATCATCGATGGATAGATTCAACGAAAGCGAATCTCCAATAGCTACTGATTTGAACCGTTCCAATCCTTTTTTCCCATGAATAGATACAACAAAACCATTCTTCGGTATCGTGACTGCTTGTTTATCTCCATAACCACGTACGTTGACCACTTTACCTTGAACTTGCTGTCCGTAATGTGTCGATGTAATTGGCGCATTCGTTTCAACAACTAGCTCAATACCGTATTCATTGGAACCCGTCGTGTTTTTCACATGTTGCGGTGTGAAGATGATCGTCTCATCCGCCTGACGTTCACGGTTCAGACCTGTCATTTGAAACACCTTGCCATGGACTTCAACTTCAATTCCTAAGTTAAAATAATCAATTTCAGCCAAACCGTTACTTGTCACACCAAACGCAATTGGATGGCTAACATAATAGGAGTTCGCACTCGAAATTACACCGCCATTAACGATTTCATTGCCTTCAGATAATAGATACATCGGCATTCCTGTCTTCATATCGAAAAACGAAGTATTGACTGCACCGACAACGCGATGGCCTTCCTTTGAATCGCGGTTTGCCAAAGTCAATGTAGGGGCTGTTTTCGAAATAGGCGCAGGAAGCCCCATTTTCAGTTTCGTGAACGGATCACTGAGATCAACGCCTATATGATTGATATGACTACTTGCTGAATATGTATAGTGAGAATAAGTAACTCCTGAAGACACGGGGTAACTGGAAACAACTTTTGTGCTCGCTGCCGCTGACAATGGCAATGAAATAAGCATAGCTGCCGACATAACGGTAACGGCTACTTTCCGCTTTGTACGGGACAGCAAAGTATTTTGTTCGATAACACAACTCCACCTTTTCTACTCTTTATCAATCTCTAGTCTATCAAATAAGCCCTATAGTTTCATGTACCGTTTGAACGAAAAAAGTAGAGATTAGAAGATATTTGAAGTTTTAGATAGATATTTGGTTTTGTTGAAGTGATGGGTTGGATTTATGGTGGTTTAATTGCGTGGATGGTGGGTTGTTATGAGCGGATTGCGGGTTGTATTGAGCGGGTGGGATGGCGGTTTGAGCGGTTGCTGAGGTGGTATGAGCGGGTACCAAGCAACATTGAGCGGCTGCGGCTGCGGAGTTGCTATGAGCGGGTACCAAGCGATATTGAGCGGCTGCGGCTGCTGAGTTGCTATGAGCGGATACCAAGCGATATTGAGCGGATGCGGTGGCCGTTTGAGCGGATACCAAGCAACATTGAGCGGCTGCGGGGGCGGTTTGAGCGGATACAGAGTCACTATGAGCGAATTCCAGAAAACATTGAGCGGATACAAAAGAACTATGAGCGGACAAGCCACTTCTATGATTAACTCAAATAAAATAATGAGCAAACAAGCCAAAAAAACCTACGAATGGATTAACCATTCGTAGGTTTCGATGTGTCTTGCGGCTTGCTAAACGCCACAAATGCGCCAAGCAAGATAAAGTAGAACAATGTATACATCTTCAGTTCCCAGATATTATAATACATTCCGGAAACGCCAGTTGAAAACCATAAGGCAATCATAAACACGCCGAAGTTCGTATGACGTGATTTCCAGAAGAGCCGTAGCATGCTTAACAGGAAGAGCGCGAAAATCAATACTCCGATCACACCGGTTTCTGTGATGACTTGAATATACTGATTATCTGAATAGAAGTACTTCCCGCCATAAATATCCGAACTGATACCGTAGTGATCGTAAATCGGTGACCCGTACGATAATGTAGCTGAACCTCCAAATGAACCGAATCCTGTACCCGTTATAGGATGATCACCGAAGATCTCAAACCCCTTACTAATATAGAAGAATCGTCCGCTTTCCGTCATGAGAGCTAAGTTTTTCTCATCGAATGTTTCGCCGAATCGTCCCCCAATACTTCCAGCCCCGTCAGGCTTCTGCTCTACTTCTACGCTTAACTCTTGTATATATTGTACAGCCAAGTTAACGGGATAATATATTAGGATAATCGAAGCGACACCTGCAATCATTAGCCGTTTCAAAAGATACCATTTTTTTGTCATGAGTATGAAAACAATACCGAACACTACTGCTGAAATCCACGTTCCTCTTGAATACGTAAGTACTAGTATACCGAAGAATAATACGAGCAATACACGGAATGTCCATTTGTATTTATTCTGCTGGTACGCATGTTGCAAATAAATGATCCCGATAATCCCGAAAAATAAGGATAATGCCAAAGAGTTTGGATTACCAGCAAGACCGTAAATACGCACAGCATTTGTTGCAGATAAAACTTTATACTTCCATTCTTCAGGCAACAGCCACTGACGCAGTGACAATTTTTCCACCAAACCATGAAGCGACATGACAACGTTCACCCATACCGTCGCCCACGCAAGTTGTTGTAGCCATTTGTTGGTCAACGTCATTCTCGAAATAATGTAGTAAAGCAAATACATAATTATAAATGTACGTATTTGGAATATGATAGACATTGGCGTGACATGGTTTAGAATTCCTACGATCGAGCCAAATAAAATAAAGGCAAAGTAGGACCATTCAAACCATTTAAATGTAAATAAAGAACGAAGATTATGTCGATAATGGAACAACGTCCATGCAAATACGACAAAAATAATTAAATCTCCTATTAACTTCATTCCACTATTCACTTCGAGCAAAAATGGTCGGATATTGACGTAGATTACCAGAAATAGAATACTTTGCTGCGGTTTCAAAATAGAAAATAGGACAAAAAATAAGGTCGTTCCAAGCAAAGCTATTTTTGACGGTAGCAATAATGCAATGAGCATCACAGCTACTGCAACCAGTATGGTACTTGTAGATTGTTTTTCTAATCGTTGTTTCCATATATTCATTAGTCTATAAAACCCTTTCTACACTTGCTAGTTCCTTGTTGCATTATATCACTATCTAGGACGGAATAGGGAAACCATTCGTTGCATCTTTTTGAATAATTGTAGATTGTCGTTTACTGCTCTATGTAGCATTTCAACTTTAATCAATATTTTACATAATTTGTATGCCATTTCACCCTATCGGTCTATATGTATCATTCATTATATAGGGATTTATTATAATGGTAGTCTATTAATATATCAAAAGGTGCTTACCAATACTAGTCCTTTCTGCTACAATAGTAGGAGATTTATATAGGAGGTTTTGATTTGAAACGTTTGATTACATTACTGACACTTTTGCTTTTAGTTGCTTCTCCTATCTTCACACCGGTGGCGAGTGCGAATGATTTCACTAGTCATCAAATGCAACAAGAACTGACATTTTGGGTCGATAAAGGAGTGATCCAAAAGGATGCAAAAGGGAATGTCTATCCGAATCGTGCAGTAACACGAGGTGAATTTGCTTCGTATTTGGCACGGTCACTCGAATTACCTGCTTCGACAAGATATGCTTTTAAGGATTTAAAAGCAAATCATTCCCGCACAATCGAAATCCAAAACGCTGCAGGTGCTGGAATTTTAGCAGGATATCCTGATGGTTCATTCAAGGCAAATCAGCAGATTACTCGACAGCAAATGGCGGGTATGATATTTAAAGCATTCCGCTTCCTGAATATCCCTGTCAATTCAACGACCGTCCAGTTCAAGGATAGTAAGAAAATCTCGTCGAATTTCATACCGGCTGTTTCAGCGGCTTCTTCATTGAATATCATACGTGGAGATCAAGGCTATTTTAAACCGACAAGTAACGCAACAATCGCTCATGCTTCTGCATTTTTATTCCGTATGTTTGCAGTTGCTGACGGAAAAGGGAATACGCGTCCTCCTACGAATGTAGGCGGTATGGACAACCCTAAAGTGCATAAAGTCAGCTCGATTTCCAACAGTCAGCTGAATGTAACAGGCGAATCATATATTACGTTTGAAGATGCATTAGCTGCTTATAATGCCTCTTCCATTGTTCAGACGATTTCCGTTAATAATAAAATTATCAAGATGAAGTCCGGTCAGGCATTTGCTTCGGAAAATCCTAAGCAGTATACGTCACTGTATAGCGATCCTGCATTAAAAAACGAAGTAACATATGTTCAAAAAGGGTTTGAATTGGACTATGTAGGCAGTAGTCCAGAACGCGTTGTTGTAGACGTAGGTGGCTATACTTATTATGCGAAACACGCAGAAATCGACCTGGTCCCTTCCCTATTATCTAAAGGCGCGAGCCAATATAAAGTAACAAATGATGGCTTACTAGTTCATCAACCCTATTATCGTACATACGATGCCAAAACGAAACAGTATAAAGGTAGTTACGCAGAATATACAGTAGGCCCTGCTTCTCCTGCAATGAAAAAAGGACAAACTTATACTAGTAACGACGGGGTTCACTTTAAGGAATTAAACGGTTCGACTACGATTACCTTTTATCCGTACTTCCAATTCCAATCCGTGCGCCAACCTTCTACGTACACAGGACAGGAACTGGATCGTTTTATTTCCAACGCACTACAAGCAAGACAAAAAACAGGCATTGCTCGCTATAAAAATGCTACTTCCAAGTCAAAATTAATCGGACTGGGTACGTATGTGAAACAAATGGAGAAAAAGCATAACGTGAATGCGATGTTCATCCTAGCAACAGCTATACATGAGAGTGATTACGGAATGAGCGGCAATGCTCAACGGAAAAACAACATATTCGGTATTCGCGTATTCGACTCTTCACCAGAAAAAGGTGAAGTCTATAGTAATCCGACTAGAAGTGTCGACGCATTCATCACTCGCTACATCAACTTAAACTATGCGAACCCACTCGGTGCGTATGCCAATGGTGCAGCTCCAGGTAATAAAGCTGTCGGTTTCAATATGAAATATGCATCCGACCCATTCTGGGGAAGCAAGATTGCCGGCCATATGTGGCGTATCGATCAGTTCCTCGGGAATAAAGATGCGAACCAAGCGCAACTTGCTGTAATTTCATATACAGGCAATACGGCAGTGAATATCCGGACAAGCCCAGAAGCGGTGAATAGAAATAATATTCTATTCTCCTACAAACCAAAACATCCAGGTAATCTAGCGGCATTCGGCTACCCACTGATTGTTACAGATCGTACAACAGGCGCTGATGGTTTTGTTTGGTATAAGGTGCGTATGGATATCAATCCAGGAACGACACAAATCAACGAACCATATGGCTGGATCCGTTCTGATCTCGTCACGCTCGTTAATTAATTAGACAATGAAACCACCATCTCCAGTAACTTTGGAGTGGTGGTTTTTAGTTTGAAAAGTACATTGAGAAGAGGAAACATTGTTGAGAGATTGGCAGTCACTGCCTTCCATTTACGATCAACTAAGTGGCATTTTCTTTTGGGGGGGCAGCGCTCATAGTCACACGATATCCGCTCATAATACTTCTAGAAGCGCTCTATACTTCCTCTAAACCGCTCTATCTAACTAATTCAACGCTCTATCAACCTCGGCAAGCGCTCAATGTCCGGGAGTAACCGCTCAATCAAGCCTCAGGATAGATAACCCCTGATCTGCCTGGAACATCAAGCAACTGAGTGTCATTTCCCTTAGGTCAAACGCTCATAGTCCCACGATATCCGCTCATAATACCTCAAGAAGTGCTCTATACTCCCTCGCAACCGCTCTATCTAACTAATTAAACGCTCTATCAACCTCGACAAGCGCTCAATGTCCAATAGTAACCGCTCAATCAATCAATCCTCAGATAGATAACCCCGGATCCGCCTAGAACTTTCCCTCCCCTTTAATTTCCCAGCAAAACAACAAAACACCATCTCCTAAACGAACGGAGATGGTGTCTTGATCATTATAACGCGTCCGTATACTCTTTACCTGCTGGCAATAAGTTAGACATATTGATTCGTTTCAGACCTTCTTTGATCTTGGTCGTATATCCTTTTTTCGTACTGTTCAAATAACCAGCCTTTGACTTAATCATACGCTCGAATACTTTAGCTTTCGACTGATCGATTTGTGACCACTTTTCATAAGAGTGAATCAAGTCCTCCAATGTCAGATGAACATAATCTGTTCCTGAAAACTGACCATTTGGAGCACGTTTGTACCAAATGTCTCCATTTGAACGAGTCCACTTCTTCTCTTCGAAGCGAATCGCTTTTTCAATAGCACTGGCATTTTCCAAGTAGACCGGGTCATTGAACTCCTGGAATGCGAGTAGGAGAATGTTCATGCCGCCAAGTAAATGGTTCATTGACGTATGGGTCTTCACCTGCGATTTTGCCGGGAAGTAATCCGGGATATAATATGCAGTCGGAGACAAGAAGTTTACATTCCCTTTTCTGTGTTGCTGTACAAGCAAGTTCGCATAGTTACGCAAACCTTCGTTGTAATCTTTATGATTGAATGCCTTTCCTCCATTATAGAGGAATAAAGCAATCTGTTCATTGAAGCGTGTATCAACGAATGGTGCAGTAAAGTTATATAAATTCGTCAAATACGTACTCGTCACTTCAGTTTCCCAGTAAGGTTTACTACCTCTGAAGATTTCTAAATTTGTAAAGGAGTTATGCAAAATATCTTCATAATAGCGTTCTTTCGTCTGGTTGTATAACAGCATGACACGGTCTTCTTTTACTAAAAGTAAATTACGACCATATCCTCGACCTGAAGCAGGCATTGGTTCAATAGTTGTCGCCATCTTGTTGTATGGACCTTCAGCTGTATACCATTTATTACGCTTTTTATAGTTGGTAATGGATTCCCGAAGCCATGAATCCAATCTTTCCTGTGACGAGAATAACTTCTTATTCGACGCAAGATACCATTGATCGACCACATCGTATCCTCTAGAATTCAGCTCATATACCGATACGCGGTTATCTCCCATTAGAATATTGCTATAAGTTTCTTTCTCATCTTGTAGTTCTCGTGTTCGGCTGACTGCACCATTACGATACTTTAACTCAAGCTCACGTGAACGATATGTTTTTGAAATCATTTGCTGTCCAGTACCTTGTTGAGAAACTGTTTCCAGAACCCCCACTGGCGAAGTCGCAATATCGAATCCAAATGTATCATCCACATCTTTTTTCATTGGGAATTTGTCAAAACGCTCCAATGTATTCGTTTTAATATTTCCATCGATCCGTACCAAGTCGACACGAATCGGTAGACGATCAGGATTTCTTAACTCTACGAATGTAAAGTAATCACCATTTGGCAATTCGCGTTTTGTTACAGTAATTCTTGTACCTTTTCTTTCACTCACACCGTAGACATAAATATGATCTGTTGCATGCCCATGCGCTTTTACTCGCTTAGCTGATAAAGACATGTAATGGTTGGATCGCAAGTACGTCTTCCCTTCTTGTGTCAAGGGTACTTCTGTAAGAAATTGATTAAAGCGAATGGGTTCAAATTTCCCCATCGTTTGCGTTTTATTGAAAACAACCGGTTGCTTTTTTTCGAGCAGTCCTGCTTGAATCATTGCTCTATGTAGAAATACAGCGAACGAACCACGGTTAACGGATAGTTTCGGAGCAAAAGATCCGTCCTCTTTACCAGTAGTAATACCGTGCTGCATCAGTACTTTTACGCCATACCTGTGAGATTCACTAATGCTTTTCTCATCAGTAAAGTGTACCTCTTCACCTGTGTCTTTTAATTTAAATGCATGTACTAACACACTGGCCATTTGTTCGCGTGTTAATTCATCACTAACACCGAAGTTGCCATCGGGCTTCCCTCTAAATATCCCTTCTTGATACGTGGACATCGCACCGCGTAAGTGGGAAGACTTTGCGCTGACATCCTTGAATATTGGCTGATAGGGAGCTTCAGGTAATTGCAGTGCGACAGTTAGCAAGTTGGCCGCTTGCCCACGTTTAATGCTGATGCCTGGACGGTATTGTAAATCTTGATAACCGTTTATGATTCCTTCCTCCACCAGCTGTGTTACTTCATCTTTCGCCCAATATTCATTGCTGACATCGGAGAAACGTTGGTTCACAGTTTCTGCTTTCGCCTGGATTGGCAAGGCAATCAAGCATACTAACACCGCAATCAGCAATGAATTGAAAATAGCGTATGTACTTTTCTTTGATGCGCTGAACATCTTTAAAATCAACCCCAGTCTTTGAATTTCTTGGTTATAGTATGTAGTTTCCTTCGACAATTATAGCATACCTAACTTTTCATTTGGACTATCATTGCAAAGGTAGAAGTTTCCATAGTATCTAGCTATGATCTGTTCTCAGACCATCTTCCACCTCTCCATAACCGTATCGTACAGACGCAGAATAACAGAAATAGTTTCAAATTAATACACTTTACTTTTCATACATAAAAAACAGTCCATGCTAAGTAAGCGATGAACTGTTTTGAATTATGCATGCTTTTGTTCGTACTCTGAAATCTTATCTTCATATTGGAATGTCAGGGAAATTTCATCCCAGCCATTCAATAACATCTTTTTATAATATGGATCGATATCAAAGTCGTACACCGAACCGTCTTCGCCAGCTACAGTTTGGTCTTCAAGACTCACTGTCAATGTGTATGGAGCTTCTTTGCCTTTTCGTAGAAATTCATCAATTTCCGCGACTGATAGTGTAATTGGCAAAATTCCATTCTTGAAGCAGTTACTATAGAAAATATCTGCAAAGCTTGGAGCAATGACTACGCGGAATCCGTAGTCTAAAATTGCCCACGGTGCGTGTTCACGAGAAGACCCACAACCGAAGTTTTCATGTGCAACCAAAATAGTTGAACCGTCAAAACGAGGATCATTCAGCACGAACTCTTCGTTTTTCGTACCATCTGCATTAAAACGCCAATGATAGAATAAATATTTTCCGAATCCAGTACGCTCAATTCGTTTCAGGAACTCTTTAGAAATAATTTGGTCTGTGTCTACGTTATTTTTATCTAATGGAGTGAGTACACTCTCTATTTTATTAATCGGTTCCATCTGAATACCCTCCTCAAATTTGCACAGCTGCTTCGATTTTTCGAACATCTACAAAATGTCCCGCTATAGCAGCCGCTGCAGCCATGGATGGGCTGACTAGATGTGTGCGTGAGCCTGCACCTTGGCGTCCTTCAAAATTCCGATTGGATGTAGAAGCACAGCGCTCGCCCGCTGGAACAACATCATCATTCATAGCTAAACACATACTACAGCCCGACTCTCTCCACTCAAAACCTGCATCTGTAAAGATTTTATCAAGACCGATATCTTCCGCTTGTTTTTTTACAGTACGTGAACCAGGTACGACAATTGCAGTCACAGTCGGATGTACGTGTTTACCTTTTACGACATTCGCTGCTGCTTCCAAATCGCTAAGACGCGCATTGGTACACGAACCGATAAATGCGTGTTGAATTTCAATATCTGTTAGTGCCATTCCTTCTTCAAGTCCCATATATTCCATAGCGGAACGAAGTGCGGACTTGTCCGTTTCGGATACATAATCTGCAGCTGTAGGAATAGTAGACGAAATTCCTGATCCCATAGACGGGTTCGTTCCCCACGTTACAAATGGTTCGATTTCATCTGCATGAATTTCAAGCACTTGATCATATGTTGCACCTTCGTCCGTATTCAGTGCGAGCCAACGCTCTGCTGCCGCCTCAAATTCTTCGCCTTGTGGTGCGTAACGACGTCCACGTAAATAATTGATTGTAGTTTCGTCTGGACCAATTAATCCTGCTTTTGCTCCCGCTTCAATGGACATATTACAAATTGTCATACGTTCTTCCATTGTAAGTCCGCGAATTGCTTCTCCTGTATACTCGACGATATGTCCTGTACCGACGCCAATTCCAAACTTCGAAATAATCGCAAGAATGATATCTTTAGCCGTTACACCAAAGCCTATTTTACCTGTCACGCGGATCTCCATCGTTTTCGGTTTACCTTGCCACAATGTTTGTGTAGATAATACATGCTCTACTTCACTTGTGCCGATACCGAACGCAATCGCTCCGAAGGCACCGTGTGTTGATGTATGGCTGTCTCCACAAACAATGGTTTTACCTGGTTGTGTCAACCCTAGCTCAGGACCAATAATATGTACAATTCCCTGGTCCGGATGTTGCATATCTGCCAATTGAACGCCAAACTCTTTACAATTTTTTTCAAGCGTAGTAATTTGTTTTTTGGCAATCGGGTCATTGATTACCGGTAAGTTTTTTGTCGGGACATTATGATCCATAGTTGCAAAGCATAGATCTGGACGACGCACTTTACGGTTCGCCAGCCTTAATCCTTCAAATGCCTGTGGTGATGTTACTTCATGAATTAAATGAAGATCAATGTACAATAGATCAGGCTTTCCTTTTTCTTCGTATACAATATGCTCATCCCATATTTTCTCAATAATTGTCTTAGCCATAATTGTTTCCCCTTCCCAGCCTATGCCTCTACGTTCGGCATATAATTCAGTTCATCTATCTCGTTATACACAAAGGGCGCACCAGTTTCGGTATGCCCTCCTGTGCATGTCGAGACGTAGACAGCGGTATTTTTTTAAATATACGAGTACATGATACTATTGGAAACGAACTGAAGATCCAATTCGTCTACGATCTTATCTGTCCATTCTTTTGTCGTTAATGAACGTTGATCTTTACCAGCTAAATCTGCTGTAAAGTGACCTTCTTCAAATACTGTATTGACTGCTTTTTCAATCGCTGCTGCTTCAGTTTCTAATCCAAATGAATACTTCAGCATCATTGCGACGGAAAGAATAGTCGCCGCGGGGTTTGCCACCCCTTGCCCTGCTACATCCGGCGCTGAACCGTGTACTGGCTCATATAGACCTAAGCCGTCTGAACGGACACTCGCTGAAGGAAGTAATCCAAGTGATCCTGTAATGACCGAAGCTTCATCACTCAAAATATCACCAAACATATTCTCCGTAACGATTACATCAAAATGTGCTGGATTTGTAATTAATTTCATTGCCGCGGAATCCACAAGCTGATGCTCTACCTCTACATCTGGATATTGCGCTTTTTTCTCTTCAACGATCTTTCTCCATAACTTACTGGATTCGAGCACATTCGCTTTGTCCACAGAAGTTACTTTGCCTTTACGCAGGCGAGCCAACTCGAAACCTTTGTCGACAATACGTTCGATTTCTTCACGTGTATATACAAGTGTGTCAACAGCCGATTGATCTGTGTGACGGCTCGGTTTACCAAAGTAAAGACCTCCAGTTAATTCCCGAACAATCATCATATCAACTTCTTTGACGATTTCTTCTTTTAAAGGAGAAGCTTGGATCAAAGAAGGTACAGCTGCAACAGGACGAAGGTTGGCAAATAGATCAAAATGTTTACGTATCGCAAGCAACCCTTTTTCCGGTCGCAATTCTGAAGGGTTCTGATCCCATTTTGGGCCACCCACTGCTCCTAGAAGAATGGCGTCACTTGACTCACATAACTCAATTGTCTCTTTAGGAAGTGGATCATTCTTTTCATCAATCGCCGCCCCACCAATTAGTCCAAATTCTGTATGGAATGTATGGTTAAAACGTCTGCCGATCACTTCCAATACTCTAACTGCCTCTGCTACTACCTCGGGTCCTATGCCGTCTCCGGGTAATACTGCTACTTTCTTTTCCATAGAACTTCTCCTCCTTGATCTATCTCGTATCACTCGATCGAATACTCTATCTCGTTGATATAGGTTGCTTATTTTATTAACTCTTCTTTCCGCAATTGTTCGCGAACTAGTTGACGGTTTATAGCATTCAAATAAGCTTTTGCAGACGCTTCTAATACGTCTTGCGCTACGTCACGGCCTGTAAGCTCTAGCCCGTTATGTCTTAAGTTGACTACTGCCTCTCCCAGTGCATCGCGGCCCTTTCCGATCGATGTTACACGATAATCCAGAATGAGAACTTCACCTTTAATGGCCAATTCGAGTGCGTTAAAGATAGATTCAACAGAACCTGCACCAGTTGTTGCCACTGTTACTGTTTCTCCGCTAGGCACTGTTGCCGTGACGGTAGCCGTCGGAATATTATTCGTTCCGTATTGTACTTGAACATTATGCAATTCATAAATTGGTGTATCTGTATCAGCTAATTGCTGTCCTGTAAACAATACAAATAAATCGTCTTCCGTAATTTCTTTTTTGCGATCTGCTAATTTTTTGAAATCGTCAAACGCTTCATTTAATTGCTGATCAGTCAGTTCAAAGCCCATTGTAATGGCCCGATCTTTGAACGCAGCACGTCCGGAGTGTTTGCCTAGTGCCAACGGAATATCCGTTTCACCAATTAATTCGGGTGTAATAATTTCGTATGTCTCACGGTTTTTCAGCATGCCATCCTGATGAATACCCGATTCATGAGCGAATGCATTCTTTCCGACAACCGCTTTGTTTGGCTGGATGACTACTCCCGTCAAACGACTAACAAGCTGACTCACTTTTTTGATTTCTTTCAAGTTAATTCCAGTTTCCATGTTATAGAAGTCTTTACGGATGTGCATCGCGACAGCAATTTCTTCTAATGCTGCATTGCCTGCGCGCTCGCCAATCCCGTTAATCGTACATTCTACTTGATCTGCACCATTCTCAACTGCCGCAATGGAGTTGGCAACGGCCATTCCAAGGTCATCATGACAATGAGCTGAAAGCTTCACATGATCTATTCCTTTTACGTTCTCTTTCAAATATTTGAATAGAGCACCGTACTCTGCAGGTGTTGCATAGCCTACGGTATCGGGAACATTAATCGTTGTCGCTCCTGCCTCAATTACTTTACTAATAATACGTACCAGATATTCCTTATCAGAACGGAAAGCATCTTCTGCCGACCACTGAACGAGCGGGAAATACTTTTTAGCGTACTTGACTGCATCCACTGCGATCTCTACTACTTCGTCTGGAGATTTCTTTAATTTATACTCCATATGAATCGGTGATGTTGCTAAAAATACATGGATATGCGGCTGCTCTCCGCCACGTAACGCTTCCCATGATATATCAATGTCATTTTTGATTGTTCTAGCAAGACCAGTCACAGTAGAGTTTTTCACTGTGTTGGCAATGCGTTGAACGGCTTCGAAATCACCTGGGGATGAAGCAGGAAATCCTGCTTCAATGACTGCTACCCCAAGTTTTTCTAGCTGACGAGCGATTTCTAATTTTTCTACTGTATTTAGATTAATACCTGCAGATTGCTCACCGTCGCGAAGAGTTGTATCGAATAGATCAATTTTTCTCACTCGCTACCACTTCTTCCTCTTTTGATTTAGCTCCTTCGTTGATGAATGGCATCATAGAACGAAGTTTCTGTCCTACTTCTTCAATTTGGTGCTTAGCTTCTGCTTCTTCAATTGCATTGAACTGAGGACGTCCGTTTTCATTCTCTTCGATCCATTCTTTCGCAAACTTACCTGATTGGATGTCAGTAAGAATATCTTTCATACGTGCTTTTGTATCTGCATCGATTACGCGTGGACCAGAAACGAAGTCGCCCCACTCCGCAGTATCAGAGATTGAATAACGCATTCCAGCCATTCCGCCTTCATACATCAAGTCCACAATAAGCTTCGTTTCGTGCAATGTTTCGAAGTAAGCTAGTTCAGGCTGGTATCCAGCTTCTACTAGTGTTTCGAATCCAGCTTTAACTAGTGAAGTCAATCCACCACAAAGTACGGCTTGCTCTCCGAATAGATCCGTAACTGTCTCTTCTTCGAAAGTTGTTTCCAAAACGCCACCACGAGCAGATCCGATACCTTTTGCATACGCAAGAGCTACGTCTTTTGCTTGGCCAGATACGTCTTGGTACACTGCGAATAGTGCAGGAACTCCGCCGCCAGCTTCAAATGTTCTACGTACTAGGTGTCCTGGTCCTTTTGGAGCTACTAGGAATACATCTACGTCAGCAGGTGGTTTGATTTCACCGAAGTGTACGTTGAAACCGTGAGCGAATACTAAAGATTTTCCTTTAGCAAGAGCTGGTTCGATTTCTGAATTGTAGATTGCTTTTTGGTTTTCATCTGGAAGTAAGATCATGATCAAATCTGCTTTTTCAGAAGCTTCTTTTACTGAAAGTGTTTCTAAGCCGTCTGCTTTTGCTTGTTCGAATGATTTACCTGCACGAACTCCTACTACTACGTTAAAGCCAGAATCTTTCAAGTTACGCGCGTGTGCGTGGCCTTGTGAACCGTATCCGATAATTGCGATTGTTTTACCTTCTAGTAGTCCTTCATTGATATCCTGGTTATAATACATTTTTGTCATTTTTATTTCCCCCTAAGTGTGTGTGTGTTACTGCTTTAAAATAGACAACTGTGGTGCTTGAACTTTTTGCATATCACGGGCAAAGCCGGTTGCGCCAGTTCGTGTTAATTCTTTGATGCCATATGGTTTCAGCAAATCGATAAACGCTTCGATTTTATCTGGGTCACCCGTTACTTGGTAAGTTACTACATTCTTTCCGGAATCAACTATAGTTGGACGGAAAGGTTCCACAATACTGTTCATTTCAGAGCGAATCTGTGGTGGTGAGATGACCTTTACTAAAGCTAACTCACGTAACACGATCGCTTTGTCTGTTATATCTTTCACTGTAATAACATCAATCTGCTTCTGCAGCTGTTTTACAAGTTGTTCGATTTTGTTTTCATCTTCTACGTGAACTTGGAATGTCATCTTGGATCTATTCGGCTGTTCCGTAGCACCAACGGTAATACTTTCAATATTGAATTGACGCTTCATCAGCAGTCCCGTTACACGGTTTAATACCCCGCTCTGATTAATTACTGTTACTGTAATAATTCGTTTCACTGAGGACTCACTCCAATCATGTCTTGTAATCCTTTACCTGGAGCAACCATTGGATAGACATTTTCTTTTTGTTTCACTCGGCAATCGATCAAGACCGGCTCGTCAGATAATAGCGCTTCTGCAAATACCTTTTCAGCCTCTTCCAAATTGTGGATACGATATCCTTTTAGATCGTATGCTTCCGCCAATTTAATAAAGTCTGGCTGTACAGGAACTAGTGACTGCGAATAACGCTCTTCATAGAAGGTCTCTTGCCACTGACGTACCATACCTAGTGCTCCGTTATTTAAAATGATGACTTTTACAGGAATACGCATTTCTTGAAGAAGTGATAGCTCTTGTGCTGTCATTTGGAAACCTGCGTCTCCCACAACTGCAATTACACGCGCTTTCGGTTTTGCTAGTTGTGCACCGATTGCTGCTGGGAAACCAAAGCCCATTGTTCCTAACCCGCCTGATGTTACCCAATTGTCTGGATTATTGAAACGGTAATATTGAGCGGTCCACATTTGGTGCTGTCCAACATCTGTCGTAACGATTGCATCGCCGTTTGTAATCCGATGTATGATCTCGAGTGCTTGTTGAGGCAATAAAGCTTCCTCATCCTTTTGATACCAAAGTGGATATTGTTCTGCTAAGCCATTCAAATAGCCTACCCATTCTGTTGTATCCGGCGATTTAAAATCTGCCTTCAACAATGCCGTTAACGCTTCTTTTGCATCCGATACAATCGGAATTTCAGTAACCACGTTTTTACCAATCTCTGCCGGATCGATGTCAATATGAATAACACGTGCATTCGGTAAGAATGCATCCAAGTTACCTGTTAGACGGTCATCAAAACGGGCACCCACATTAAGCAGTAAATCACATTCGCTTAATGCATAGTTAGCTGTTGCCGTACCGTGCATGCCAGCCATTCCGTAGAATAATTCATGTTCTCCGTGGATCGAACCCAAGCCAAGTAAGGTATTGACGATTGGAATACGATGTGTTTCGACAAGCTCTTTCAGCTCGGCTGTTCCACTTGCATGAAGTACACCCGCACCGGCAAGGATCATAGGCTTTTTCGCTCCAGAGATCGCTTTTGAAGCTTTTTGAATTTGCAGATAATTGGGTGTAGTAGTTGGCTGATAACCAGGCAAATTCACTTCTTTACTCTCTTTTTCGACAGGTACGAAGATATCAGTTGCGACATTTTTAGGCACGTCGACAACAACTGGTCCTGGCCGTCCGGTAGAAGCAATATGGAAAGCTTCACGCAAAATACGTGGAATGTCCGCTACATTTTGTACTTGATAGTTATGTTTTGTAATAGGTTGAGTGATCCCAATGATATCCGCTTCCTGAAATGCATCCGATCCGATAACGGTACTTGCTACTTGGCCTGTAATAACGACTAATGGAAGTGAGTCCATCATGGCGTCTGTAATTCCCGTTACTAAGTTCGTTGCACCAGGACCTGATGTGGCGATGACCACTCCTGTTTTCCCCGACACTCTCGCATATCCTTCTGCTGCGTGGATTGCTCCTTGCTCATGTCGTGCTAAAACATGTGGTATTGGGTCGTTATATAGCGCATCATAGATTGGAAGAACTGCCCCTCCAGGATATCCAAAGATGATTTCAACGTTCTGTTCTTTAAGCGATTGAATCAAGATTGCAGAACCATCCGCAAGTTTATTTACAGCTTGCTCCTTTGGCATAGATACAGTCTGTTTTTCTTGTACTTTAGCACTCATACTGAACTCCTCCTTACAATTTTCATCCATATATAGTAGCCAATGACGTTTTCCCCTAAAAAAAAACCTTCTCATCCCACGCAAAGAAATCTACTCTCTTTA
This sequence comes from Sporosarcina ureae, assembly GCF_002082015.1. Taxonomy (GTDB): domain Bacteria; phylum Bacillota; class Bacilli; order Bacillales_A; family Planococcaceae; genus Sporosarcina; species Sporosarcina ureae_A. The sequence goes on along the minus strand of NZ_CP015109.1, from coordinate 2,748,565 downwards.
CATAGGGATGAAAAAGCTTTCATGGTACCACCCTAGTTCGTGACGTTTGTCACCTTACGAAAAAGCAAGCCAAAGCCGTACTTTCTCATTGCTAACGAGCCCGAATATCGAGCCCGAGACTGCCTAGTCGGTATACCTTTTAGCAATCCACTCCGAGGGGATGTCGCAAATAGCTGTATTACCGGCTCGCAGCACCGCCGGCTCTCTGTGAATACATTCTCTATCTACTTTAACCTCATCAACGTTTTGTATATTAAATTTTCATGACTCCACCAGTACTGGCTGAAGTGACTAGTTGAGAATATCTAGCAAGATATCCTTTTTTAATTTTAGGTTCGAATGGTTCCAGTGCATGACGGCGCTCTGCAAGAACTTCATCGGATACCATCAGTTCGATCGTACGGTTTGTTAGATCAATTTCGATAATATCTCCATTCTCTACAAGCGAAATCGGTCCACCGGATGCTGCTTCTGGTGAGATATGGCCAATGGATATACCTCGTGATGCCCCAGAGAAACGACCGTCGGTAATTAAAGCAACTTCCTTACCAAGCCCTTTCCCCATAATTGCAGAGGTCGGTGCCAGCATTTCTGGCATTCCCGGTCCACCTTTAGGTCCTTCATATCGAATGACAACGACGTGGCCTGCTTTTACTGTGTCATTATCAATATTTTCTTGGGCTTCTTCCTGTGAGTTAAAGACAATTGCTTCTCCTCTGAACTCCTTGATAGAAGGATCAACTGCACCTACTTTAATAACAGAACCTTCAGGTGCGATATTACCAAACAGAATGGACAAGCCACCTACTGGACTATATGGATTATCTTTCGTTCGTATGACATCTGTATTTGTAATCTCATGACCTGCGACATCTTCTGCAATCGTCTTGCCTGTGATGGTCATTCGATCATTGTGCATCGCACCATCAATTTTACACAATTCATTGATAATTGCGCTCACACCGCCGGATTTTTCAATGTCATCCATTGAATAATCAGACGCTGGCATGATTTTAGCTAAGTATGGTACTCGTTTTGCTACCTCGTTAACGTCTTCAATATTGTAATCAATTTCTGCTTCGTGAGCGATCGCCAATGTGTGAAGGACTGTATTAGTCGAACCACCCATTGCCATATCAAGTGCAAATGCATCGTCGATTGTTTCTTTCGTAATGATGTCACGCGGTTTAATATCTTTTTCGATACAATTCATTAAATGTTTCGCTGCATCTTTGATGAGTCGATGACGATCATCGGATGTAGCAAGAATTGTCGCATTTCCTGGAAGAGCCATACCGAGCATTTCCATTAATGAGTTCATGGAGTTCGCTGTGAACATTCCCGAACAGGATCCGCATGAAGGACAAGCATTCTGTTCAATGTCGAGTAATGTTTCAGCCGACATCTTACCGCTTTTGTAAGCTCCCACACCTTCAAACACAGATGTTAATGAAAGGACATCGCCTGTTGCGGAAACGCCTGCTTCCATCGGCCCACCGGAAACGAATACCGAAGGGACGTTTGTTCGAACAGCGGCCATCAGCATACCTGGTGTGATTTTGTCACAGTTTGGTATATAGAAGACTCCGTCAAACCAGTGCGCATTAATAACTGTTTCTGCTGAGTCTGCTATTAACTCACGACTCGGCAATGAATAACGCATACCGATATGCCCCATTGCAATTCCGTCATCTACACCAATAGTGTTAAATTCGAACGGCACGCCGCCCGCTTCCCAAATCGCTTCTTTAACTACTTCGGCGAACTTGTTCAAATGCATATGTCCTGGGATGATATCTATATAGGAGTTACACACTCCAATAAATGGTTTATTCATATCTTTCGTTTTAACACCAGCTGCATATAGTAAGCTACGGTGTGGTGCACGATCGATTCCTTTTTTAATCATGTCACTTCTCATTTGCAATCTCTCCTAAACTAATTGAACGAATCAATTGCTAATTACATTAATTGCATTCAGTTGAATATTCTGAACAGCTAGTGAATTGTTCACCGCTATGAACTAGATTGCTGTAATCATATCTTGTAAACGAATAAAGGTCAACCGTATTTTTAAAGTTTTTCGCCAATTGTGACTAATTTAAAACATCTGAATACGCTTACACGCGCGACATACAGCGATATATTGCATATCGAAATACATAAAAATTATTTTTGCTTTTGACTCCATTTCTTTCATTAAGTAATGAAAAACAAAGATCATATCCTCACTACATAGATAGAAGGCGAAGATAGAAGCTTTATTAAACATTCTGTCTAGATTCATTTTTTATATGAATGGACTAGATTTTCCGTTTTGATTTATTACAACTTTCTCCTCTACTTACATATCAATTAGTGCAGATGAAAAATCCTGTTCAAGAAAACGATATGTATTCAGTCAATATATAGAGTACGAGTCATTCTATGACAAGTTTCGCTCGACAGTATTCGACATTTATATTTTGTTCATAACTCTATACACATTATCCACCGCATATCTTGGCAGTTTCTGTATACCATTCACATATTACCCACAGCTTACCCACCAGCATTGTGGACAATTCGAACGCTTGTTCTTTCCAGATTCTTTTGGTAAAGTAAGAGATAACATCTAGAGAGAAGCATGCAGACTGATTACAATCTATTCATCCTAAAGGAGGCGGTTCTACTGTGCCACATTTATCGGATCAATTGTTGCTCTATTCCTATCAACAGGCTCAAAAATATCAACTAAGTCTGGAGTTCATTCAACTGTTAGAACGCGAGATACGTAAACGTGCCTTGGAATCGATAAAACTCAGTAGCTGATCTTTCGGATACAATAAAACGGACATGCCCTTTCTCCATAGGCATGTCCGTTTTCCATTCCATAAGTATTTCTCCATCAATTAAAGATGTTGCATTTTATGATAATGCTTTGAGTCCAACTACACCAATGACGATGAGTATAAGGCTCACTACTCTACCTGTACTCTTCGATTCACCGAAGAATAACATATTGATCAGTACAGCCCCAGCCGTACCTATACCAATCCATACAGCATACGCTGTACTCACCTGCAAGTACTTAAAGGAGTTATATAGAAAGAAGAACGCGGTACCGAATCCTCCGTAATATAGCAAACCGTTAACCCAGGTCTTTTTCTCACTAAATTTCTTCAACCCTATGACACCGGCAAACTCACTTAGAGCTGCCAAGAATACTAGAATCCAACCCATCGTTCTTCACTCCCTCCAGCGCTTTCTTTTCATCCTGTCCGTCCGCAATCTTTAATCCTGCTACTCCAATCACTAGAAGGAAGATGAAAAAGATTTTGCCTATACTAATATGTTCACCAAAGAACATGACATCCATTAACGATGTACCTACCGTTCCGATTCCAGCAAATATTGCATAGACCGTTCCCGTCGGTAGACTCTCGCAAGCTTTGGTAAGGTAATGAAAATCCACAAATATAAAACCTATGATAAATATCCAGTGCCACCAGTGAGTTGCTGTGTTAAATCCAAAAATCCACACTAACTCAAAAAAGCTGGTTAATGCGACATATAGCCATGCTTTATTCATACGATCCGCTCCAATTTCGTTCCTCATTCATTATGACTGACTATCATTCATTTTATCATAAAGGTTAACAATTTGCTATGTTAACCTTTCGTTGTTTGAGATTGCAGTGCATGAGACATAAAATCCAAAACTTCTTCTTTCTGTCGATCTGCTTCACTTTCATCATGTTGAGCATAAAGGAATACTTGCTCGGCCGCTGATTCAATGAGCCCAATAATAATTTTTGCTGTCCGTTCAGGTTTGATCGATTGACGAACCGCCCCTGCTGTTTTGGCAGCTTCAAGTTTTTCGCTAATCCATTCATAAAATGGCGCGTAGACAGATTCCCACTCGCGAATATGTTCTGTCGAAGCTAGCCCTGAATAAATGACGGCCAATATTTCATAATACTCTTTGTTCACTTTAAAGATTGCATCTACCATTTGTTCAAACTGTTGCGGATACGCAGCTTCATCATCAACCGTTAGTTTTACAATTTCAATTGTTTTCATGACCATCACTTCCGCAATTGCAGGCATAAGAGATAATTTTGAAGGAAAGTATAAATAAAACGTCCCTTGTGCGATTCCTGCACGCTTGACGATATCAGAGATTTTTGTTTTCTCAATTCCTTGCTCTTGAAATACCTCTATAGCTGAATGCACTATCGCTGTCTTTTTCCCCAATGAATTCCCCACTCTCTATGGATTTTAATTAGTATATCGCAATGATTCGTGTCCAACCCATCATGACAATGATTACTTCCTAATTTACTTACTACATTTTAAATTTACCATCATTTGATGCAAAGCACACATCAAAACTATACGATGTAACGATAAAAATACCGCCCTTTGACAGGACGGTATTTCTACGTTCATTATTTGACTTCTTTTGTTTCTTGTACGAATGTTTCTCCACTTTTACGTGCTTGGATATCAATACTATGTTTCGGATACTCTTTTTCAAGACGTTCGTAGTACCTTTTACTAATTTTCTCAGCTTCTTCTTTTTTCATGTCCTCTGTCACTTCAAAGTCTAGTAAGACGAAACCACCTGCATCTTCAGTAATGATCAAACTTACTTCCGATACGCCTTCTTCTTTTTCAAACTCTTCTTTTAACTCATCATTAGAAGTTGTTGTATCAGATTTATCTACAGGTTCTTTCACAACATTTTCAGTGGGTTCGGTTTGTTCTTTGTCCACATCTGTTTCATTTTCAGTATCTGCGTTACATGCTCCTAATAGTAGAAGTGATAGACTAAGCGGAGCTAGTATCTGTCTTTTTTTCATGATAAAC